>NZ_BPRG01000044.1:18285-120077 GCF_036984265.1 Pseudonocardia sp. D17 | reverse complement strand
ACAGCCCATCACCCGATCCTTGATCGCCTACGACCACTGACCGGGTTCGGACTTACTCGTCTAGGAGAGGGGCACGCCGTGCGTGTCGACATCGACCTGGCCGCGTGTGCCGGCCACGGGCAGTGCGCCGCAACGTCCCCGGACGTCTACCACCTCGACGACGACGGGTTCGTCCTCGCCGACGTGACCGTCCCAGACGGTGCGGAGGAGGACGCCCGCGAAGGCGCCTCGGCGTGCCCGGAGAACGCGATCACCGTGCGGGACTGAGCCCGGCACGGGTCGAGCGGGTCCCGGGCCGGAACGTCATCAGCTGCTGCGGCAGGTCCGCGGCCCGAGCAGGAGGAGGTGCGGGCTCGTGCGCGTCTGGACCGGCGATCTCGCCAGGGAGCACGACATGGTGGTCGTGGGGGCCGGCGCGATCGGGCTGACGGCGGCGCTCGTCGCGGCCGACGCCGGCGCCCGGGTGGCCGTCCTGGAGAAGGCGCCCTACCTCGGCGGCACCTCCGCGGTGTCCGGCGGGATGTTCTGGATCCCGATGAACACCCGGATGGCGGCACTGGGGCTGACCGACGACCGCGAGGACGCGCTGCGTTACCTGCGCGCCGTCACCGCCGGCCGCACCGCCGACGACGTGCTCGCCGCGCTCGTCGACCGCGGGCCCGAGATGCTCGACTTCCTCGAACGCCGCGCCGGGCTGCGGATGGCGCCGATGGACAACTTCCCCGACTACCACCCCGAGTGGGACGGCGCCCACCCCGGCGGCCGCTCGCTCGACCCGGAGCTCTACGACATCACACAGATGGGCGAGCTGGCCGGGAGCCTGCGCCCGGACCTGCGGCTGCCGTTCACGATGCGCGAGTACGAGGAGTGGCGCATCTTCACCCGCTTCCCGACGGAGATGCTCGAACGCCGCGCCGCCGCCGGCCTCGTCGCGCGGGGCCGCGCGCTGGTCGCCCCCCTCGTCGCCGCCTGCTCCGACGCGGGCGTCACCCTCGTGACGGGTTGCGCCGCCCAGCGGCTGGTCGTCGAGGACGAGGCCGTCGCCGGGGTCGTCACCGCCGCGGGGGACCGGGTCCCCGCGCGGGCCGTCGTGCTCGCGTGCGGCGGGTTCGAGTGGTCGCCCGAGATGGTCGACAACTTTCTGTCCGGCCCCGTGCACGGCAGCTGCAGCCCGCCGCACAACACCGGCGACGGCATCCGGATGGCCGCGAAGGCGGGCGTCGGGCTCGGCTCGATGCGCGAGGCGTGGTGGGGCCCGATGGTCCTCGTCCCCGGCGACGAGACCGACGGCGCCCAGACCGGCACGCTGCTGCGGTTCGAGCGCACCGGCCCGCACACCGTGATCGTCAACCGCAACGGGCGCCGGTTCGTCAACGAGGCGCACAACTACAACGACATGACCAAGGCGTTCCACCTGTTCGACCCGGGCGCCTACGACTTCGCGAACCTGCCCGCCTATCTGATCTTCGACGAGCGGCACCTGCGCGAGTACGGGTTCCTGTCCCACCGGGCCGGGCTGCCGACGCCGTCGTGGATCCGCACCGCACCCACCGTCGCCGAGCTCGCCGCCCTGCTGGAGATCGACCCCGCCGGGCTCACCGAGACCCTCGACCGGTTCAACGAACACGCCCGCAACGGCGTCGACCCCGACTTCAACCGGGGTGCCAGCGCCTACGACCGGTACTGGGGCGACCAGCACGCGCCGCACCCGGCGCTCGGCCCGGTCGAGACGCCGCCGTTCTACGCCGTCGAGGTCGTCTCCGGCGTCATCGGCACCAAGGGCGGCATCGTCACCGACGGCGAGGGGCGTGCCCTCGACACGTTCGGCGACCCGGTCCCCGGTCTCTACGCCGCGGGCAACACCACCGCGCACCCGATGGGACCGGGCTACCCGGGCGCCGGCGCGACGCTCGGTCCGGGCTCGACGATGGCCTACGCCGCCGGCCTCGCGGCCGTCGCGCAGCTCGGCCTGCGGCCCCTCACCACCTGACCCGGGATGCGCTCCTCCCGTCCCACGGCGCGCAGGCCCTCACGGGTCACGGAGTGACCAACACCTTCACGATCTCGGCGGCGCCGGTGATGGCGTGGTCGAAGGCGGCGGCGACGTCGTCGAGGGGGTAGGTGGCGCTGACGAAGCGCGCCACGGCCTCGCGCTGCGCGCCGACCACCGCGAGCGCCTCAGGGAACAGGCCCGCCCGGGCGCCGACGATCGTGACACCCTCGAACAGCACCTTGGGCACGGGCACCACGAGGTCGTGGGCCGCGACACCGACCACGACGAGCCGGCCGCCGTTGCCGACCGCGCCCAGCGCGGACTCGAGCCCGGGGCGGGTTCCCGAGGCCTCGAACGCGACGTCGGCACCCTCGCCGTGCGACCAGTCGGCGACGGCACCGGGCTCGGCGAGCGGGTCGACGACGCGGGCGGCGCCCAGCTCGGCGGCGAGCGCCCGACGCCCGGCGACCGGGTCGCTGACGAGGATCTCGTGCCCCGCGGCGGCCGCGCACACCGTGACGGCCAGGCCGATGGGGCCAGCGCCGACGATCGCGATCCGCTCGTCGCCACGCAGCTCGGCGCGCGCGACCGCCATCGCCGCGATCGAGAACGGCTCGACGAGGGCGGCCTCGGTCGGGGTCAGCCCGGGTGCGCCGAAGAGCTGCCCGACGGGCGCGACGACCTGCTCGGCCAGCCCGCCCGGCAGCGCGACGCCCAGCGCGCGGAACGACGTGCACGCCGGCCACCGCCCGCGGGTGCAGGGCCGGCAGCGCCCGCACGGGATGGCCGGGTTGATCGTGACCGTGTCCCCGACCTGCAGCGGGCCGTCGTAGCCGCGGGGGAGCGAGGTGAGCGTGCCGCCGACCTCGTGCCCCTGCCGCAGCGGGAACCCGGTGTCGTGTCGTTCCCCCAGGTACATGTGCAGATCGGTACCGCACAGCCCGACGGTGCCGACGTCGACGACGGCGTCACCGGGGCCGGGGTCGGGCTCGGCGACGGTCTCGACGCGGATGTCGCGAGGGCCGGTGGTGACGGCGGCGCGCACGGCTACTCCTGTCCGAGGACGGTGGTGGCGGGATCGGTGACGAGGACGCGCTGTGTCGCCTCCAGCAGGCGGCGGGCGCGGTCCGCCGGGTCGAGCTCGGCAGCGAGCCGGTCGGACTGCACCTCCACCGAGACCGGCAGGTCCGCGGGCAGGCGCGCGAGCAGGTCCCGCAACGGCAGCTCGCCCTCGCCCGGGGCGAGCCGGTGATGGCGGGCCTCGTCGGCGACGGCGTCGAGGTCGGCCGGGCCGGTGGCGGGACCGTCGCACACCTGGACATAGCCGATCCTGGTCCCGGGGACCGCGGCGAGGTCGGCGGGAGAACCCCCGCTGCGCTGCAGGTGCAGCGCGTCGACCAGGACGGCGGCGTCGGCGGGGTCGGCGTCGAGTTCGTCGAGGAGCCCGACCGCGTCGGCCAGCGTCGGGATCCGGGTGAACCGCATGAACTCCACTGCGACCCGGACCGGGGTCGTGTGGGCGGCGCCCACCAGCGTCGCCAGCTGGTCGAGCGTGGCGGCGCGTTCGGGGTGCCCGCTGACCGTCAACAGGTACCGGGCGCCGAGCTCGACGGCGAGGTCGAGCAGGCGCAGCGCCTCGTCGAGGTCACGGTCGGGCCCGAGCCGCACGACCTCCAGGTCGAGCAGCACCAGGCCCTGGTCGGCGGCCCTGCGACGCAGCCGCGTCGCGGTGGCCCGGTCGGTGTCGGCCGCCAGCCGCAGCCCCGCGGCGTCGTACCCGGCCGCCGCGGCGGCGTCGAGCGTCGCCGCGGGTCCGGCGTCGAGTACCGTGCCGGCCGCGAGGGAGATCATCGGGCGCTCCTCGGATAGTCGCTAGCCACGAGACGACGCGTGCTGCACGTCACCGGGCTCACCGGACCCCGGCGAGCGCCAGCAGGCCCAGCACGGTCGTGTGCACCGGTACCGGCACGCCGTGGGTGCCGGCGAGCCGCGCGACCGCGGCGGCCATGCTCGAGAGCTCGGTGCGCCGCCCGTTGCGGACGTCGGTGCACATCGAGGTGTAGTGCTCGCCGGTGCCCGCCCAGACGGTGCGGGCGTGCGCGAGCGCCTCGTCGCGGTCGAGCGCGACGCCCTCGGCGTGGGCCACGGCGACGACCTCCGCGGCCATCGTCTGGACGACGTCGCGGCCCTCGGCGCTGTTCCACACGGTCGCGACGGTGACCCGGGGGACCGCGCTCACCGGGCTCATGGATGCGAGCGCGAGCTTGTTCCAGATCAGCGTGTCGACCTGTGGAACCGCCTCGGCCGACAGGCCGGCGGCGCCCAGCGCAGCGGCGACCGCGGCACCGCGTTCCAGGGGTGCGCGACCCCGCCCCATGCGGCCGAGGTCGGTGCGCGAGGCGCCCGCGGCCGTCGACGCCGAGACCGTGATCCGGCCCGGTTCGGCCAGCGCGGCGCCCACCGTCGTGGTCCCGACGAGGGTGCGCTCCTCGCCGAACACGTCCGCGACCAGCGCGTCGGTGCCCAGCCCGTTCTGCAGCGGGACGGCGACGCCGTCCGCGGCGAGCACGTGCCCCGCCGTGGCGGCGGCCTCGCCGAGGTCGTAGGCCTTGGTGAGCAGGAGCAGCACGTCGAGCGAGCCCGGGGCGACGTCGGCCGCGTGCACCGCGACCGGGACGTCGACCCGCCACGGCTCACCCTCGGGCGGGTCGACCTGCAGCGGAGCAGTCTGCAAGGCCCGGATGTGCGCGCTGCCGCGGCCGATCAGGACGACGTCCGCCCCGGCCCGTGCGAGGTGGGCGGCGTAGGCCGATCCCATGCCGCCGGCTCCGAGCACACCGATGCGTCCGGTCATGTCCTGTCCTCCGGGGGAGCCGCCGCGTCGCGGCCGAGTACGTAGGTCGATTCCTGACCCTGAAAGCGTCACTAGAACCCTAGCGCCGCTCCGCCGCGGCGGGCTAGCCTTCCGGGCAGGCGGTGCCGCCCGGGCCGGTGGCGGCACCCCGGAACCGGAGGAGCCGATGAGTCTCACCGACAGCGCGCCGACCACCCAGCCCGTGATCAGCGAGAGCGACCCGCGGTTCCAGATCGCCGCGGCGCGGCGCATCCTGCACCGCGAGGGTCTGGACAGCCAGGTCGGCGGACACGTCAGCCTGCGCGTCCCCGGCGAGGAGGCCTTCCTCGTCACGCCCTTCCAGTACTTCGACGAGACGCTGCCCGAGCACGTCAGCAAGGTCGGCTTCGACCTCCAGGTCATCGAGCCCGGCACGCTGCCGGCCTCGCCCGGCATCAACTTCCACGCCTCGATCTACTCGGCGCGGCCGGACGTGAACTGCGTGATCCACACCCACGCGAAGAACATGTCGGTGCTGAGCACGACGGGTGAGCCCTACGGGGTCTACTACGACTACGCCTCGCTGCTGCTCGACGAGGTCGTGCCGTGGGTCGACGACCCGAACCTCGTCCCCTCCGAGGAGGGCGAGCTCATGGTCGCCGCGCTCGGGAGCAAGAAGGCGCTGCTCATGGGCCACCACGGGTCGCTGCACGTCGGCGACACGCTGGAGCGGGTCACGATGGAGGCGCTGATCATGGAGCTGTGCGCCGGCTACCAGCTGGCGGCCATGGCCGTCGGCGGCAAGCCGCTCGACCGTCAGATCGCCGAGAGCTACCGCGGCGCGTACCTGAAGAACAAGTTCCGCGAGCAGATGTGGATCGCGAACTACCGCCGACTGATCCGCAGCGACCCGGACCTCTTCGCGACGCTGCAGCGCGGCTGAGGGCAGGCGTCGTTCGTCGGGTCACGACGGTTCCGGGCCCGCGCTGACGCGTGTGGCCCGGCACCGTCGTGCTCGGCCGAGAACCAGGAGGGACCACGTGGTCGGGAGTGGACGGCGGGGCCGGCTCGCATCGGCGGTGACGGTCGCCGACCTGCGCGCGGCGGCGCGCCGTCGGTTGCCGCGCATGGTGTTCGACTTCGTCGACGGCGGGGCCGAGGACGAGCTGACGCTCACCGAGAACGAGGCGGCGTTCGACCGGGTGTCGTTCCGGCCGCGGGTGCTCGTCGACGTCTCCGAGCGCCCGCAGCACGTCACGGTGCTGGGCAGGCGGCTGGAGCTGCCGGTGATCCTCGGGCCGACCGGGCTCATGCGCATGGTCGACCACGAGGGTGAACGGGCCTCGGCGGCCGCCGCGCACGCCTTCGGCACGGTGTCGGTGACCAGCTCGGGGTCGAGCGTGTCGATCGAGGACGTCGCCGCCTCGGTGGCCTCGCCGCAGTGGTTCCAGCTCTATCCGTGGGGCGACCGGGGCACCGTGGAGAACATCATCGGCCGCGCCCGCGACAGCGGGTTCGAGGCGATGGTCGTCACGGTCGACGTGCCCGTCGTCGGGGCCAGGGAGAAGGACCTGCGCAACGGCCTCACGGTCCCGCCGCAGGTCAACCCCAGGACGGGCTGGGACCTGCTGCGCCATCCCGGCTGGCTCGCGGGGCTGCTGACCCACCCGAGGCCGACGTTCGCGAACTTCACCGGGCTCATGACCGAGGCCAAGGGCACGACGGGCCTGGCCGTCTACACCAACGGGCTGCTCAACCCGGCGCACACCTGGCGCGACCTCGAGTGGATGGTCGAGCGCTGGGGCGGGCCCGTCGTCCTCAAGGGCGTGATGACCGGCGAGGACGCCAAGCGGGCCGTCGACGTCGGGTGCCGCGCGGTCGCGGTGTCCAACCACGGCGGCCGGCAGGGTGACTCCGTCCCGGCCGCCCTGGACGTGCTGCCGGAGGTCGTCGACGCGGTCCCGGCCGACGTCGACGTGCTGCTCGACGGCGGCGTCCGCCGCGGCGGCGACGTCGTGAAGGCGCTCGCGCTCGGTGCGCGGGCGTGCCTGCTCGGCCGTCCGTGGGTCTACGGGCTGGCGGCCGGCGGCACCGCGGGCGTCGAGCGGATGCTCGCCATCCTGCGCGACGAGATCGACCGCACACTGGCGCTGATCGGCCGTCCGGGCGTAGCCACATTGGACCGTTCGGCGGTGGGCCCGTGGCCGCGTGCCGTCGCCGGCGGCCTTGCCGACGGCGTTCCGGAGCCCGTGCGTAAATCGTGACCTACTAGAACGTCGTTAGGCAGTTGACGACGCTTCGTGTGACCCTTACATTTCGCCGGAGTTGCGGCCGTCACACGTCCGCGCGTCACCCCAGCGGAGGATCCCCGATGATGCGCAAGCCTCTCCTGTTCGCGGCAGCGGCCGTCACCGCGCTGCTCGCGACGGCATGCGGAAACGTCTCCAGCAGTTCCGGGTCGGGGGGAGGTGAGACACCACCGGGCATCACCGCCGACCAGATCACGATCGGCGCGACGCTCCCCATCACCGGCACCGCGGCCGTCTCCGGCCAGGGCCTGCAGGCCGGCATCCAGATCGCGGTCGACGAGATCAACGCAGGCGGCGGCATCGGCGGTCGCAAGGTCAACGCGATCATCCTCGACGACGGCTTCACTCCCGACCGCGTCGTCACCAACGTCCGGCGCCTGGTCTCGCAGGAGAAGGTCTACGCGATCGTCGCCCCCGCGGGCTCGCAGGGCCTGCCCGGGACCTGGCAGTTCCTCGCTGAGAACAAGACGCCGATGTGGGGCCCGATCTCCCCGGCCGACCCGAAGCAGGCCGAGGTCTACCTGCTCAGCGCCACCCGCGCGGCCCAGGACGCGGTCGCGATCGACTACTTCGCCAAGAAGGGCGCCAAGCGCCTCGCGGTCATCAAGCAGGACAACGACCTCGGTGTCTCGGCCAAGCAGGCGCTCGACGCGCAGATGCCCAAGCACCCGGACATGCAGGTCGTCGCCGACGAGACCACGGCCACCGGCAGCACCGAGGTCAGCTCCGCGGTCAACAAGGTCGTCGCGGCCCAGCCCGACGCCGTGCTGCTCGCCGAGGACAACACCTCGACCGCGCTGATCCTCAAGCAACTGCGGGCGCAGGGCTTCACCGGCATGGTCTTCGCCGACCAGGGCGCCGGCGGCACCGGCGGTCCGTCGACCGTCGGCCCGGCGGGCGAGGCGGCCGAAGGTTTCCTCGGCGGCATGCAGGCCGACACCGTCTCCACGAACAACCCCGCCGTCGAGCACTGGCGCGAGCTGGCGAAGAAGAGCGGCAAGCCGCAGGCCGAGAGCGGCTTCTCGCTGCAGACCTACAGCTTCGTCCAGGCGTTCGCCGAGCTGGTCAAGCGCATGGGTGACGACGTCTCCTACGCGAACTTCCAGAAGACCGCCGAGGGTCTGAAGTCCGAGCCGATCAAGCTCGGGTCGATCCCGGACATCGAGTGCGGACCGCTGCCCGACGGACACACCTGCGCCAGGCAGGCCGGTATCGCGAAGTACACCGGTGGTAAGTGGGTCGTCGAGCAGGAGTTCATGGCCCCCATCTGATCCGCACCACCCCGGGAAATGACCCCGGTCCCGACGGGCCGGGCCGAGCAGGAAGGAGAGAAACGTGCTGCAGACCATCGTCAGCGGGCTGGAGTCCGGAAGCTGGTTCGCCCTGCTCGGCCTGGCCATCGTCGTCGTCATGAAGGCCGCCGACGTCCCTAACTTCGCGATGGCGGAGATGGGGCTCGTCGCGACCTACGTCGGCATCTCGCTCGCCGCGGCAGGCCTGCCGTTCTGGATCACCGTGCTGGCGACACTCGTCGTCGGCATCGCACTCGGGGTGCTCATCGACGCCGCGCTCATGCGCCGGCTGTCCAAGTACGGGCACTTCCCGCTGCTGCTCATGACGATCGGCCTCTCGCTCGCGCTCAACGCGGTCGTCGGCCTGATCTGGGGGCACGACCCCCGCAGCTTCCCCGCACCCTGGTCGGGTGTGTCGGTGAGCGTCGGCGGTGGCGTGTCCGTCGGCGTCTCGCAGATCGTGTCGATCGTCGTCGGGCTCGTCGGCGCCGTCGCGATCACCATGTTCTTCCGGTCGTCGACGGGAGCGCAGATGCGCGCCGTCGCCGAGAACCGGGCGACTGCACGGCTGATCGGGGTCAGCGCCGGCCGGCTCTCGGCCATCGCGTGGGGCATCGGCGGGCTCATCGCCGCGGTCACCGTGATGCTGCAGGCGCAGTCGTCGCTGGTCTCGACGATCACGCCGACGTCGCTGATCATCTACGGCTTCGTCGCCGCCACGATGGGCGGCTTCACGTCGCTGATCGGCACGTTCGTCGGCGGCCTGATCCTGGGTGTCATCCAGCAGTTCGTCGGCGCCTACCTGTCGACCGCGGCGCAGTTCTCCGTCGCGCTGCTGGTCGTGTTCCTGGTCCTGGTCCTGCGTCCCGACGGGTTCACCAAGGGAGTGAGGTTGCGCGATGTCTGACTCGACCGAGGTGCTCGCGAGCGCCCCGACCACCGGGCCCGCCGCCGTCGCGGCCGGGATCAGAGCCAACGCCGGCGCCGCCGACGAGGGCGGGCGCGGGTCGGGCCTGCGCAAGGGCATCGTGGCGATCGTCGTCCTGGTGGTGCTCTTCGCGGTGCCGTTCGTCGCGAACTCCTACCTGGTGTTCGTCCTCAGCCTGACGCTCGTCTACGCGATCTCGACCGTCGGGTTCAACCTGCTCGTCGGGTGGTCGGGGCAGATCGGCCTCGCGCACGCCGCGCTGTTCGCCCTCGGCGCCTACGGGAGCGCGATCTCCGTCCAGCACGGGGTCCCGTTCCTGATCACGATCCCGCTCGCCGGTGTTGCCGCCGCCCTGCTCGCGGTGGTCATCGGGTTCCCGGCGGTCCGGCTCAAGGGCTTCTTCCTCGCCATCGCGACGCTCGCGCTCGGCATGGCGATCGTCGAGCTGCTGGTGTTCGCCCGGCCCATCACCGGCGGCGGCGCGGGCATGAACGTCGACGTGTGGACGCTGCCCGGCATCACCGGCAGCGCGTCGACGTACTTCGTGATCCTCGTCGTCGCGGCGCTGACGTTCTTCCTCACCCGCCGCGCCCTGCTCGGCCGCTTCGGTCGCACCCTGCAGGCGGTGCGCGACCTCGGGTCGCTCACCGGCTCGCTCGGGGTGTCGGTGCTGCGTTACCGGCTCGTCGCGTTCGGGCTGTCCGGCTTCATCGCCGCGGTCGCCGGCACCCTGTACTCCCAGTTGCAGACGTTCATCTTCCCGGCCATGTTCCACATGAACCTGCTGGTCCCGATGCTGGTCATGGTCTTCGTCGGCGGCGCCGGGTCGCTGTGGGGCCCGCTGGTCGGCGCGGCGTTCGCCGTCGTCATCATCGAGTTCTTCCAGGACCTCGGCGACCAGCAGGCCATCGCCTACGGCCTCGTGCTGATGGTCGTGATCGCGCTGCTGCCGGGCGGACTCACCTCGCTGTTCCGGACCATCCGTGACTCGCGGTTCGGGACGGCACTGCTGCGGCGCAAGCCTGCGACGCCCGTCCCCGGCACCGAGGGCACCGCCGCGCCCGAGACCTCTGTGAAGGAGGACGCGTGATGTCCACCGAGACGGTCGACGCGGGCGACACGGCCACCCCGGCGCGGGAGGCCGACGTCGTCGTCGAGTTCGACGGCGTCAGCAAGTCCTTCGGCGGCAACTCCGTGCTGGAGGGCGTGAACCTCGCGGTGCGCCCCGGGTTCACCGGGCTCATCGGACCCAACGGCGCCGGCAAGACGACATGCCTCAACGTCGTCTCCGGCTACCTCCGGCCCGACGCCGGCGACGTGCGCCTCGGCGGGCAGAGCGTCATCGGGCTGCGGCCCGACAAGGTCGCCCGCCTCGGCGTCTCCCGCACCTTCCAGACCCCGCGGCTGATCCCGAACCTGTCGGCCGTGGAGAACGTCATGGTCGGCGGTGGGCGCCACCACCGGCACGGGCACATCGCCGAGCTGTTCGGCGTCCCCGCCGCGCGCCGCGACGAGAAGGACCAGCGCGCCCGCGCCCGCGAGCTGCTGGGCATCTTCGGGCTCGGCGCGCACCCGGACCGGGCGGCGAACCAGTTCCCGATCGGCAGCCAGAAGATCATCGAGGTGGCACGGGGCCTGCTCAACGACCCCGCACTGCTGCTGCTCGACGAACCCGCCGCCGGTCTCGGCGCCGAGGACGTCGACCGTCTCGTCGACGGGCTCAACGGCTGGCTGGGGCAGCGGCCGGAAGCTGCCGTCATGATCATCGAGCACGACCTCGAGCTCATCACCCGGCTGTGTCCCACGGCCGCGGTCCTGCACTTCGGGCGGATCATCCAGAACGGACCGCCCAAGGACGTCCTGCGCGACCCCGTCGTCGTCGAGGCCTACCTGGGAGCCGACGTTGCTGCTGGAGATTGACGATGCCCGGACCGGCTACGGCGGTCTGGAGGTCCTGCACGGGGTGTCGCTGACCGTCGACGAGGGCGAGATCGTCACCGTCCTCGGTCCCAACGGCACCGGGAAGACGTCGCTGATGCGCCTGCTGTCGGGGGTGCTGCCGCTGTGGTCGGGCCGCATCACCTTCGACGGCAAGGACCTCGGCAAGCTCCCGCCCAACAAGCGCGCCGGCCTGGGGCTGTGCCAGCTGCCCGAAGGCCGCGGCATCTTCCAGACCCTCACGGTCGGGGAGAACCTCGACCTCGGGCTGGCCGCCCGCCGCGCCCACGGCGCCGCCGCCAAGGCCGACCGCGACCGGGTGCTGTCGCTGTTCCCGGAGCTCGCCGGCCGGCTCGACCAGTCGGCGTCGTCGTTGTCGGGCGGGCAGCAGCAGATGCTCGCCCTCGGCCGGGCGCTGATGAGCCACCCTCGGCTGCTGCTGATCGACGAGCTGTCGTTCGGTCTGGCCCCGCGCGTCGTGCGCGACCTGTTCGACGTCGTGCGCGAGCTGCGCGAGCAGGGCGTGACGTTCCTGATCGTCGAGCAGCAGGCCGCCGCGTTGCGGGTCTCCGACCGGACGTACATCCTGCGCGGCGGTCGCAACGAGCTCACCCGGGCCTCCGACGAGCTGCTCGCGTCCGACGAGCTGGTGAGCTCCTACCTGCGCTGACGGTGAACATCCGAGGGGGGAACGGGCGATGACGGGGGAACACGAGGAGCTGCACCTGCGGCAGCTCCCCGACCAGCTGCGTGCGCTCGACCCACCGGTCGACCCGCGTGTGCTGGCGCTGGTCGAGGCCGAGCACGCGCGCTGGCGCGGGTTGCACGACCGGCTCGTCGCGCTGATCGTGCAGCTCATCGACGTCGCCGCCGACGCCACCGACGGCGAGCACGCGGTGGACGACGTGATCACCCGGCTGATCGGGGAGACGACCGTCGGCATCGACGACCTCGTCGGCTCCGGCGCGCAGGTCGACCCCGTCGAGATCGCCGCGTTGCTGCGCGCGCACGGATCGGTCGGCACGGTCACGTCCGTCGGCCAGGTCACGACGTTCCGGCACGCCTGCGGCAGCGGGGGGCACTACTGGCGGGACAACCCCGACGTCGCGAAGGTCGCCGACGGCGAGGTGCCCGGTGTCCCCGGTGAACGCCCCCGCTACTGCGCGCGGTGCATCCGCAGCATCGCCGCCCACGCGCACGGCGCATGGACCGTCACGCCCCCGGACGAGGCGGAGGACCTGTGCACGTGGCAGGTCACGGTGTCGCCGTGAGCGCCGGTCCGCTCCCCACCCCCGCACTCCCCAGGAGAAGAACATGAACTCCGCCGTGGCCACGGCCGTCGTCACCGGCGCCGGCAGCGGCATCGGTGCCGTCATCGCCCGGCACGCAGCCAAGGCCGGGTACCGCGTCGCCTGCTGGGACGTCGACGGCGCCGCCGCGGCGGCCACCGCCTCGTCGATCGGCGACCTCGCCACGTCCCGGCGCGTCGACGTGACCTCCGAGGACGCGGTCGTCGCGGGGTTCGACGCGCTCGACGGCCCGCTGTCGCTGGTGGTCAACAACGCCGGCCTGGTGCGGTTCGGCCCGCTCGCGACGCTGTCGGTCGCGGACTGGCAGGCCGTCATCGACGTCAACCTCACCGGGACGTTCGTCGTCGCGCGCCACGGAGCCCTCCGGATGGGCGACGCGGGCGGCGCCGTCGTCAACATCTCGTCGATCAACGGGATCGCGGCCGCCCCCAACGGGGGTGCCTACACCGCGACGAAGGCCGCGGTGATCCGGCTGTCGGAGCAGATGGCGCTGGAGTGGGCGGGCAGCGGGGTGCGGGTCAACTGCGTCGCGCCCGGCCTGATCAACGCCGGCATGTCCGACGCGATCTACGCCGACGCGGAGATCCGCAGGCTGCGCCAGGGCCAGGTCCCGCTCGGCGAGCTGGGGACGGCCGAGCAGGTCGCCGACGCCGTCATCTTCCTGGCCTCGCCGGCCGCGGCCTACATCACGGGGCAGACCATCGCCGTCGACGGCGGCATCACCGTCGCCGCGCTCGCGCGGATGGCGCGCCCCAAGTCGGTCGACTCGGTCGGGGCCGACGGTCCCGACCCGACGCAGGAGGTCTCGTGAAGCAGGTCGCCGGAACGTCGGTGCTGGTCACCGGCGGGGGCAGCGGCATCGGTGAGGGCGTGGCGCGGCTGTTCGCCGCCCGCGGTGCCCGCGTCACGATCAGCGGGCGGCGCGAGGACAAGGTGCGCAAGGTCGCCGACGACATCGGCGCCGGGTGCATCGCCGTCGCCGGGGACGTGACGGTCGCGGCCGACCGCGAGCGCATGCTCGCCGCCGCGATCGAGCACGGCGGCGGACTGGACACGTTGGTCAACGCCGCGGGCAACATGTACCGCGGGAAGATCGACGAGCTCGACGAGCAGCAGATGCTCGATCTCTACCATGCCAACGTCGTCGGGCCGGTGCAGTTGACCGGGCTCGCGATGCCCGCGCTGCGCGAGCGCTCCGGCTCGGTCGTCGTGTTCGGGTCCGTGCACACCCAGCGCGCGTTCCCCGGCGCGTCGCCCTACGCCGCGACCAAGGGTGCGCTCGAGGCCCTGACCGGTGTGCTCGCCGCCGAGCTGGGCCCGCAGGGCGTCCGGATCAACTGCATCCGCCCCGGCGGGGTCTACACCGAGATCAACGAGCGCGCGGGTCTGGGCACCCCGGAGCAGGCGCAGGAGCGGCTCAAGGGTCTGGCGGCGGCACACGCGATCGGGCGCATCGGCACCACCGAGGAGGTCGCGGAGGCCGTTCTCTACCTCGCCGAGGCCGAGTGGGCCACCGGCAGCATCCTGACGATCGACGGCGGTCTGTCGCTCGGCGTGACGAACGACTGAGAGGCCTTCCTCATGGAGCTCTACCACGTCGGCTACGTCGTCGACGACATCGAGAAGGCGATGGCCGCGCTGTCGGCCACGGCCGGCCGAACCTGGTCGGAGATCCGTCCGCGCCACCTGAAGGTGCAGGTCGACGACTCGCCGGAGATCCTGCAGGTCGAGCTCCTCGCCGCCTACTCGCGGCCCGGACCGCCCTACGTCGAACTGATCCAGGACGTGAGCGGGGGCATCTGGTCCGGCGGCGCCCACGGCGGCGCGCGCCTGGACCACCTCGGCTACTGGGAGGCCGACCTGCCCGGCCGGGTCGCCGCGCTGCGGGCGGCCGGCGGCACGCAGGTCGTGCACGCCGTCGACGACTCCGGGAACCCCGTCCGCTTCGCCTACATGCGGGCGCCGGGCGGCGGGCCCTGGCTGGAGCTGGTCGACGAGTCCGTGAAGCCGGAGCTGATGGCCTGGATCGAGGGCACGGCATGAGTCACGGCGTGAGTACGGAGCCGACCGGCTCCGCGCTCGAGTGCGATGTCGTCGTCCTCGGCACCGGGCCCGCCGGGATGGCCGCCGTCGCCGCGGCCGCCGCCGACGGGGTCGACGTCGTCGCCGTCGAGGCGATGGACCACATCGGTGGCAACTGCGTCTGGTCCACCGGCTACCTGACGTTCGTGAACTCCGCGATGCAGGCCGAGCAGGGCATCGTCGACGACGTCGAGACGTTCGTCGCCGACGCCGCGCGGATGACCGCCGAGGCCGCCGAGGGTTACGGCATGGTGGTCGACGAGGACCTCGTGCGGCTGTTCGGGCGGGAGAGCGCCGAGACCTACGACATCCTCACCGCGCGCGGCGTGCGGTTCAGCCGGTTCATCCCGCGGCCCAAGCAGCACACCGTCGACCGGATGGCGGCCGTCGTCGACCCGTGGATGTTCGCCCGCGCCTTCGAGCCGGACTTCGCGTCGCCGAACGTCCGCACCCTGTTCGGGACGACGGCGCGGCGGCTGCTGACCGACGCCGGCCGGGTCACCGGCGTCCTGGTGGACGGGCCCGACGGCACCACGTCGATCACGGCGCGCGGCGGTGTCGTGCTCGCGACCGGCGGCTACCAGTCCAACCCGGAGCTGCGGCAGCGCTACCAGCCGAACTTCCTCGCCCGCGGGCCCTACCTCGGTGTCGACACGTGCCGCGGCGACGGGCACCTGATGGGCCAGGCCGTCGGCGGCGACCTGGTGAACATGACCTTCGTGCCGCCGCTGGTGATCGTCTCGTCGTCGCTGGTCGAGGACGCCATCGCCGTCAACGAGTCCGGCGTGCGCTTCCACGACGAGGCGGGCCCCTACGAGGAGCGCGTCGAGGCCCTGCTCGGCCAGCCCGGCCGGCGCGGCTGGTACATCGTCGACGACGTCGTCGCCCGGGAGAAGGCCACGCTCATCGGGCAGATGCCCGAACCGGCCGTGCAGGCTCCGACCCTCGTGGAGCTGGCGTCGACGATCGGCGTGCCCGTCGCCGCGCTCGAGGCGACCGTCGCCGGCTGGAACGCGTTCCTCGCCACCGACGCGACGCGCGACCCGCTGACCGGGCGCGTCGTCATGCCGCCCGGGCGGCGTGCCTGCGCGACCGCGCCGTTCACCGCGATCCCGATGGTCGTCGGCGTCAACTTCGTCTCCGGCGGCTTCCGCGCCACGCAGTCGTTGCAGGTCATCGACGTGTTCGGCGCGCCGATCCCCGGCCTCTACGCGGCCGGGGACTGCCTCGGCGGGCTCGGCGGTACCGCGGAACTCGGCGGCACCCGCATCTCTGGCGGCTTCACCCTCGGCCGCCTCGCGGGCCGCGCCGCCGCCCGCGGCGAGGTCGACACCCGCGTGCGGCACAGCGTGCAGGGCGCGTTCCTGCCCAGCAAGCTGGACACGAAGATCGCGCTCGTGCACCTGGCCGACCGATGACGGCACCCGACGGCGTCGTCGCCCAGCTCCAGGAGCTGGGGATGTCGATGTACGAGGCGAAGGCGTACCTCGCGCTGGTCGCGGCAGGGGAACCGCTCAACGGCTACGAGGTCGCGAAGCGTTCCGGGGTGCCACGCAGCACCGTCTACGAGACGCTCGGCAAGCTCACCGCGAGCGGCGCCACCTACGAGGTCCGCACCGACGACGACACCGTCACCTACCTGCCGCTGCCGCCCGCCTCGCTGCTCGACCGGCTGCGGCGGCGCTACGAGTCGACACTCGGCTCGCTGCGGGCCGCGCTGCCCGCGATCGTCCCGCCGTCGCGGGTGCACCTGATCCACAACCTCACCGGCCGCGACGCGCTGCTCGAACGCGCGGGCGACGTCGTGGCCGGGGCGCGGCACGACCTGTTCCTGTCGACGTGGCCGCAGGAGAACGTCGACCTCGAGCAGCTGGTCCGCGAGGCCGACGCCCGCGGGGTCGCCGTCACGACGCTGACCTACGGCGAGGACGAGGAGATCCCCGGGCACACCTACTCCCACCGGCTCTCGCCGCCCGCGGTGGTGCTGGAGAACCTGGGCTGCCGGCTGTTCGTCGCCGTCGCCGACCGCCGCGAGTGCGTCATCGGCGGGTTCGTCGGCGACGACGCGTGGGGCATCTTCTCCGACAACCCGGCCGTCGTGATGGTGGCCGTCGAGTACGTCCGCCACGACATCGCGATGCAGCTCATGGCCGAGCACTTCCCGGCCGACGAGGTCGCCGCCTTCTGGACCGACGACGTCGACCTCGCCCGCCTGCGCTCCGACCACGGGTTCGCGGCCACCGCCCTGCGGGCGGGTGGCTCCGACGGCGAGTCGCGCCCCGGCGGCCGCAGGCGCCGCCGCGGCCGGTCGGCCTGACCGCCCGCGCAGGGGTCCGTCACGGGGTGAGCCCGAGCTGTCGACGCAGCCCGAGCTCGTCGAGCCGGCCCCAGCGTTCGACGATGAGGCCGCGCTCGACGCGGAACACGTTGATGCCGCGCAGCTCGACCGTCCGCCCCGTCGCCGCGACGCCCATCAGCTCGCCGCGGTGCGTGCCCCGCGCCGTGAACACCTCGGTGACGACGGACCCGTCGGTGACCAGCAGCTCCACGTCGCTGTGCCAGTCGGGGAACGCGGCCCGGAACATCGCCGCCGCGCGCCGCAGACCCTCGGCGCCGCTCGGGGCGTCCGGCACGGGTGGGTCGTGGTCGACGAAGCCGGGGGAGAGGTGCCGGTCGACCGCACTGAGGTCGCCGGCCGTGAACAGTGCCTGGATGAAGGTGTCGACGACGCTCGTCGTCGTTTCGGTGGTGGTCATGGCGCCCAGCGTCGGATCCCTCGGGGCCGGTGACCATCCCAGCACCGTGGGGTACCGCGGCGGCGTCGATGCGTCCACACTCGGCCGGTGCCGAACCGGCCTGACGTCGCACGGGCCGAGCGCGCGATCCGGCGTTGGAGCCGGGGCGGGCTCGACGCGGCGACGCTGCGCGACCGGGTGCTGCACGAGGTCCGCCGGGCGATGCCCGTCGACGCCGCGTTCTTCGCCACCGCCGACCCCGAGTCGTTGCTGTTCACCAGCGTGCACGCCGAGGACCCGCTCGCAGCGGTGAGCGCGGCGTTCGTCGCGAACGAGTTCGGTGCGGGTGACGTCAACCGCTTCTCGACGCTGGCGCGGGCTCGCGCACACGTCCGCACCCTCGACACGGCGACCCGCGGCGACCGGGCGGCCAGCGCGCGCTACCGCGAGATCATGGCCCCGCTCGGGCTGGGCGACGAGCTGCGCCTCGCCCTCGTCGAGGGCGACCGCTGCTGGGGCTACCTGTGCCTGCACCGCGAGGACGGGCCGCTCGGCTTCACCCCGGCCGAGGCGGCGGTCCTCGCCAGGGTCGGTTCGCACGTCGCGCACGGGCTACGGCAGGCCGTGCTCCTGCACCGGCGGCCCGCCGATGCGGGGACGCCCCGGCCGGGGGTCGTCCTGCTCGACGACGCGCTCGACCACGTCGCGAGCACCCCGGAGGCGGAGCAGCTGCTCCCGCTGCTGCCCGCCGACCGGCCGCGGCGGTCGCCGGTACCCACCGCCGTGCGAGCGGTCGCCGCCGCGCTCCTGGCGGCCGAACGGCCGGGTCCGGCGACCGGCGAGCCCCCGCCGCCGAGCGCCCGGGTCCCGTCGGCCGCCGGCGGCTGGCTCGACGTGCACGCCTCCCGTCTCGGACCGCCCGGCGCCGAGCGGATCGCCGTCGTCGTCGAGGCCGCCGGGCCCGCGACGACGTTCGGCGTCCTGTGCGCCGCCCACGGCCTGAGCCCCCGGGAGCACGAGGTGACGCGGCTCGTCGTGCACGGGATGTCGACGCGGGAGATCACCGCGGCGCTGCACATCTCGGCACACACCGTGCAGGACCACCTCAAGTCGGTCTTCGACAAGGTGGGGGTGCGCAGCCGCCGCGACCTGACGGTCCTGCTGCTGTCGGGCACCGTCCGAGGGCACTGACCGCGGCGGGCCGACGTCAGACCCGCGTCCCGGCGACCGTCGCCACCAGTTCCTCGCGGGTCGGACCACCGACCCGCCGCGGCGGTCCGGCGTGTTCGAGCACCCGGCCCGTCACGGCGGCGTCGGAGAACACCTCGCCGGGCGTCGCGAGCATGCCGCCGATCATGGTGTGGACCCGGGCCAGTTCGGGGTCGACGGCGGCGCCCGCGGCGAGCGCCGTCGACACGGCCCACCCGCGGTCGTCCGTGCGGTAGGGCATGCCGGCGATCTCCGCCTCGATCTCGGCGAGCCGGTGGCGGTCGAACACGAGCGTCGAGTCCAGGTAGGGCGTCAGCGTCGTCGCGGTCGCGTCCGCGAAGGCACGGACGAGAGTGTCGGCGTCGTCGGTGCCGTGCGCGGCGAGGACGTCGCGCAGCAGCTGCGCGTGCACCGCCCCCATCGACGCACCGCGACCCAGCGACGGGTTCGTGCACGCCCACGCGTCGCCGACCGCGACCAGGCCGGTGACGACCGGCGTGCCGTCGACGACGTACTCCTGGTGGCGGTCCTCGATCCCGGCCATCACGTCGACGCCGGTGACCGGCTCGCCGTCCAGCCACGGTGCGGTCGCGTCGAAGAGCCGGATCGCCGCGTCCCAGCACGCGGGGTCGCGCAGGCCGCGCAGCTCCCGGTCCCGAGCGCTCGCCGTGATCGCGACGCCGTGCACGCCGTTGTCGGCGGGCAGGGTCAGGACGGAGACGGAGTCGTGGTGGGTCAGGGCGGCGTCGAGCCCGGTGGGGGTCACACCGGAGGCGGCCCGGAAGTGCCGGGCGTAGTAGACGAAACCCAGGTCGGCCCGCTCCCGCGCGGGTGGCCGCCCGCCGAGCGCGCCGACCCAGCCCGCGACCGGGGAGCGGCGGCCGAGCGCGTCGACGACGACGTCCGACGCCAGCTCCCGGCCGCCCGCGCGCACACCGGTGACGTGCGGGACGGCCCCGGACGCGTCGGCCAGCAACGCGTCGACGGCGACGCCGCGCAGGATCCGGATGCCGCCTGCGCGCTCGGCGATCGCCGCGACGGCCGCCTCGACGACCGGGCGCCTGCCGGTCACGACGTCGAACCGCTCGTCGCCCTCGCGCCGGCCGCCGGTCGCGGCCGGGGGGCGCAGGTGCAGCAGGTTCGTCCGCACGCCGCCGGCCGCGACGAGGGCGTCGAGCACCTCGGGCAGCTCGGCGGCCATCACGGCACGCCAGCGCGGCAGCATGATGTGCAGCAGCCGGAACTGCGCCACGCCGCGGCGTTGCCACGCGAGGGGATCGGCCGGTGGCGGAGCGGGATCCCGTTCGAGGACCGTGACGTCGTGCCCGTCACGGGCGAGCAGGAGGGCGGTGGTGAGGCCGGTCAGTCCGGCCCCGAGGACGGTGACTGTGCTCATGGCCGGCACGGTCCACCGTGAGGGTGCTCACTCTCCAGCTCGGATCCTGTCCGGTTCATGCCCGTCTGTGCCCGGCCCGCCGTTGACCTCGCGGGCCCAGAGCAGGTCGGCGAGCCGCTCGGTCGCGCGGGCGAGATGGCGCCGGTAGGTGCTGAAGGGCAGGCCGAGCACCTCGGCGGCGGCCTCCTGGCTCGGCGCCCCGTGCAGGTAGGTGCGGTCGAGGACGCGGAGCAGCACGTCGCCGCGGGGCTCGGCGGCGAGCCCGTCGAGGGTCTGCACGATCACCTGCCGGACGTCCGGTCCGAGCGCGGTCGTCGCCAGCGGGCATCCCGCGAGCCGGTCGGGCCGGGACAGGTCACGCAGCGCGGCGCGCACCGCGGCGTCGAAGGCGTCGCGGCCCATCGGCGCGGGCCGCAGCAGCTCCGGTGGCGGGGGCCCGGTCTCGCCCGTCAGCTCGCGGCGGCCGGTCATGTCGAGGAACGCCTCCAGGGACAGCCGGGCGCGGTCCCAGGCGAACGCCGTCACCTCGCCCCCGCCGGGCACCGGCACCCGCGCCAGCACGGAGAACCCCAGGTAGTCGAAGAACGGCCGCCAGTAGGCCTCGTCGACGGGGGTCACGACCGACCAGCCCACCGGCCGAGACAGCCACTCGACCGATGCCGAGACGGAGGCGGTCAGCACCGCGACCGGGCTGCGCTGTGACCCGGCGAGGTCGCCGACGAAACGGCACACCCCGATCCGTTCGCCCGGCCGCAGCGCGCGGCGCCGGGACACGGCCTCCAGCACGGCGGGTACGACCGGGTCGGGCCCGGTGTCGGTCGTCGCGTCGACGAGGACGTGTAGCGCAACCGCCTCGACTCCTGAGTCCGACCGCGCGACGTGCGCCCCGGCCGGCTGGGTGGTGAGCCAGTGCCGGCAGGCGGGCTCCGCGTGCAGGCCCTCCGAGGCGGCCGCGACCGCGCACATCCGCTCGTGGTCCCCTGGGGTCGCCGCGGACACCGCCGGTGCCCCGCCGTCGCGCAGCACCGACAGCTCGGCCTCCGCCGGGCTGCGCCGGTGCAGCAGGATCAGCTCGGTGGCGTCGCGGTAGCGGGTCACCGAGCCGGGCGCCACCAACCGCGTGACGGTGTGCATCCGGATCGTGCGGTGCAGCTCGGCGTAGGCGTCGGGGCTGCGCTGGGCGAACTCGGCGTCGAACACGTCGCGGACCAGGTCGTGCAGCCGCAGGCCCTGCGAGGTCGTCGCGGTGTACGGGCGCATCGCGAGCCAGCGCCACACCTGCGACGCGCGGTCGCCGACGGTGGCCGCGAGCAGGTCCTGGGTCGTGCGGAACGAGTGCGCGCACGTCGCCAGCCCGATCCGGTGGTGCTCGTCGGGGACGTCGTCGACCAGGACGCGGCACAGATCCGCGACCAGTCCCGGACGGTCGCCCAGTGCCGCGGGAGCCGGTCCGTCGGAGCCGGCCTCGGCGAGGAGCACCAGCGCGAGCGGGTGGCCACGGCCGAGCGCGGCCAGCCGCTCGCGGTCGGGTCCGGCGACGCCGAGCCCGCGGAGCAGGGCCTCGCTCTCGGCGGCGTCGAGCCTGGGCAGCGGGTGGGCGTCCAGCAACAGGCGCCAACCCGGGTCGGCCGCCCAGTCGGGTGCGGGCGGCTCGCGACCGGCCAGCACGGTGACCGAGCTCGCCGGCAACGACGGCAGCAGCCGCGTCCGGAACCAGCGGTCCAGCGGGGTGAGCAGCTCGTAGCCGTCCACGAGCAGCACCGGTCCCGGCTCCCGGCCGTCCGCGGTCGCGGCGGCCACCGGATCGGCCACCGCGGGCAGCGACCCGCCGATGTCGCGCCCGTCGAGCACGACGGTCTCGCGCCCCGCGGCCCGGGCGCGCCTGCGCATCTCGTCGAGCAACGTGGACTTCCCGATCCCGCCGGGACCGTGGACGAACAGCACCCGGGTGACGTCGACCCCCTGGAGCGCGCGCTCGAACGCCGCGAGCTCCCCGGCACGGCCGACGAACCCGCGACGGCGGGCGTCGTCGAGCGCGGCGGCGAGGGTCGTTCCCATGGCGGCTCCCGGGATCGGGCCCCGATGGTAGGGGCCGCCCGCGTCCGTGGACACCACCCGGACGACGCGGGCACCACCCCCACGACATGGGCGCGCCCGCAGGGGGTCCGTGCGGGACCGGTCGGAGTAGGCCCGTCGGGGGTACTGCGCGGCGTGCAACATCGTTACGGTTCGTGGATGACCCGTCGTGGTGTCGAGCATGCCGGACCGCCGCGGCGGCGGATGTGACCCTCACCCGCGAGGTGCCGCCCGAGGACCGGACCGAGCCCGTCGACGAGGCGGTCCCGCCCGTGCGGCGGTGGTACGCGCCGAGCCTGCCGGGGCTCTGGGGCGGGCTGATCCTGGCCTGCCTGACGTTCACCCCCTCGCTGTTGCCCCGCAGCGGGGTGCTGCAGGGCGCGGTCGCGGGCATCGGCGCGATCCTCGGCTACGGGCTCGGCGTGCTCGTCGCGCTCGTGTGGCGGGCGTTCGCCGGCCGTGGACCCCGGCGTGCCCGGGGCCGGTCGCTCGCGGTCTTCGGGATCGTCGCGGTGCTGCTCGTCGTCGCGTCGGTCCTCGCCGGGCGGTACTGGCAGGGCGAGCTGCGGACCCTGATGGGTGCCCCCGCGCAGTCGTGGGGCGACACGCTGCTCGCGGTGCCGGTCGCCCTCGTCGCGTTCGTCGTGCTGTTCGCGCTGTGCCGTGCCCTGTTCCTGCTCGGCCGCGGGCTGGGCCGGCTGCTCTCGCGCTGGATGGGCAGGCGCGGCGCCCGGGCACTCGGCGGACTCGTCGTCGCCGCCGTCGTGGTGTACCTGGTGAGCGGACTGGCGCTCGACGGGCTGTTCGCCGCCACCGACCGGGCCTTCGCCGCCGCCAACGACGAGACCCCCGCCGGGGTGAGCCGGCCCACGTCGGACCTGCGTTCGGGCGGACCCGAGTCGCTGATCGGCTGGGACACGCTCGGCCGGGAGGGGCGCATCTTCGTCGCGGGTGGGCCATCGGGCGCCGACATCGCCCGGTTCACCGGCACGCGTGCCGCGGAGCCGATCCGGATCTACGCGGGAGTGGACTCCGCGGACACCGCGGAGGACCGCGCGGCGCTCGCCGTCGCCGACCTGGAACGGGCGGGCGGGTTCGACCGGGCGCGGCTGCTCGTGGCGACGACGACCGGGCAGGGCTGGCTCGACGCCGGCACGATGTCGTCGTTCGAGTACGTCGCGGGCGGCGACAGCGCGATCGTCGCCCTGCAGTACTCGTTCGTCCCGTCCGGCTTCTCGTACCTTGTCGACGCCTCACGTGCGCAGGCCGCGGGCCGGGCCCTGTTCGACGCCGTCTACGGGAAGTGGGCCTCGCTGCCCGTCGACCACCGCCCGCAGCTCTACGTCTTCGGCGAGAGCCTCGGGTCGTTCGGCGGCGAGGCGGCGTTCAGCGGCGAGTCCGACCTGCGCAACCGCACGTCGGGCGCGCTGTTCGTCGGCCCGCCGAACTTCAACGCACTGCACACCGAGTTCCGCGACGGCCGCGACCCGGGCAGCCGTGAGGTCGAACCCGTGTACCGCAACGGCCGGACGGTCCGGTTCAGCACCGACATCGACGCCGGCGCTCCGCCGGTCGGCGCGCCGTGGGACGGGTCTCGGACGCTGATCCTGCAGCACCCGTCGGACCCGATCACGTGGTGGAGTCCGCGGCTGCTGTTCAGCCGGCCCGACTGGCTCGCCGAGCCGCGCGGCCGCGACGTCCTGCCGGCGATGACGTGGCTGCCCGTCGTCACGTTCTGGCAGGTCACGCTGGACATGCCCGCGGCCGCCGACGTCCCGGAGGGACACGGGCACCGCTACACCCGCGAGTCCGTCGACGCCTGGGCCACGCTGTTGCGCCCACCCGACTGGACCCCGCAGAAGGCCGACCAGCTGCGCGCGATCATCTCCCCGTGAGTGAGCGTCAGCGGTCGCGCAGCAGCTCCACGACCGGGGCGAACTGCTCGACGAACTGTGCGTTGACGCTGATGTAGGACGTGCCGATCCGCTCCCGGCGGCGCTGCAGCTCGTCGGCCATCTCCTGCGGGGTGCCGCGCAGCATGGTGAGCGCGTCGGCGGCGATGAGCTCGTCGGCGTCGACGCCCATGAACTGCTTGGTCCACGGGGGCACGTCGTCGCCGATGACGAAGATGTTCATGGCCAGCTCGATGGCGTCGGCCCGGTCGCCGGCCTTGGCGCGCAGGTCCTCGGCCATCGCGGCCATGTCGTCGGTGTTCGCGAGCGGGCCGGCGGCGAGTGTGACGATGTCGGCCTTCTCGGCGGCCAGCGTGCGGGACTTCGGCCCGCCCGCGGCGACGAGCACGGGGGTCCGCAGGTCCCCGGGTCCGTCGGCCTGCTCGAGCTCGCGGACGCGGTCGATCGTCGCGCCGACCTGCGCGAGCCGCTCCGCGGCGGTGCCGTAGGGCATCCCGAGCCGTTCGGCGGACTGCTTCGCCGCCGGGATCCCGGTGCCGATCCCGAGCTCGAAGCGGCCGCCGGTCAGCACGGTCATCGAGTGTGCGTCCCAGGCCGCGGCCATGGGGGTGCGCAGCGGCGAGGCCAGCACGAACGTCGCCACCCGGATGTCGGCGACCGACGCCGCCACCGCCAGTGACGGGAACGGGGCGAGCAGCTGCAGCCCGTCGGGCATCAGCAGCGTCGAGTAGCCGAGCTCGGCGATGCGACGGGCGGTGGCGCGCCAGGCGTCGCCGTCCTGCGGCGTGGCGACGACGCCGAAACGAAAGGTGTGGTCGGTCATCGGACGGCCCTTCCGGAAGACGGGCAGCGGGATCGCTGCGACGACGAGAACAGCAGACCGAGGGGCGCGGGAACGACGCCCCCGCTTCTTCCCCAGGTCAAATCATTACAAGCTAGAACGATTCTCTCGGGCGAATCATTTGTCAAGTGATACGGTGCCCGCATGAACACCGCCGTGGAGGCCGTCGTGCCGCCGCCCGGGCCCGGACCGGGATCGGCCTTCCTGCTCGCGCAGATCGGCGCGCACGCGGCGGGCAGGTTCGCCGAGCGGATCGGCGCGCTCGACCTCACGCCCCCGCAGACGGGGCTGCTGCGTGCCGTCGCGGCGGCGCCGGGGCAGTCGCAGCAGGCGCTGGCCTCGGTGCTGGGCACGCCGCCGAGCCGGCTCGTCGCGCTCGTCGACCAGCTCGACGAGCGCGGGCTGGTCGAGCGCAGACGCAACCCGGCCGACCGCAGGCTGCACGCGCTGTACCTGACGTCGGCGGGGGAGGAGCTGTTGCGGCGCATCGCCGACGTCGGCCGCGAGCACGACGACGCGATCTGCGCGGCTCTCGACGACGGCGAGCGCGCGACGCTGCGGGCGCTGCTCGCGCGGATCGCCGACGAGCAGGGTCTGACGCCGGGCGTGCATCCCGGCTACCGGCACGTCTGACCGCACCGGGGAGCGGGGCGGATCAGGTGCGGGCGAGCTCCAGCGCGACCTCGAGCGCCGCGGTCCGGCGCTCCTCGTCGGAGACCGGCAGGCTCTCCTGGTCCATGAAGGCCCCGAGGTGCAGGGCGATCACCGCGAGCCGCATGCGCAGCTGCTCGGCGGCCGACGCGTCGGGCGCGGTGACGGCGCGGCCCATCGCGAAGAAGCGGGTCTTCATGTCCTTCGCCGCCGCGACGTCGCGCAGCGACGACTGGCCTTCCTGCATCAACCGCGCGACCTGCGCGGCCGACGGCCCGGTCAGCAGGTCCTGGTAGCGGCGCAGCACCTCGGCGCGTGTCTCGGGTCCCGGGCCCTTCTCGTGCGCCCACTCCACGATCTCGTCGACGCCGGCGAGGAAGTCGTCGAACAGGGCGCCGACGATCTCCTCCTTGGTCTTGTAGTGGTAGTAGACGGCGGCCTTGGAGATGCCCAGCCGTTCGGCGATCTCACGCAGGGACGTGCCGTCGTACCCGCGCTCGGCGAACAGCTCGAGTGCCACCTCACGGATCTGCGCACGGGTGTCCGTGCGCCGCGCGTCCGTCACCGCTGACCTCCTGGTTGGTGATGCCCACCATCTTACTTGCCGACCGGCTAGTGAGAGCGTACCTTACCTCTCAGAGCTTACTAGCCGGTCGGCAAGTAAGGGTGATCTCGGGGAAGGACGCCAGTCATGGAAGAGGGGACTCGGGCCGCGGTCGCCGTCCCGGGCGAGGCCGTCGCGCAGCGGGCCGGCAGGCACCGCGCCGAGGTCGCCCACACGCGGGCCGCGGGGGAGCAACTGCCGCCCGCGCAGGCCGACGGCGGTGAGCCCGCCCCGCGCAGCAGGCGCGAGATCTACACGGTCCTGTCCGGCCTGATGATCGCGATGCTGCTCGCGATGCTGGACAACATGATCGTCGGTACCGCGATGCCGACGATCGTCGGTGAGCTCGGTGGGCTCGCCCACCTGTCGTGGGTGGTCACCGCCTACGCGTTGGCGACGGCCGTCGCGACACCGGTGTGGGCCAAGCTCGGCGACCTCTTCGGCCGCAAGGGCGTCTTCATGATCTCGATCCTGGTGTTCCTCGCCGGGTCCGCGCTGTCGGGCCTGTCGCAGAACATGGGCGAGCTGATCGCGTTCCGCGGCATCCAGGGCCTGGGTGCGGGCGGCCTGATGGTCGGGGCGATGGCCATCATCGGCGACCTCGTCCCGCCGCGTGAACGGGGTCGCTACCAGGGCATGATGGCCGCGGTCATGCCGATCGCGTTCGTCGGCGGCCCGCTGCTGGGCGGGTTCCTCACCGACAACCTGAGCTGGCGCTGGGCCTTCTACATCAACATCCCGCTCGGCGTCGTCGCGCTGATCGTCATCTGGTTCACGATGAAGCTGCCGGGCCGCCGTGCGCAGGTCTCGATCGACTGGGCCGGCGCGGGCCTGCTGGCCGTCGCCGTCTCGGCGCTGACGCTGCTGACCAGCTGGGGCGGCACCGAGTACGCGTGGGGCTCGTGGCAGATCATCGGCCTGGCCGTGCTGACCGTCGGCGCCGCCGCGTGGTTCGTCCGCGTCGAACGCCGGGTGGCCGAGCCGATCCTGCCGCTGGCGCTGTTCCGGGCGCCGAACTTCACCCCGGCCGTCGCGCTGACGTTCCTCACCGGCTTCGCGATGTTCGGCGCGGTGACGTTCCTGCCGCAGTACCAGCAGATCGTCCAGGGCGCGTCGGCGACGAGCAGCGGGCTGCTGCTGCTGCCGCTGATGGCGGGCATGCTCGTCACGTCGCTGGCCGGTGGGCAGTTCGTCACCCGGACCGGGCGCTACCGGATCCTGCTGATCGTGGGGGCGTTCGCCATGGCCGCCGGTCTGGGCGTGCTGTCGCTGATGACCGTCGACACGACGTTGCTGACCAGCGCGCTGTTCATGGTCGTCCTCGGCGTGGGCATGGGCTTCCTGATGCAGACGACGATGCTGGTGGTCCAGAACAGCGTCGAGCGCAAGGACATCGGCGCGGCCAGCGGGGCCGCGACCCTGTTCCGGACCATCGGCGGTTCGCTCGGCGTCTCGCTGCTGGGCACGCTCTACGCCCAGCACCTGCAGTCCTCGCTCACCGGCAGCCTCGGCGCCGCCGCGGGTGCCCAGGTCAGTGGCGGCCAGCTCACCCCGGCCATGCTGGGGTCGCTGCCGGCGCCGGTGCAGGAGGCGTTCCGCGCGGCCGTCACCTCGGGTGTCACGACGGCCTTCCTGTGGGCCGCGGGCGTCGCGCTGGTCGCGATCGTCGCGGCGTTCGTGATCCGCGAGGTCACCCTGCGGGGCAGCGCCCCCGCACCGACCCCGACGCACTGACCCACCGGCGTACCGCACGAACGGCACAGTCGCGCAACTCGGTTGCGCGACTGTGCCGTTCGTTCACCCGGCTGCGATGCGCAGGGCGCCGGACGGGCAGCCCGCGACGGCCCGGCGTACGGCGGTGCTGTCGGGCGGGTCCTCGACCAGCAGCGTGACCAGGCCGTCGACGTCCTGGTCGAAGACGTCGTCGGCCGACATCACGCACATCCCGGCGCCGATGCACGTGTCGCGGTCGGCGACGACGTGCACCTGCCCGTCCTGCTCAGCCGCGCTCACCAGGTCACCTCCATCCTGGCCATGCCGTAGACCACGTGGAACGACCGGAACGCCGCAGCGCCCGGCACCTCGGCCAGCGTCGGGAAGCGACGCAGCAGCGCCGGGAACGCGATCCGCATCTCCATGCGCGCCAGCGGGGCACCGAGACAGTGGTGGATGCCGTGGCCGAACGCGAGGTGCCCGATGGCGCCGCGGGTGACGTCGAGCCGCTCGGGGTCGTCGATGGAGGCCGGGTCCCGGTTGGCGGCGGGCAGGGCGCACATCACGGTGTCGCCCTTGGGGATCGCGACGCCGCCGATCTCGGTGTCGACCGTCGTCGTCTTCATCGTCCCGCTGTGCACGATGGAGAGCCAGCGCAGCAGCTCCTCGACGGCGGGCTCGACCGCGGCGGGGTCGTCGCGCACGATCGCGAGCTGGTCGGGATGGCGCAGCAGCGCGAGCGTGCCCAGGCCCAGCATGTTCGACGTCGTCTCGTGCCCGGCGACCAGCAGCAGGCTCGCGATGCCGGCCAGCTCGTCGAACGACAGGTCGTCGCCGTGCTCGCGCACCAGCATCCCGAGCAGGTCCTCGCCCGGGTCGGCCTGCGCGCGGGTCACGAGCGTCGCCATGTACTCGCGCGACTCCAACCCGACGCGGCGCCGCTCGGCCATCGGCAGCGACATGTCGAGCAGCAGCCCGGTGCGTCGCTGGAAGGCGTCGCGGTCGGCGTAGGGCACCCCGAGCAGCTCGCAGATCACCAGCGACGGCACCGGCAGCGCGAAGTCGGCGACCAGGTCCGACGGCGGGCCCTTGGCGGCCATGACGTCGAGGTGCTCGTCGACGATCTCGCGGATCCGGGGTTCGAGCCTGCGCATCCGCCGGATCGTGAACTCTGGGGTGAGCATCCGGCGCAGGCGGGTGTGCTCGGGCGGGTCGAACGCGAGGAGGTTGCCGGCCCGCATCCGGGCCCGCTCCTCGTCGGACAGGTCGTCCATCATCGCCGTGCGCGCCAGGCCGAGGGTGTTGCTGAAGGTGGTGGCGTCGGACAGCACCGTCCGGACGTCCTCGTGGCGGGTGACGGCCCAGACGTCGATGCCGAACGCGGTGCGGACCCGCGCGACCCGCGGACCGTCGCGCAGCGCGGCGAGCTCCGGGACGGGTTCGAACTCGTTGCGGCGCATGTAGACGGGCAGCTCGATGGCTGCACGGGTGCGGGTGTCGCTCTGACTCATCGATGTTCCCCCGACGTCGACGGCAGTTCACGCGGCAGCGCGCACTTTTTTGACACTCACTGCCACATACCCAGCATGGCACGCGCGCACCGGCGGTGCAGCCGGCTTCGCCGGGGAGGTCAGCGGGCGTAGCGGGCGCGCAGGACGTGTTTGCGGAGTTTGCCCGTCTCGGTGCGGGGGAGCTCGTCCACGAAGTCGACGGTGCGCGGCACCTTGCGCCGCGACAGCCGCTCACCCAGGAAGTCCTGCAGCTCCGTGGCCAGCGCAGGCCCCGGCGTCGCCCCGGGCGCGGCCCGGACCACGGCCGTCACGCGTTCGCCCAGGTCCTCGTCGGGCACCCCGATGACGGCGACGTCGAGCACCGCGGGGTGCAGGGCCAGCGCGTCCTCGATCTCCTGCGGGTAGACGTTCACCCCGCCGGAGATGATCGTGAACGCCCGCCGGTCGGTGAGGTAGAGGTAGCCGTCGGCGTCGACGTGGCCGATGTCGCCGTTGGTGCCCCAGTTGGGGTGCGTGGGGTGCTGCGCCTCGACGGTCTTCGTGGCGTCCTTGTGGTAGGCGAACGGCAGGACGTCGCGCTCGAAGTACACGAGCCCGGTCGCGCCGGCCGGCACCTCGGCACCCGACTCGTCGCACACGCGCAGCACACCGAGCCGCGACCGGCCGACCGAGCCGGGGTGCGCGAGCCACTCGTGCGAGTCGATCATCGTGACGCCGAGGGCCTCGGTGGAGCCGTAGTACTCGTGCAGCACCGGGCCCCACCAGTCGATCATGCGCCGCTTGACCTCCACCGGGCACGGTGCGGCGGCGTGCACGGCGACACGCAGCGAGGAGATGTCGTACCGGGCACGGACGTCGTCGGGCAGCTTGAGCATGCGCACGAACATCGTCGGCACCCACTGGCTGTGCGTGGCCCGGAACCGCTCGATCGCGGCCAGCGAGGCCTCCGCGTCGAACCGCGGCATGACGACGACCGTCCCGCCGACGGACAGGACCATCGCGGCGAAGCGCAGCGGCGCCGCGTGGTACAGCGGCGCGGGGGAGAGGTAGACGGTGTCGGCGTCGAACCCGTAGACGGGCCCGAACACCGCCAGCAGCGGGTCGGGACCGTCGTCGATGCCCTTGTCGGACAACGGTGGCTTGACGCCCTTGGGGCGGCCCGTGGTCCCGGAGCTGTAGAGCATGTCCTTGCCGCGCGGCGGGTTCCCCGGCACGGGCTCGGCGGAGGCGGCCGCGAGCGCGGCCTCGTAGTCGTCGTGGCCGGCGACCGCCCCGCCGAAGGCGAGCCGCAGCCGCACCCGCGGCGTCGCGTCGACGATCGCGGTGGCCGTGGCGGCCTGCGCGGCCGAGGTGATGACCGCGGCGGCGTCGCAGTCGTCGACGATGTAGGCCGCCTCGCCGGGCTGCAGGTGGTGGTCGACGGCGGTGACGTAGAGGCCGCTGCGCACGGCGGCCCAGTAGACCTCGATGCAGCGCGGGTCGTTCTCGGCCAGCACGACGACGTCGTCACCCGGGCGCAGGCCCGCGTCGTACAGGACGCGGGCCAGCCGCAGCGAGCGCTCGTCGAGCCGGCGGTAGGTGAGCGTCTCGCCCGTGTCGGACATGACGACGGCGGGCTTGTCGGGGGTGCGAGCGGCGATCCGACCGGGGTGCAACGGGCGCTCTCCTGTTCCGTGAGTGGCGATAGTCGTTATAGCGACCATCGCCACTCACGGGTCACTCCGGGAGCGGCTTCCCCTTGGTCTCGGGGCCGGCCAGCAGCGAGAACACCAGGCCGAGGACGTAGATCGAGCCGATGACGAGCGCGGCCGTCGCGATCCCGCCGAGGCCGCCGACGATCGCGCCGGCCAGCAGCGCACCGGCCGCGGCGAACACCCGGCTGACGTTGAACACGACGGTGATCGCGCTGCCGCGCAGGCTCGTCGGGAACAGCTCGCCCGGGTACGTGGCCATCCAGCCCATCTGGCCGAGGGTGAAGAACCCGTTGACGGCGACGACGAACGTCAGCAACCCGATCGAGGAGTAGTGGATCCCGAACAGCACCCAGGTCATGACGAGCGCGCCCGCGAAGTAGGACCACAGTGCCCAGCGTCGGCCTATCGTGTCGGCCAGGACGCCCCAGGCCAGCCAGCCCAGCACACCACCCGCGTTGTAGGCGACGACGATCAGCGTCGTCGTCGTCGGCGCCGCGCCGGCGGCCTTGACGACGGCACCCGCGTACTGCGGCACCCACGTCGACACCGCCCACCAGCCGACGAGGCTCGCCGTGGAGCAGGCCAGCAGCTTGAGCATCCGCGACCGGCTGACGGGTTCGTTGAACAGCCGGCGGAGCGTGAAGACGGTGAGGGCGCGCTCGTGCTCGTCGAGCGTCTCGCCCTGGGCCGCACGGGCCGAGGCGGCGCGCCTGCGGGCGTCGGCGTCCTCCCACAGGGGCGACTCGCCCACCCGGCGGCGCACGAACAGCACGACCAGCGCAGGCAGCGCGCCGATGGCCAGCAGCCAGCGCCAGGTGCCGGGGTCGGTCGGGCCGAGCAGCCAGAACACGCCGGTGGCGACGAGGAAGCCGACGCCGAACGCGCACTGCAGCAGCGCGATGCCGCGCCCGCGGCTGCGGTCGGCCCAGGTCTCGGCGACCAGCGCGCTGCCGGGGCCCCACTCCGCGCCCATGCCCAGGCCCGCGATGATCCGCAGGACGAGGAAGATCGCGAAGTTCGGCGACAGCGCGGCGAGGCCCGTCGCGATCGCGTAGGTGAGGATCGAGACCATCAGCACCTTGCGACGGCCGAAGTAGTCGATCAGCACGCCCGACGCGAGCCCGCCGATCGCCCACGCGATGAGCTGGACGGCGAGGATCGTGCCGAAGTAGATGGGGGAGGCGCCCTTGCCCACCAGGTCGGCCACGACCAGGCTGCCGACGAGGACGATCGCGTAGGTCTCGAACCCGTCGAGCATCCAGCCGAGCCACGCCGAGGCGAAGTTCGCGCGCCGGGTCTTCGCGGCCGGCTGCGCGCCGGTGCGGACAGCCGCCTGCGTGCTCACGAGTTCCCCCGCTCGATCCAGGCGACGAGCCGCTCGACCGCGTACTCGCCGAAGTCCTTGGCCGGGCGCTGGTCGGTGGACTTCGCCTCCGCCGCGAACTCCTTGAGCAGCCGCAGGGCCGACGCGTCGCGGCCGGCCAGCTCGGCGACGGTCCGTTCGACGGTCGTGTCCAGGTCCCCCTCGGCGACGACGCGGCTGACCAGGCCGAGCCGCAGCGCCTCGGCCGCGCCCACCTTGCGCGAGGTGAGCACGAGGTCGTCGGCGGCCTTCGGGGTGACGTGGCGGTAGAGGTAGGTGAGCACGACCAGCGGCGGCAGACCGGCCGCCAGCTCGTCGAAGCCGAGGATCGCGGTGTCGGCGGCGATCGCGATGTCGGAGTGCAGCGCGAGCCCCGTGCCGAACCCGAACGCGCGCCCGCGCACCGCGGTCACGCTGATGCCGGGGAAGCCGCCGAGCAGCTCGTTGGCGTGCAGGATGAGCCGCAGGTTGTCGGCGCGGCTCACGCCGGCGACGCGCTCACCCTTGTCGCGGCCGAGCGTGAGGTCGGCGCCCGCGCCCGAGACGACGAGCACGGTCGCGCCGCTCGCGTGGGCGCGCTCCAGGCCGGCGATGAAGGCCTGCATCGTCGCGTAGGTGATCGTGTTGGCGTGGTCGGGTCGGTTGAAGGTCACGCGCGCGACACCGTCGGCGTCGTCGTAGAGCACGGGATCGGGCATCGGGGGTCAGCTCCGGTTCGGGAGGGGAGGGAGGCCGAGATTCGTGCGCAGGGTGGACCCCGCGTACTCGTGTTGGAACAGACATCGCTTGCGCAGCAACGGAACGACGTGCTCGACGACGTCCTCCAGCCCCGACGGGAACGCGTCGATCATGAGGTTGAAGCCGTCGACCGCGCCTGCCTCGACCCAGGTCTCGATCGTGTCGGCGATCTCCTCCGGCGTGCCCACCACCTGTTGGTGGCCGCCGCCGTTGGCGTAGAGCAGCTCGCGGACGGTGAGCTTCTTGCGGGTCGCGAGCTCGACGGCGGCGTCGCGGAAGCCGTGCGAGCCGCGGAAGCCCTCGTTGGCCCGGATCAGATCCACGGGCAGGGGCTCGTCGAGCTCCAGCGCCTCGACCGGGACGCCCACCCGCAGGGCGAGCTTCTCCAGCTCCGGACCCACGCCCCGCAGCTCGTCGAGCTTCTCCTTGCGCGCCCGCGCCTCGTCGGTGGTGCTGCCGACGACGGGCAGCAGCCCGGGGACGATCTTCACCGCGTCGGCGCTGCGGCCGTACCCGACGGCGCGGCGGCGCACGTCGGTCCGGAACGCGGTCGCGGCCTCGATGGTGTTCTGCGCGGTGAACACGACGTCGGCGTACTGCGCGGCGAGGTCGCGCCCGCCCTCGGAGGCCCCGGCCTGGAAGATCACCGGCCGGCCCTGGCGCGAGCGCGGCAGGGTCGAGGGGCCGCGGACGGAGAAGTGCTCACCGACGTGGTCGAGGGTGCGCACCCGCGCCGCGTCGACGAACACGCCGGACGCCTTGTCGCCCACGGTGGCGTCGTCCTCCCAGCTCTCCCACAGCCCGATCACCACGTCGAGGAACTCGCGGGCGCGCGCGTAGCGCTGGTCGTGCGCGGGCAGCGGCGTGCCGCCGAAGTTGCCGGCGACGGCCGGGACGAACGTCGTCACGGCGTTCCAGCCGGCCCGGCCACGGCTCATGTGGTCGAGGCTCGCGAAGCGCCGCGCCAGGTTGAAGGGCTCGTTGAACGTCGTCGACGAGGTGCCGACGAGCCCGATCCGCTCGGTGTGAGCGGCCATCACGGCCAGCGTCACCGCGGGGTCGAGGGCCCCGAGGTTGGGCCGGGCGAAGCGCTCCTCGCTGACGTCGAGCGTGTCGGCGAGGAAGATCGCGTGCAGCGCGCCGGCCTCCGCGGTCCGCGCGATGTGCGCGTAGTAGTCCGGGTCCACGTAGTCGAACGCGTCGCCGTCGCGGTAGCGCCAGGCGCCGTGGTGCATGCCCAGGCCCATGACGGTGGCAGTGAGGATGATCTCCACTGCTCAGCCCCGGAGACCCTTGGCCTTGAGCAGCGGGACGACGGCCTCGTTGAAGAAGGCCAGCTCCGGCTCGTAGTCGTAGAAGCCCAGCTGGACACCGTCGAACCCGGCCGCGTGCAGCCGCTCGAGCGCCTCGGCGACGCGCTCCGGGCCGCCGGTGATCTGCAGGTGCCCGCCGAGCGCGCGGTCGGCGAGCACGTGCTTGGGCCAGGCCTGCGCGTCGCCGGTGGTGTGCCGGGCGTGGTAGTTCACCAGGGACCCGGTGTCGGCGTGGGCGACGATCTCGTCGCGGTAGGCGAAGGCCTCCTCGTCGGTCTCGCGGCAGATGACCAGCGGGAAGATGATGACCTTGACCTCGCGGCCGTGCTTGCGGGCGGCGTTCTTGATCTGCGCGACGTGCTCGGGCATCGCGTCGATCGCACCGTCGAAGTCGGCCCCCGCGGGGCTCGCGGTGAACACGATGTCGACGTGGCGGCCCGCGAAGTCGTAGCCGGCCGGAGAGCCGCTGGCGGCCACCAGGATCGGCCGACCGTACTTCGGCCGCGGCGACACGTACGCGTCGCGCAGGGAGTAGAACTCGCCGTCGTAGGTGAGGTTCTCGCGGCCGTTCCACAGGTCCTCGAGGATCGAGGTGAACTCGTCGGCCATGTCGTAGCGCCGGTCGTGGTCGATGCGGTCCATGCCGAACATCGGCGGCTCGCCCGTCGCGTAGCCGGTGACGATGTTGAGCCCGTAGCGTCCGGCGGCGATGTGGTCGGCCGTCGCGGCGAACCGCGCCAGGTGCATCGGGTGCCAGTTGCCGTAGAGCACGTGGACCGTCGAGATCGACAGGATGTTCGTCGTCACCGTCGACAGCGCGATGGTCGAGATGAACGGGTCCAGGAAGTTCTCCCGGTAGTGCATCTCGCCGCCGAAGCCGCCCTTGCCGACCCACTGCTGCAGGCCGAACACGAACTCGAAGCCGGACGCCTCGGCGAGCTGGGTGAGGTGCCGGTTGTACTCGAAGTCCCACCGCGTGGCGCGCGGCAGCGTCGACTGCGAGAACGCGCCGGTCTGCAGCGGCAGGAACAGGCCCAGCATCAACGGCTGGCGGGCGGCCCGCGACAGCGGGCTGTCCGGGAAGTCGAGCGGGCCGGGAACAGGGTCGAGCGGGCGGGCGTCGGTCATCGTGTTTCTCCGTCGGGGAGATCGGTGTCGACGACGACCCGGGCGGGCCCGGCGTCGCCGCCGCGGATCGCGAGCGGGTACGCGTGCACGTGTACCCGCCGTCCGCCGAGACCCTCGAGGTCGGTGAGGTTCTCGGCGATGAGCACCTCGGCGCCGAGCAGCGTGCGGTGCACGGGATAGTCGAAGCCCTCGCCGCGGCGGTGCACCGGCAGGTCGGGCGTGATCATGTCGACGCCGACGAACGGCACCCCCTGCTCGACGCACCAGGCGGCGAGGTCGGGGGACAGGCTGGGGTGGTCGGCGTAGTCCGGGGACAGGAACCTCTCGCTCCACCCCGTCGCGACCAGCAGGAACTCACCGCGTCGCGGCGCCGGGCCACCGGCCAGGACGTCGTCGACGGTGATCTCCTCGCCCGGCTTGCGGTCCACCTTCGCGACGACGCCCGTCCCGGCGAACCGCTCGATCGGCAGCTCGTCGATCGTCTTCGCGCCGTCCACCGCGTGCGCCGGGGCGTCGATGTGCGTGCCGACGTGCAGCGCGAGGGTGATCGCGCTGATGTTGAGCGGGGCGCCGTCGGCGATCCGGGCGACCTGGTGGCGCTCGACCTCGGGCAGGATCGGGATCTTGGGCATCCCGGGCCAGAGCTGGTGGGAGACGTCGACGAGTGCCATCAGGCGTCCGCACCGGCGAAGTGGTCGACCAGGTCCCACTTCGCGAGGAACTCCCGCATCTCGGCGCGGGCGGTGTCGTCGAGTCCCGACCAGGGCCACAGCGGCTCGCCCAGCTCGCAGCCCATCAGACCGGCCGCGGCCTTGACCGCGGGCAGGAAGCCCAGCCCGGTCCAGCGGCCGGGGAACTCGGAGAAGAACAGCTGCAGCCGCGCGGCCTCCGTGATGTCGCCCGCCTCGAACGCCTCGATGAGCCGCGCCGCGATCGGCAGGCCGGGCGTCGGCAGCATGGCACCGGCCCCGCCGAGGACGAGCGTCGAGAGCAGCAGCTCCATGTTCGTGTAGACCTGCGCGTTGCCCTGGATGCGGTTGACCAGGCCGAGCAGCTTCTGCTCGTCGCGGGAGGTCTCCTTGATCGCGACGACGTTCGGGTGGCTGCAGATGCGGGCCATCGTGTCGACGGACAGGTCGACGCCCAGCCGTGGGTTGTTGTAGAGCAGCACCGGGATCGGGCTCTCGTCGGCCAGCGTGGCGAACCAGCGGTGCGCCTCGTCGGGGGTGGGCGCCGCACCCCACGGCTTCGGGCTGGCGACGGCCGCGGCGACGGACGCGCCCCGGTCGGCGATGGCCCCGGCGAGGGCGATCGACTCCTTGAGCGACGCGCTGGACACCCCGGCGAGCACGGGGACGTCGGCTGGCAGCCCCTCGCGGGCGGCGTCGACCAGGGCCAGCCGGGCGGCCTTGGTCAGCACCTGGAACTCCTGGCTCTCGACCGCGCCGACGGTCACCGCGACCGGGCGGGCGGCGGCCAGCGCGTCGATCTGCGCACCGAAGCGTGCCTTGTCGACACGCACGGAGCTGCCGACGAAGGGGGTCAGCGCGGCCACGACCGGTCCACGGCGCAGCACGACGTCAGCCGTCATGAGGGGTACCTCTCTGCTGGATCTCCGTGCCGGAGGCGGTCACGGACGGTGGCATCGCGTATCGATGCGGGGCCCGGCGCCGACGGCGCGGGCGGCGGCGATCAGCCGCGGACGAGACCGGGACGACAGCTACGGCAACCGCGGTCGCCACGGGTGTCGCGGGGCCGGGACAGCACGCTGCGCTGGGAGACGTGAACCGTGCTCACGAAACCTCCTCGCCCGTCGTCGGTCGGTCGAAACCGACAGTAAGTGAGGACCGGGCCATGTGCAAGACGCGTGTCGACACGTGTCTACACGCGTCTACGTAATGGACGTGCGAGCTGGATTGTGCGGACACGTCCCGTACTCTGTGGCCGTCGATGTCGGGTCGGGCCGCACGGTCCGGCTGGTGAGGGGGACCCGTGGCCGCACCCGTGCAGGCAGCCAACGCCGGCGAGTCGCAGTACCTCGTGCTGCGCGACGAGATCGTCGGTGGCGCCCTGCCGCCCGGGACGACGCTGCTGGAGACCGTGCTCGCCACCCGGCTCGGCGTGGGGCGCGCCCCGGTGCGCGAGGCGATCCTGCGGCTGGAGTGCGACGGGCTCGTCGTTCGCGGCCAGCGAGGACCGCAGGTCCGGACGCTGACCGCGCCGGAGGTCGTCGAGATCTACCAGGCCCGCATCGCGCTGGAGGCCGAGGCCGCCGCGTCCGCCGCCGCGCACCGGTCGGCGCTCGATCTGGCCCGGCTGCGCCACGTCCACGAGGAGGCCGGCGCCGCGACCGACCCCGACCAGATGCGCGCGCTGCACGGGCGCTGGCACGCGGTCCTGCGGCAGGCCTGCCACAACCCGACGATCACCGGCATCCTCGAACGCCTCGCGCTGCAGCTCGCCCTCTACGACAGCGTCGACATGTCGCGCAACCCGAACCTCGAGTCGACCGACGACGAGCACGCCGAGGTCCTCGACGCCATCGCCGAGGGCGACCAGGACCGGGCCCGCACCGTCCTGCGGGCCCACCTCGAGCGCACCCGCGACGTCCGGATCGCCGCGCTCGTCCGGGAGGAGAGCTCGACGGGCTGAGCGGCGGTCGCGCCGGGCGGGCGAAGGTTTGGGATTCGCCCGGAACGGTGATCACCCGTCCGGGCCGGTGGCCGGACCGGCAGACGGGAGATGCACGCGATGACCTCCGACGGCACGATCCTGGTCGCGGTCGAGAAGCCCGAGCCCGACGTGGTCGTCGTCCGGGTGGCGGGCACGCTCGACCGCACCACGTCCACCCGGCTGCTGCGGGTCGTCGAGATGCAGGTCCACGTGCCGGGGCTGATCCGTCGGGTGCGGCCGCGCCGCGTCCTCGTCGACCTCGCGTCGGTGAGCCGGGTCGACGCGCACGGCCTGTGCGCGCTGCGTCGTGCCGAGTCGCTCGCGCGGCGCGGCGGGGTCCGGCTGCAGGTCACCGGGCTCGCCGACCGGCGTGACGTGCTGCCCGGCGAGGTCGTCGAGGTGCTCGACGCCCTCGACGCCTGCGCCTCGTTGGAGGACGCCCTCGCCGCCGCCCTTCCGGTGGGCTCGCTGCGGGAGGTGGGGATCGTGGTCGCCGGGAGCGGGGTGCCCGCGGGCGACGTCGGCCGGGCCGTCGCGGCCGAGGAACCGGATCCGGAGCTGGCCCCGGCCTCGTGACGTTCGCGCCGCGCTCGGTGGGCTCGCCCGCGGGTTCGTCGGGCGGGGCGTGGGCCGGGGTCGGTGTCCTCAGCCGTCGGTGTCCTCGGCGACGCCCTCGGGGGCGCCGTCGAGGGAGCTGACGAGGTCGAGGGTGGCGTCGACCTCGGTGAGCGTGAGCGGCCGCATCACGACGTGGTCGCTGCGGTCCACCACGACCCGCACGTGCCGGCCGCGGGCAACGGCGAGCTGGTGCACCCGGATCAGCGCGCTGATCCCACGGGAGCCGAGGAACGTCACGCCCCGCAGGTCGACGACGACGTCGGCGCCGGCGTCGAGGACCTCCGTCGCGGTGCTGACCAGCGCCGACGCCTCCGGGGCGTCGACGTCACCGACCAGCCGCAGGCCCTGAACCGACGCCGACACCTCGGCCCGGAACAGCGCTCCGGAGCGGGCGCCGTGGTCGGGTACGTCGATCCAGTGCAGTCCGTCGCCGTCGGCGAGCGGAGCGGGGGAGACGGGCGGCACGGGGGTCCTTTCGGCTGCTCCGGGCGGGGCCGCTGGGGTCGGCGCGGGCCGGAGGCGGACGTGAAGCGGTCGTCGCGGGTACCCGGAAGCACATTGCTCGACCGCCGGACGCCCGCTCACGATATCCGCGTCCGCGTCCCGGTGCGCGCGGCGCAACGCCGAATCCGCCGGTCGGAGGCCCGCCGCACCCTCGAACAGGCGCGCCTCTCGAACAGGCGCGCCTCGGTCAGTCGCGTAGGGAGCCGAGGATCCGGGCGAGCTCGGCGCGGTCGCCCGCGTCCAGGCCGCGGAAGAACTCCTCCGCCTCGGCGGCGCGGGCGGCGCGGATGCCGTCGGCGACCTCGCGTCCGCGCGCCGTGACCCGGACCAGCGTGGCGCGCCGGTCGGCGGGGTCCGGGGCGCGTTCGACGAGGCCGCGCTCCTCGAGGTCGTCGACGACCTCGGTGGCCGACCGCGGTGCGATCCGCAGCTGCTCGGACAGCGCGCCCGGCCGCATGTCGCCGTTGCGGGCCAGCACTCCGAGCGCGCGTGACTGCCCGGGTGTGACGTCCCAGGGTGCGAGCGCGTCCTTGGAGAGGCGGCGCAGCCGCCGGGCGACGGCCCAGAACGTCTCGGCCAGCGAGTCGTCGCCGGGCTCCTCGGCGGTGACGGGGCGGGGCCCGGCGGTCGGACGGTCACCGGTCACGGGAACAAACTACCAGCAGGTCGTGTTGCAGCCTCATGTTGAGGTAACCTCAGCAAGTCTACCGAGAGGGGACCGGCTTGGATCCCACCATGAGCGGCGTCACCGTCGCCGCGGACCGCCCGCGCCGCGGCGGTCGTACCGTCACCGCCGCCGAGAAGGAGCAGGCCCGGCGGGTCTCGCTGCGCCGCATCGGTCGGCTGTTCGCCCCGTACCGGACCCAGCTCGTGATCGTCACGGCGATCATCGTCGCGTCCTCGGTCGTCGGAATGGCCTCGCCGTTCCTGCTGCGGGCCGTCATCGACCGCGCGCTCCCCGAGCGCGACGTCGCGCTCCTCGTCGCGCTGGCCGCGGGGATGGTCGCCGTGGCCGCGCTGACCTCGGCGTTCGGCGTCGTCCAGACCTGGATCAGCACCAAGATCGGCCAGCAGGTCATGCACCGGCTGCGCACCGACGTCTTCGCCCACCTGCAGCGGCAGTCCATCGCCTTCTTCACGCGCACCCGCACGGGCGAGGTGCAGTCGCGCATCACCAACGACATCGGCGGGATGCAGTCGGTCGTCACCTCGACCGCCACGTCCATCGCCGCCAACCTCACCACCGCCGTGGCGACGATCGTCGCGATGGCCGCGCTGTCCTGGCAGCTCCTGCTCGTCTCGCTGGTGGTCATGCCGCCCGCGATCTACCTGACCCGACGCGTCGCACGGATGCGCCGCGCGATCACCGCCGAGCAGCAGCGCGAGCTCGCCGACCTCAACGTCACCGTCGAGGAGGGCCTGTCGATCAGCGGCGTCCAGCTCACCAAGACGATGGGCAGCGGCCCCGCACTCGTCGCGCGGTTCACCGAGTCCTCCGCGCGGCTCACCGATCTCGAGCTGCGCAGCCAGCTCGCCGGGCGCTGGCGGATGGCGTCGATGAGCGTCATCTTCGCGGCGATCCCGGCGGTCATCTACGTCGGAGCCGGTCTGCCGGTCACCGCGGGCACGATGACCATCGGCACGCTGATCGCGTTCACGACGCTGCAGGGCTCGCTGTTCCGCCCGCTCACCGGTCTGCTCAACGTCGGCGTCTCGATCGTGAGCTCGCTCGCGCTGTTCGCCCGCATCTTCGAGTACCTCGACCTGACCGTCGAGGTCGACGACCCGGCCGAGCCCGTCGACGTCGACCCGGCGCAGGTCGCGGGCCACGTCCGGTTCTCCGACGTCACCTACGCCTACCCCGGCAGCGACTCCGCGGCCGTCGCCGGCGTCACGCTCGACGTCCCGGCGGGCTCGACGCTCGCGCTCGTCGGCGAGACGGGCTCGGGGAAGAGCACCCTCGCGGGCCTCGTCGCCCGGCTGCAGGACCCGACCGGCGGGCGGATCACGATCGACGGCATCGACCTGCGCGACATGCGGCTGGCCGACCTCGCCCGGATCGTCGGCATGGTCAGCCAGGAGACCTACCTGCTGCACACGACCGTCCGGGAGAACCTGCGGCACGCCAAGCCCGACGCGACCGACGCCGAGATCGAGGCCGCCGCGCGCGCGGCCCAGGTCCACGACCTGATCGCGGGCCTGCCCGACGGGTACGACACCGTCGTCGGGTCCCGCGGCCACCGGTTCTCCGGCGGGGAGAAGCAGCGCATCGCGATCGCCCGGACGTTGCTGCGCGACCCGCGGGTGCTCGTCCTCGACGAGGCGACCAGCGCGCTCGACACCGAGACCGAGCGGGCCGTGCAGCAGGCCTTCGACACCCTGTCGCGCGGCCGCACCACCATCACCATCGCCCACCGGCTCTCGACGGTGCGCGGCGCCGACCGGATCGCCGTCGTCGACCAGGGCCGCATCGTCGAGTCCGGGACGCACGACGAGCTCGTGGCCCGCAACGGGCGCTACGCGGCGCTGGCGACGTGACCGGCCGCCGGGCGGACGGCATGCGGGGTCGTCGATCCGGGTACCGGCCATCGTGCACGACGACGACCTCCCGCCCGGACTGACCCGTTCGGACCCGTCGGGTCCGGGCTGGACCCGGCAGCGGCGCGGGAAGGGCTGGAGCTACTCCGACGACCGCGGCCGGGTGATCACCGACCCGCTGGTCCGCAGCCGGATCGGGCAGCTGGCGATCCCGCCGGCGTGGCGCGAGGTCTGGATCGCGCCCGACGAGAGCGGGCACATCCAGGCCGTCGGCACCGACGACGCCGGCCGCCGCCAGTACCTGTACCACCCCGCATGGCGGGAGGCGCGCGACCGGGAGAAGCACGACCGCGCCCTGCTGCTCGGGACGCGGATGCCGCGGGTGCGGGCCGAGATCGCGGCGCGGCTGACGGAGTCCGGGCTGGGGGCACGCCGGGTCCTCGCCGCGGGCCTGCGGATGCTCGACCTCGGGGTCTTCCGCGCGGGCGGCGAGCAGTACGCCCCGGACAACCCGGACGACGACGGCACGTTCGGCCTCGCCACCCTGCTGCGCGACCACGTCAGCCTGAATCGCGGTGCCGTCCTCGTCGACTACCCGGCCAAGGGCGGGGTGCAGCGGTCGGTGCGGCTCGCGGACCCGGAGCTGCACAGGGTGGTCGGGTCGCTGCGCCGCCGGCGCGGTGGGGGGCCGGAGCTGCTGGCGTTCCGCAACGGCTCCGGCCGGTCGCGGGGCGACTGGCACGACGTCACGACGGCCGACCTCAACGCCGCGGTCAAGGAGCTCGCCGGCGCCGAGATGACCTGCAAGGACCTGCGGACCTGGAACGCGACGGTGCTCGCCGCCGTGGACCTCGCCGCCCGCAGCCGCGACGGCGTCCCCGACGCGCAGCGGGCCCGCACCCGCGAGGTGCGGCGCACGATGGAGGCGGTGTCGGACCACCTCGGCAACACCCCGGCCGTGGCCCGGGCATCCTATGTGGATCCGCGGGTCGTGGAGCGCTACGAGGACGGCCGCACGATCCTGCGGGCACTGCGCCGGGTCGGGGACGTCACCTCGGAGGCGGGGTCGGTCGACGCCCGCTCACGCGACATCCTCGACCGGGCCGTCGTCCGGCTCATCAGGAAGGGCTGACCCGGCAGGGCTGACCCGGCAGGCCGACCCGGAAGCCGACCCGGAACGGCCGACAGCGGTCGTGAGCGGCGATGGTCGCCGCAGCGTCGCCAGCGACCATCGCCACTCACGGGGCGTCAGCCGCGGGCCGCCGCGAACTCCTGCACGATCCGGTCGCAGAAGGCCGGCAGGTCGTCGGGGTTGCGGCTGGTGGTCAGCCTGCCGTCGGTGACGACCTCCTCGTCGACGGTCGTGCCGCCGGCGTTGCGGATGTCGGTGCGCAGGCTGGGGAACGACGTCAGCGTCCGGCCCTTGACCAGGTCGGCCTCCACGAGCGTCCACGGCGCGTGGCAGATCGCGGCGACGGGGCGGTCGGCGGCGAACGTCTCCCGGACGAAGGCGAGGACGTCCTCGTCGAGCCGCAGCCGGTCGGCGTTGACCGTCCCGCCCGGCATGATCAGCGCGTCGTAGTCCGACGCCGAGACCTCCGACGCGACGCGGTCGACCGGGAACTTCCCGGCCGGTTCGATGTCGCCGTTCATCGCCTGGATGTCGCCGTCGGCGAGCGAGACCAGCTCGGTCGTCGCCCCGGCGCTCTCCACCGCCTTCCGCGGCTCGGTGAGCTCGACCTCCTCGACACCGTCGGTCGCGAGGATGGCGATGCGCAGTCCGTCCAGAGTTCCGCTCATGGCAGCGGACGTGCCCGCCACGGTACGGGGCGAAACGCGGCTCAGCGGATCAGCTCGACGACGGTCGCGTTCGCGGTGCCGCCCCCCTCGCACATGGTCTGCAGGCCGTAGCGGATCCCGTTGTCGCGCATGTGGTGCACGAGACGCGTCATGAGGATCGTGCCCGAGGCCCCGAGCGGGTGCCCGACCGCGATCGCGCCGCCGAGGGGGTTGAGCACCTTGCCGTCGGGATCGTCGAGACCCAGCTCGACCTGCCACGCCAGCGGCACCGGAGCGAACGCCTCGTTGACCTCGAAGGCGCCGATGTCGGAGATCGCCAGGCCCGTGCGGGCCAGCACCTTGCGGGTCGCGGGGATCGGGCCGGTCAGCATCATCAGCGGGTCCGCACCGCTGACGGCGCCGCCGTGGTAGCGGGCGATCGGCGTCAGGCCGAGCTCCTTCGCCCGTTCCGGAGTCGTGACCATGACGGCCGACGCGCCGTCGGAGATCTGGGAGGCGTTGCCCGCGTGGATGACCCCGTCGGCGCTGAACGAGGGCTTCAGCTTCGCGAGCGTCTCCGGCGTGGTGCCGCGACGCAGGCCCTCGTCGGCGGTGAACTCCGGCTTGCCGGGGACCTCGACGAGCTGTCCGGCGAACGCCCCGGAGTCGGTGGCGGCAGCGGCGAGCGCGTGCGAGCGGGAGGCGTACTCGTCGAGCCGGGCGCGCGAGAGGTTCCAGTGCTTCGCGATGCGCTCGGCGCCCACGCCCTGGTTGAAGTCCTGGTTCGGGAACTCGCCGGAGGTGAGGTCGGCGGCGTAGCGCTCGCGCACGAGCGGGCCGAACGGCCGGCCCAGGTCGCGGCCGGCACCCAGCGGCACCCGCGACATCGACTCGACGCCGCCCGCGACGACCAGGTCGTACTGCCCGGCCATCACCATGCCCGCGGCGAAGTCGAGCGACGACTGGCTCGACCCGCAGGCCCGGTTGACCGTCACCCCGGGCACGGTCTCGGGCCAGCCGGCGGCGAGCACGGCGTAGCGCCCGACCTGCGCGGCCTGGTCGCCCGCCTGGTTGACGCAGCCCCAGACGACGTCGTCGACGACCGCCGGGTCGACGCCGGTCCGCTCGGCGAGCGCCCGCAGCACCGCCGCGGACAGGTCGACGGGGTGCACGTCGGCGAGGCTGCCGTTGCGCTTGCCGATGGGTGTGCGGACCGCGTCGACGATGACGGCTTCCGGCATGGTCGCTCCCGACTCTCGTGTCGTAGGGCCTTCATTGACCGTACGACGACCGACCGTACGACCCCGTCCGGCCGTTTCGCCGTGCCGGGCGCAACGTCACACCGCATCATCTGGGTGCGGTACGACGGTGGGAGGGGTTCATGCAGCTGTGGCCGGGGTCGCCCCATCCACTCGGCGCGACGTGGGACGGCGGCGGCACCAACTTCGCCCTCTTCTCCGAGCCGGCCGACATGATCGAGCTGTGCCTGTTCGACGAGGACGGAGTCGAGACCCGGGTGCCGTTGCCCGAGCGCGACGGGTTCGTCTGGCACGGCTACCTCCCGCGGGTGCGGCCCGGCACCCGCTACGGATACCGCGTCCACGGCCCCTACGATCCGGCGGCCGGGCTGCGGTGCAACCCGGCGAAGCTCCTGCTCGACCCGTACGCCATGGCGGTCGACGGCGAGATCACCTGGGACGAGGCGATGTTCGCGTACCGCTTCGGCGACCCCGACTCGCGCAACGACGCGGACTCCGCCCCGTTCGCGATGCGCTCGGTGGTCGCCGACCCGTACTTCGACTGGCAGGACGACCGTCCGCTGCGCATCCCGTACCACGAGACGGTGCTCTACGAGGCGCACGTCCGCGGGTTGACCATGACCAACCCGAAGGTGCCGCGCGACGTGCGGGGCACCTACGCGGGCATCGCGCACCCCGCGACGGTCGAGCACCTGCGCGGTCTCGGTGTCACCGCGCTCGAGCTCATGCCGGTGCACCAGTTCGTGCACGACTCGACCCTCGCCGACCGCGGCCTGCGCAACTACTGGGGTTACAACACCATCGGCTTCTTCGCCCCGCACAACGGCTACGCCGGCTTCGGCACCCGCGGCGAACAGGTGCAGGAGTTCAAGTCGATGGTCCGCACGCTGCACCGGGCGGGCATCGAGGTCATCCTCGACGTCGTCTACAACCACACCGCCGAGGGCAACCACCTCGGGCCGACGCTGTCGTTCCGCGGCATCGACAACCTCGCCTACTACCGCGTGGTACCGGGCGACCCGCGGCACTACTACGACACCACCGGCACCGGCAACAGCCTCAACGCCCGCCACCACGAGTCCCTGCGGCTGATCATGGACTCGCTGCGGTACTGGGTGACCGAGATGCACGTCGACGGCTTCCGCTTCGACCTGGCCTCCAGCTTGGCCAGGGAGTTCCACGAGGTGGACCGGCTCGCCGCGTTCTTCGACCTGGTCAACCAGGACCCGGTGGTGAGCCGCGTCAAGCTCATCGCCGAGCCGTGGGACGTCGGGGAGGGCGGGTACCAGGTCGGCGGCTTCCCACCGCTGTGGACGGAGTGGAACGGCCGCTACCGCGACACCGTGCGCGACTTCTGGCGCGGCGAGCCAGGCATGCTCCCGGAGCTCGCGAGCCGGTTCTCCGGGTCCTCGGACCTCTACGAGGCCGACGGCCGACGGCCCCACGCCTCGATCAACTTCGTCACCGCGCACGACGGCTTCACCCTCGCCGACCTGGTCTCCTACCACGAGAAGCGCAACGAGGCCAACGGCGAGGACAACCGCGACGGGGAGAGCCACAACCGGTCGTGGAACTGCGGCGCGGAGGGCCCGACCGACGACAGCGACGTCAACGTCCTGCGGGAACGCCAGAAGCGCAACCTGCTCACGACGCTGCTGCTGTCGCAGGGCGTCCCGATGATCTCCCACGGCGACGAGCTGGGGCGCACCCAGGGCGGCAACAACAACGCCTACTGCCAGGACTCGCCGCTGTCCTGGATCGACTGGGAGGCCGCCCGCGAGCACGAGGTGCTCACCGAGTTCGTCGCCGGGCTCGCACGGCTGCGCGCCGAGCATCCGGTGTTCCGCAGGCGCCGCTTCTTCCAGGGCCGCCCCATCCACGGCTCCGACGTCGCCGACGTCGCGTGGCTGCGGCCCGACGCGACCCCGATGTCCGACGCCGACTGGCACTCGCGCAGCAGCCTCGCGATCTTCCTCAACGGCCACGGCATCCCCGATCGCGACGACGTCGGCAGGACGATCGTCGACGACTCGTTCCTGCTGCTGGTCAACGCCGCGCCCCAGCACACGACGTTCACGCTGCCCGACGAGACCTACGGCAGGACGTGGCGGATCGTCGTCGACACCGCGGACCCGCTGCTGGCCACCGCGCGCCGGAGGCGGCCCGCGCCCGGGGCCCGGCTGCGTCTGCAGCCCTGGTCGACGACGGTCCTGCTGTCGCGGTACTGAGCGCGCCGTTCGCGGTACCGAGCGTGCTGCCGCGGTACCGGGCAGGGCGCGGTGTCGCGGCCGGCCGGCGGGGGTAGCCCGGGCACGTGGGCACCGATCTCGACGCACTGCGCGACGCCGTCACCCGCTGCACCGACTGCGAGCTCCACGCCGACGCGACGCACGCCGTGTTCGGCGCCGGACCGGCGTCGGCGTGGCTGATGCTCGTGGGGGAGCAGCCCGGTGACCGCGAGGACCGGGAGGGCGCACCGTTCGTCGGCCCGGCGGGCCGGTTGCTCGACACCGCGCTCGAGCGCGCCGGCGTCGACCGCGACGAGGTGTACGTGACCAACGTCGTCAAGCACTTCCGGTTCGAGCGCGAGGGCAAGCGGCGCCTCCACAAGACCCCCGCGGTGCGGCACGTGCGGGCCTGCCGGCACTGGTTCGACGACGAGCTGGCGGTCGTGGGGCCGCGTGTCGTGGTCACGCTGGGGGCGACGGCGGCGAAGGCGCTGGTCGGCCCGGACGTCCGGATCAGCGAGGAGCGCGGCGAGGTGCGGGAGTGGCAGGGCCGGTCGCTGGTGCCGACGATCCATCCGTCCGCGATCCTGCGCGGTTCACCCGAGGCCCGCGACGCCGCGCTCGACGCGTTCGTCGCGGACCTCGGGGTCGCCGCCGGTCTGCGGTCCTGACGGACCGTCAGCCGCGCGGCTCGTCGTCCGGGTCGGCCTCCTCGCGCAGCTGGTCGAGCACGTCGGCCTGGTCGGCCTCCGACAGCCGGTCGACGTCGGGCGGGACGACGATGCCGGCACCGCGGGGATCGGCACCGCGGGGATCGGCACCGGTCTCGGGGTCGGCAGCCTGCTCGACGACCTCGCGCTGCTGCTCGGCGGCGTCGGCCTCGGGGCGTTCTGCGCTGGTCACGGTTCCTCCCGTGCGGTCGGGGACGCTGACCGTCCCCGGCTACCCGCGGGCGCCCCTGGTCACGCCCGGGTCAGCGGGTCGCCGAGACGTTCCAGGTCAACCGGCCCGCGGTGCAGGACGTCGCCGGGATGGTGTGCACGATCTGGCCGGCCACGCTGCTCGCGGTCCACACGGTGTCGACGACGGTCGCGGCGCGCGCCGACAGCGTCAGCGTGAACGTCGCCGCGATCTGCTCGTCGTTGCAGGTGTACCCGTAGGGCGACACGAGCGCGCCGGTCGCGGTCCAGACCCCGCCGGTCCCGGCGGTGAGCGGGACCGCGCCGTCCCACTGGCCGTCGGGGGCGCGCACGGTGCAGGCCGAGCGGGTGCACTCGGAGATGATCACGGGGACCTCGAGCGTCGGGGTCTTCGAGCAGTCCGAGAGGTCGCACGCGGTCTGCGGTCCCTTCAGGACGAAGGCACCCTCCGGCGAGGCGGTCGCGGGAACGGCGTCGACGTCGTCGGGGCCCAGCGAGCCGGCCGGGCGGCGGAACGCGGCGTCGGCCGGGTCGGTCAGCCCGAACTCGCGGATGTTCTGCCCTGCGCCGGTGACCGCGACGGTCGCGCCGAGGTCGAAACCGGGCCAGGCCCCCGCGGGCGGCGTCGTGCCGGGCCGGAGCGCCTCCGGTGCGGTCAGCGGATTGCCCGACGCGCACCGCACGCGTGGGACGCCGTAGCCGTCGACCAGCACGGCGGTGCCGGCCTGCAGCACGGCCTGCGCGTCCTGCTCGGAGCCGTCGGACCAGCCGTGCTCGTGGACGCGGGTGTCGGCGCGCAGCAGCACCGGTGTCAGCTCGCGGACGAACGTGGCGAGGTCGCCGCTGGAGAGCACCGTGGGGGAGCGGCTCCAGCGCAGGCCGGGGTCGCTGCGCAGCGCCGAGACCCAGGCGGTGGCGAGGTCGGGACGCCCGCCGAGGAAGTCGGCGAGGCGGTCGCGGTCGCACGACGCGCTGCCCTTGACCCCGCGGTAGAGCCCGTCGGTGGCGCCGGGAACGGCGTCGCGGTTCGCGATCCCGCGCGGCAGCGACGAGGCGGTCACCGACCCGGGCGGTCCGGTCGTCGTCGCGAAGTCGGAGGTGAAGGCGCCCAACGTGCCGGGGCCGGAAGCGGCGTGCAGGACGAGCCCGTCGGACCGGGAGCCCAGCCACCACCACACCCCGCCGCCCGCGAGCAGCGCGACGACGCCGACCAGCGCCGCGACGAGCGGCCAGCGGCGGCGTGGCCGGTCGGCGGGTGGGCCGGTACCCCGGGGCGGCGCGGTCCCGGAGCCGCCCGGCGGCGGCGGTGCGGGCGCGGCGAACGCGGGCTGCGGGGTCCACCCGGTGTCGGCGGGAGGCGGTGGCGCGCTCCGGTTCCCGCCCGCCGCCGACGGCGGCTGCGGCGGGTTCGTCGCGGCCGTCCCGATCCCGGGCGGGCTCGGCCCGGGCGGGGTCGACCCGGGCGGCAGGGTCGTCGCGGGCGGACCGATCAGGGTCGGGGCCGGCGCCGGTCCGGCGTGCACGCCGGCAGGCCGCGGGGTGGCGAGCCCGCGCGCCGTGGCGACGGCCTCGGCCATGGACTGCGGCCGCGCGGCCGGGTCGACGGCGGCCATCCTGGTCAGCAACGCCGTTAGCTCGGGCGGGACGCCGGGCAGGATCGGCGTCGGCAGCGGACCGCGCAGGATGCGGGCGACCATCGGGGCCGGCCCGACGTCGGAGTCGTCACGGAACGGCGCCCGTCCGCACAGCAGCTCCCACACCGTCGTCGCGAGGGAGTAGACGTCGGAGACGACCGTCGGACGGGCGTTGTTGAGCACCTCGGGTGCCACGTGGTCGAGGCTGTATCCGCCCGCGACCGTCTGCGACCTGGCACTGACGGTGCCGCGGGCGACGCCGAAGTCGGTCAGCGCGGGCGACCCGTAGTCGGTGATCATGATGTTGGCGGGCTTGACGTCGCAGTGCAGCACGCCCTGGGCGTGTGCCGCGACGAGCGCCTCGCCGATGCGGATCAGCACGTCGAGCGCGTCGGCGGCCGGCATCGGCCCGTGCTCGCGCAGCGCCGCCGCGTAGGAACCGCGCGCACACAGCTGCAACGCCAGCCACGGGCTGTGGTCGACCACGCCCGCGTCGTAGAGCGCAACGATGTGCGGGTGCTGCGACAGCGCGGCCATCGCCTGCCGTTCGCGCTCGAACCGGCCACGGGCGTCGTCGTCGCGCAGGTCGACCTCGAGGAGCTTGAGGGCCACCGGCCGCCCGGTGGACAGTTGCGTGGCCTCCCACACCACGCTCGACGCGCCGCGCCCGACGACGCGGCGCAGCACGTACCCCGGTGGGACAGCGCCACCCCACGCGCCCGTCCCGTTCACCCCGGTTCCTCCTCGGCCGACGGCGTCGTCCCGTCTCCAGCGATGGCGTCGCGGTCGCGGGCCATCCGTTACGCGCAGTATTCCTATCGGCGCCCGATCCCCGAACCGGGCCCCCTGTCACCCGGCGAGACGACCCGCGCACGGTCGTCGTCCTGACACACTGCGTGGATGGCGAAGCCGACGGCGACCTCGAGCGAGGCGGAAGCTCCCCGCAAGCGCGTGCCGCGCAAGGCCTACGAGGGCGAGCTGCTGCGACTGCAGGGCGAGCTCGTGCAGCTGCAGGAATGGGTCCGCGACACCGGGTCGCGCATCGTGGTCGTCTTCGAGGGCCGCGACGCGGCGGGCAAGGGCGGTGCGATCAAGCGGGTCACCGAGCACCTCAACCCCCGCGTCGCGCGGATCGTCGCGCTGCCCGCGCCGACGGAGCGCCAGCGCACGCAGTGGTACTTCCAGCGCTACGTCGAGCACCTGCCCGCCGCGGGCGAGATCGTCCTGCTCGACCGCAGCTGGTACAACCGCGCCGGCGTCGAGCGCGTGATGGGCTTCTGCACGCCGGAGGAGTACCAGCGCTTCCTGCGGCAGTGCCCGATCTTCGAGAACCTGCTCGTCGAGGACGGGATCGTGCTGCGCAAGTACTGGTTCTCGGTGAGCGACCACGAGCAGGCCCGCCGCTTCGCCGAGCGCGCGTCCGACCCGCTGAAGCAGTGGAAGCTCTCCCCGATGGACCTCGAGTCGATCACCCGCTGGGACGCCTACTCCCAGGCGAAGGACGACATGCTGATCCACACCGACACCGAGATCGCGCCGTGGTGGGTCGTCGAGGCCGAGGACAAGCGGGCGGCGCGGCTCAACATGATCCACCACCTGCTGTCGTCGATCCCGTGGGAGCCGCGGGCACGTCCGCGGCTGGCGCTGCCCGATCGGCCGGCGTCGTCGGGCTACCAGCGGCCGCCGCGCGAGATCCAGCGCAGCGTGCCCGACCATGCCGCGACGCTGAGCTGACGCGCTCCGGGCGACTCAGCTCCAGATCGTCACGTAGACCGGCGGGCGGAACCGGGCGGGCGCGAGACCCTCGCCCGGCGCCCGCAGCAGCTTCATCGCCTCCGGGGTGCTGAGGAAGTGGCGCAACGACGACGCGGCCGCGGAGCGCCGGTCGACCGGCAGCGTCGACACGTGCCACACGACGTCGAGCGGGGTCCCGGGCAGCTCGACGACGGCGAGCTCGCGCCGCCGGACGTGGTGCACCGCGAGGTGCGCGATGCCGGGGGCCACACCCGCGCCGCGGGCGGCGGCGTCCCAGGCGGCGGTCTGCGTCGGGAACACCGACAGGCTCGACTCGGGGATGCGGGCGGCACGCAGCAGCCGGCCGACGTCGCTGTCCGGGTCGGTCGCCGACGTCTCGACGAGCCACGGCCAGCGCGTGGGCGGGCCGGTGAACCGGGCGTCGGGCGCGGCGAGCACGACCAGCCGGGCGCGGAAGATCGGCTCGCTGACCAGTCCCATCGACCGCTCGCCGCCCAGGTGCGGGCCGAGCGCGACGTCGGCGAGCCGCTGCGAGACGAGGGCCCCCATCTCGGCCGTCGTCGCGACGCCCGAGCTGATCTCGATCGTCCCCGACGACCGGGCGCCGAACGTCTCGCCGAGCGGACCGGCGACGAACTCCACGATCGGGCTGGGCGCCACCAGCCGCAGCTGCTCGGGCGCACCCTTGGCCGAGCGCACCGCCGACTCCGCCTCCGCGCCGAGTGCCACCATCTGCGCCGCGATCGCGAGCAGTCGGGTGCCGCCCGCCGTCATCGTCATGCCGTTGCCGCTGCGCACCAGTAGCGGGTCGCCGAGGTACTTGCGCAACGCGGCCAGGGCCTGGGAGACGGCGGGCTCGCTGACCGACAGTGCGTTGGCGGCCGCCTTGACCGACCCCAAGCGCGCCACGAGCACGAACGCGCTCAGCTGCGTCAGCGTCATGCCGGGCATTCTCGACCATCGGAGGCCGCGATCGGGGCCCCGTTAAGCGATCACTTAGGAGTACATCTCGCGCGGACGGTCGGTGCGCGAGATGCACGTGGCGGTCGTGCGGACCGCAGCCGAACGCGCTGGCACGCATCTCGGCCGTCCGCGACCCCGCGACAGAGAGCCCTGCAGGCGAGAAGCCGCCGCGATTTAAGCGAACGCTTAGCCGAGGGTGTCGCGCAGACGCCCCCGCCGCGAGACTCTGCCGAACGGCGGAGGGTGCTGCGGTGGCGCGCCGACCGGGCCACCATGAACCCTGAACCGCCGCAGGAGGAGGACGACGATGTCCGAGCGCGAGACACGTACCGATGACGCTCTGACCGTGCTGCGCGGAATCTGGTCGGCCACCGGCCAGACCAGCGCCGAGCTGGAGGAACGGTTCGGCCGCAGCCCCGGCAAGGTCTGCAAGAACATGAAGAACATCGGGTTCGGCGGAATGCCCGGCGACCCGATCGACGGCGACACCAACACCCCCGTCGACGAGGACGTCCGCGCCGCCTGGCGTCGCCGCCTCGCACGCGACGGCAAGCTGCATCCACGCGGCCGCAGCGTCGGCGAGACCCTCAACTCCTGTGAGCGGCAGTAGTCGCTATGGCGGCCATTTCCACTCACGAGCCCACTGTTGCGAGGAGATCGTTCCGTTGACCCGTCCCGGCTCGGTTGCCGAGCTCACCGATGCATTGCGCGCCACCGGCTATCTCGCCGACCGCGGCCTGGCCACCGCCGTCCACGTCGCCCTCGGCCTCGACCGGCCCGTCCTGCTGGAGGGCGAGGTCGGCGTCGGCAAGACGGAGCTGGCCAAGGCGCTCGCAGACGTGTTGGGGCGCACGCTGATCCGGCTGCAGTGCCACGAGGGGATCGACGCCGCGCAGGCCCTCTACGAGTGGGACCACGCCCGCCAGCTCATGCACATCCGCGCGCTGCAGGAAACGAACTCCTCGCCCGACGACGCCGTCGACGCCTTGTTCGGCCCGAAGTTCCTCCAGGAACGCCCGCTGCTCGCCGCCGTCCGCGCCGGTGCCGGAGCGGTGCTGCTCGTCGACGAGATCGACCGCGCCGACGACGAGTTCGAGGCGTTCCTGCTGGAGCTGCTGTCGGACTTCCAGGTGACGATCCCCGAGATCGGGACCGTCGTCGCTGATACGCCGCCGTTGGTGCTACTCACGTCGAACCGCACCCGCGAGCTGCACGACGCCCTCAAGCGCCGCTGCCTCTACCACTGGATCGGCTACCCGTCCGCCGCCCGCGAGGTCGCGATCGTCCGGTCGCGCCGGCCCGAGGTGTCCGAGGCGCTCGCCGAGTCGGTCGTCGCGGCCGTGCACCGGCTGCGCGCCATGGACCTCGCCAAGCCCCCCGGCGTCGCCGAGACCATCGACTGGGCCCGCACCCTCGACTTCCTGGGCGACGACCTCGACGCCGCCACCGCCGACCTCACCCTCGGCTCGGTCGTGAAGGACCACGACGACGAGGAGCTCGTCCGCACCCGGCTCGACGAGCTCACCCGCGGCTGAGATGGCCGATCTCGTCGGGCTCCTGGTCCGGTTCGCCCGCACCCTGCGCGCCGAGGGTGTCGCCATCGGGCCCGGCGACGTCCTCACCTACTGCGCATCCGTCGCCACCCTCGATCCCACCGACCTCGTCGACCTCTACTGGGGCGGACGGATCGCGCTCGTCACCCGGCACGAGGACGTCGAGACCTACGACCGGATCTTCGAGGAGTTCTTCCTCGGCACCGGGGTCGACGCCGGCTCCCTCCTGGAGCTGCTGCTGCGCGCCGAACCCGAGGCGGAGACGACGCTGGAGACCGTCGCGCCCGACCCCGGCGACGACGAGCGCCCCGACGAGGAGACGACGCTCGGGCTCATGGCGTCCGACGTCGAGACCCTCTCGTCGCGGGCATTTGCCGAATGCACCGACGACGAGTTGGAGACGTTGCGGCGCATCATGTCCGGCATCCGGCTCCGACCCCCGATGCGCCGCACCCGACGCACCCGCCCCGCCCGCCGCGGCCGGCGTCCCGACCTCCGCGCCACGGTCCGTCGCTCCCTGCGCACCCACGGCGAGCTCGTCGAGCTGCGCTACCGGCGCCGCCGCGTCCGGCCCCGCCCGCTCGTGCTGATCCTCGACATCTCCGGCTCCATGGCCGACTACTCCCGCGCCATGCTGCAGTTCGCGCACTCCGCCCAGCGCGGCGCCCGGTTCCGTGTCGAGGTGTTCTGCTTCGGCACCCGGCTCACCCACCTGACGCCGTCGCTGCGCACCCGCAGCCCGGACGAGGCGCTCGCGCGCGCCGCGGACCTCGTCGTCGACTGGGAGGGCGGGACCCGCATCGGGCAGGCGATCGACGAGTTCGTCCGACGCTGGGGGCGCCGCGGGATGGCGCGGGGCGGGATCGTCGTCGTGTGTTCCGACGGGCTCGACCGCGGTGATCCCGAGCTGCTCGAGTCGGCCATGCAGAAGCTCGCGCGGCTCTGCCACCGCGTGGTGTGGACCAACCCGCACGTCGTCGCCGGAGGCAGAGGGGTGCCGCGGACCGTCGGCATGCTCGTTGCCGAGCCGTACGTCGACGTGCTGCTGTCGGGGCGTGACCTCGGGAGTCTCGACGAGCTGGCGGCGCTGCTGCCGGAGCTGGGATAGGAGCGGGCGATGCGCTGGAGTGTGGGACTCGAGGCCCAGGGCGACCGGTTGGTCACCCACGACGAGATCGTCGAGCTCGCCGACGCCGTCGCCCCGCACGGCGGCATCGCCTCGGGCATCGGCACCGACCGTTACGGCGCGCAGATCATCGTCGACGCGTCGTCGCACGACGAGGCCGTCGAACGCGGGACCGCGACCTTCCGTGCGGCCGCCGCCACCGCCGGGCTACCGGAGTTCCCGATCGTCCGTGCGGAGGCGGTGAGCGAGGCGGACGACGACCTGGCCTGGGAGGCATGATCCGTCTCGGCTCGTTGGCGGGCTATGCCTTCTCCGGCCCGCGGCTGCTCGCCGGCTGGGCCCCGCCCGCGGAGCCGGGCGTCTACGCGATCCTCTACAAGCCCGAACCCGAGCGGGAGCGATACGCCGTCGTCTACGTCGGCCATGCCGACGACCTCACCGCCGAGGGCCTGCCCCTGCGCCACCCCCGCGCCCACTGCTGGACCCAGCGCGCCGGCGGAAAATGGCGCCTGCACGTCGCCACGTTGTCGATCCCGGGTGGCACCCGCGGCCACCGCGAGATGGTCGCCGAGGAACTGATCTCGATGTACACCCCCCACTGCAACGCCGAACGCTACGACGGCTCCTGGCGCGAGGAGTGGATCCTGTGACCTGAAGCCTGTGCGCGGCGATAGTCGCTACAGCGACCAGCGCCGCGCACGACCGCCTGTCCACATGCGGTCGCGTGCTCCACAGATCCCCCGACCGATCCCCGGAGGAGGCGATCCGCAGCCGATCGTCGTCGTATGACGATCATCGACACCCCCTCGTGGCCGGCGCTGCTCGAACGCCAGCACGGCATGGCCTCACTCGCACAGCTCCGGGATTGCGGCGTCAGCTGGAGCGCAGTCGTCGCTCGGACGAAGGCGGGTCGTTGGCGCCGCCACCTTCCCCGCGTCTACGCGACCTTCACCGGTCCGCCCCCTCGCGAGGCGAGAGTCAGCGGCGCGTTGCTGTACGGCGGGGCGAGGGCCGTGCTCAGCCATCGCACCGCTGCGGAGGAGTGGGGGCTGCTCCGCCATGAGGACGGGCCGATCCACCTCACGGTCCCGTACGGCACCTCGGCCGTCTCACAGCCCGGGCTCGTCGTAGTCCACCGCTCCCGCGCCTTCGGCCACATCGTGGTCGCCTCCGACCCACCGCGAACGAGCCTGGGCGACACGGTGATCGACCTCGCGGCGGCCGAGGGGGACGTGATGGAGGCGCGCCGGACCCTCGTCGCGCTGCTGACCACCGGTCGGGTCGGACCGGACCATCTCCGACAGCGCCTCCTCGAACGTCCGCCTCGGCGCCATCGCCGTGTGCTCGCCGATGCGGTCGCGTTGGTGCGCGACGGGGTCCACTCCGCCCTCGAGGAGCTGTACGCCTCCGATGTCGAGGCGGCACACGGGCTTCCCGCCGGCCGTCGGCAGACGCCGACGTCGGTCGACGGGTTCACGCTCTACGAGGATGTGACCTACGACCATGCCGGTGCCGACGTCACGATCCGCCTCGACGGTCGGACGCACCTCGCCGACGGGACGGCGTTCCGCGATCGCCGCCGCGACAACGCTGCGGAGCTGGCAGGCCGGGCCCGGCTCGTCTACGGCTGGAAGGACCTGTCGAGCGATCCGTGCGCGGCCGCCCGGGAGGTGGCGACGGTCCTGATCCGTCGTGGCTGGCCCGGGCGGCCGACGCGGTGCGCACGCTGCGCGTGAGGGTCGTGAGTGGCGATGGTCGCCATGGCGACCATCGCCACTCACAGGGTTTTCAGGCCCACCCCGTCGAAGAGGCGTGAGCGGCGGTGGCCCGAGGCGGGGACCGCCACCTCCGGGCGGGTCGGGTTGGGGGACGCCTTGCGCACGATCTGCTCCGCGAAGCCGTAGAGCAGGGGGAGGGCGCCGGCGACGGTGCCGCCCGAGCGGTTGATGTGCTCGACGCCCGGGCCGATGAGGGCGGCGTCCCGGTTGACCTGCTGGACGCTCTCCTCGCAGGTCTCCAGGTTCGTCGCGATCCCGGTGAGCAGCGTGCCCACCCAGAACAGGTAGAACGCCAGCCCCGCGATGAGCAGCGCGATCACCACGACGGTCAGGACGATCATCGTGACGCTCCGTTCGTAGCGGCGGCGGGGGTCGGGATCGACGGCAGCACCCGGCCCAGGAATAGGTGGTGCTGCAGGCCCTCGGCGAGGACGCGGTCGACGGCGTCGCCGGTGGGGTCGATCAGCGCGGTCGACGCCGTGTTGGCCGTGACCTGCTCCAGCGTCGACCTGATCTGACCGACACGGCGGTCGATGGTCTTCACCAGCTGCACGAGCACCTGCAGCAGGACTGCGACGACGATGACGACGACGAACCCGGCGATGATCGCGATCCACCAGGCGGTGGTGTCCGACATGTCAGCCTCCCAGCCTGGCGCGCCCGCGGGCGAGGCCCGCGGTGATGGTGTCGGCGAAGTCGATCGTCTCCGCCAGTGCGGCGAGCGGGCGGGTGTTGACCTCCGCCTTCTGCAGTCCCTCGTTGATCGACTGTGCCTGGCGGCCGATCCGCGCCGCGAGTACCAGGATCGGCACCACCAGCGCGACGACGACCAGCACGACGACGATGCCGATCGCGAACCCCACGATCCATCCTGTGCTCATCGGTCACACCCCCGCACAGAAGTCGCGGACCGGCTTCAGGTTCGCGTTCACCGAGGTCAGCCGTTCGGGGACGGGCGCGGTCGAGGCGACGATCGCACCGACCCCGCCGTCGAGGGCAGCCAGGGTCCGTGAGACGTGCCGCAGGTGCAGGATCACCCGCAGCAGCCCGATCCCGGCGATGGCGATGATGAGGGCGGCGATGACGATCGTCGCCCAGGCGGCGGCGGGCATCAGTGGGCACCTTCCTTCGGAGGCAGGAGGACCGCCACGCTGCCCGCATAGCGGACCGCGCCTGCGGACACCTGGGCGACGGTCGCGTCGGTCGTCGCGAGCATCGAGGGGACGGGGTCGAGCGCGCCGGCGAGCTCCACGCCGCCGGCGAGGATGTCGTCGGCCGCCCAGCGGATGCGCTCGACGGCGGCGAGCACCCGGTTGAGCAGGGCGATCACCACCGGGAGCACCACGAGCAGCAGGACGGCGTTGCCGATCCACCACAGCACCATGTCTTGTCGCCTCCTACGCGGGTCGGGTACTCGGGCCGAAGAAGCGGCGGACCACCCGTTTGAGCGCCATCAGCGCCGCGGACAGGCCGATCCGGAACCCGCTCGCGGGAGCGGCCCGGGTGATGGTGACCGTGCCGCCGCGTGATCGGGCCTCGGCATTGGCGGCGATGCAGTCGGTGAAGGCGCCCAGCAGGACGCTGGTGACGTCGGAGATCATGCCGCGCCCGTACTGGGCGGCGGCGCCGGAGATCTGCAGGTCCTGCACCACGTGCATCGACGTCGCACCCGCACCGGCCGGCGCCAGCGAGGCGGTCACCGACATCTCCGCGGTGCCCCGGCCGCGGGCCTCGGAGCCGGCCGCGTGCAGCACCATCGTGTGTGTCGACGGGTCGGACGAACGGATCTGCGCGACCCCGGTGAACCGCAGCGACACCGGACCCATGCTGACCTTCACCCCGCCGGTGAACGAGCCGTCGGGCTGCTCGCCGGTGAGCTCCGCGCCGGGCAGGCAGGGAGCCAGCGCGGGGACGTCCTGCAGGAACTCCCAGACGTCGTCGAGCGGTGCGGCGAGCCGGAAGTCGTTCTCGATGAGCATCGCTCACTCCGTCCGGAAGGGAGGGGCGCCGGACACGTCCTGGCCCGTGTGGGCGGCGTGCCAGACTCGGTCGGGCAGCAGCGGCATGTCGATGTTGCGCACACCCGTGGGCCGCAACGCGTCCATGACGGCGTTGACGTAGGCCGCCGGCCCGCCGACCGCCGCGCACTCACCGACGCCCTTGGCGCCGATCGGGTGGTGCGGCGACGGCGTGACGACCTCGTGCAGCTCGAAGCCCGGGGTCTCCCACGCTGTCGGCAGCAGGTAGTCCATGTAGTTGGCGCCCACCAGGTTTCCGTCGACGTCGTAGGTCTGGAACTGCATGTTCGAGATGGCGTAGGCCTCGGTGAGCCCGCCCATGATCTGGCCCTCGACGATCATCGGGTTGATCCGGACGCCGCAGTCGTCGACTCCGACGAACCGCAGCACGTCCCACACCCCGGTCTCGGGATCGACCTCGACCGTCGCGATGTAGCACGCGAACGGCCAGGTCAGGTTGGGTGGGTCGTAGTAGGCGTTGTTCTCCAGGCCGGGCTCCATGCCGTCGGGCATGTTGGAGTACGCGGCCATCGCGCACTCCTGGATCGTGACGCCGCGGCTCTCGGCGCCGCGTACGAAGAACCGGCCGAGCTCCCACTCGACGTCCTCCTCCGACACCTCCAGCAGGTGCGCGGCGAGCTTGCGCGCCTTGGCCCGGATCTTGCGAGCCACCATCGCGGTGGCCGCGCCGGCGACAGGGGTCGACCGGGAGGCGTAGGTGCCCATGCCGAACGGCGTGTGGTCGGTGTCGCCGTGCTCGACGACGATGTCGGTCGCCGGGATGCCGAGCTCGTGGGTGACGATCTGGGCGAACGTCGTCTCGTGGCCCTGGCCCTGTGTCTGCGCGCCGATCTTGAGCACGGCCTTGCCCGTCGGGTGCACCCGCAGCTCTGCGGAGTCGAACATCTTGATGCCGAGGATGTCGTACTCGCGGCTGTTGCCGGCTCCGAGCGGCTCGGTCATCGTCGAGATCCCGATGCCCAGCAGCCGGCCCTGCTTGCGGGCCTCGGCCTGCTCGACGAGGAAGTCGTCGTAGCCGATCGCGTCGAGCCCGACCTGCAGGCACTTGAGGTACTGCCCGGAGTCGGTGAGGAACCCGAACGGCGTCCGGTACGGGAACTGGTCGTCGCGGACGAGGTTACGGCGCCGGAACTCCGCCTGGTCCATGCCCAGGTCGTCGGCGGCGGCCTGCATCATCCGTTCCTGGAAGAACATCGCCTCGGTGACGCGGAACGAGCACCGGTAGGCGACGCCGCCCGGCGCCTTGTTCGTGTACATGCCCTGCGCCGTGATGTGCCCGACGGGCACGTCGTAGCAGGCGAACGACGAGTGCACGAGCCCGATCTTGAACTTGGTGGGCTGGGCGTCGGCGTAGAAGGCCCCCTGGTCGGTGGTGGCGTGGTAGCGGACGGCGAGGATCTTGCCGTCGTTCGTGAGTGCCATCTCCGAGTCGAGGTACATGTCGCGGCCGAACCCGGTCGATGACAGGTTGCCGGTGTTGTCCTCGATCCACTTGACCGGTTTCGCGGTGAGGATCGAACAGAGGATCGCGCACACGTAGCCGGGGTAGACGGGCACCTTGTTGCCGAACCCGCCACCGACGTCGGGGGAGATGATCCGGATCAGGTGCTCGGGCAGCTCGGCGATCAGCGCGACGGCCGCCCGCACGATGTGCGGGGCCTGGCTGGTCAGGTAGACGGTGAGTTTGCCGGTGGCGTTGTTGAAGTCCGCGACCGCGCCGCAGTTCTCGATCGGCGAGGGGTGGCTGCGCGGGTAGTGCAGGCGGAGTTTCGAGACGACGTCGGCCTGCGCGAACGCGGCGTCGGTCCCGTCCTTGTCACCCACCTCCCACTGGTAGGCGACGTTGTCGGCCTGGCCCGCCTTGTCGTCGCGGATCAGCGGTGCGCCCGGCGCGACGGCCTGCTCCGGGTTGACGATCGGGGGCAGGGCCTCGTACTCGACGACGATGGCGTCGCACGCGTCCTTGGCGATGTAGGGGTCCTCGGCGACGACGCACGCGACCTCCTGGCCCTGGAAGCGCACCTTGTCGGTGGCGAGGACGGCCTGGGTGTCGTAGGACAGCGTCGGCATCCAGGCCAGGTTGCGCTGCGCGGCCATCTCGCCGGTCAGCACCAGCTTGACACCCGGGATCGCCCACGCGGCACTGGTGTCGATCGACTTGATCCGGGCGTGCGCGAGGGGGCTGCGCAGGATCTCCATGTGCAGCATGCCCGGCAACGTCACGTCCTCGACGTAGTTGCCGCGGCCACGGATGAACCGGGCGTCCTCGACACGGGGCCGGCTCGACCCGAGCCCTCCGATCTTGACCTCGTCGAGCGCCTGGGAGCCGGTCGCCGGCTCAGCTGTCGCCGTCACTGGGCCTCCTTCTCGGCCGCCCACCGGACGGCCTTCACGATGTTCTGGTAGCCGGTGCAGCGGCACAGGTTGCCGGACAGACCCCAGCGGATCTCGTCCTCGGACGGGTCGGGGTTGCGATTCAGCAGGGCGCGGGCGGCCAGCATCATGCCGGGGGTGCAGAACCCGCACTGCAGCCCGTGTTCGGCGACGAAGCCCTCCTGCACCGGGTCGAGCTCGCTCGGCGTGCCCAGACCCTCGACGGTCGTGACCTCGTGGCCGTCGGCCTGGACGGCGAGCATCGTGCAGGACTTCACGGGCGCACCGTCGTAGAGGACGGTGCACGCGCCGCAGTTGGTGGTGTCGCACCCGACGTGGGTGCCGGTGAGGGCGAGGCCCTGGCGCAGCAGGTGCGCGAGCAGCAGCCGCGGCTCGACCTCCGCGACGCGGCGTTCGCCGTTGACGGTCACGGTGATGCGCCGGGTGGGCGCCCCGGTGTCGGATGCGGTGTCGACCGGTTCGGTGGCGGTCACGGGACTCCTCCTCAGGCCGCTGCGCCCGCGGGCGCGCGTTCGGCGGTCAGGATGCGGCGCACGAACGTCGCCACGACGTGGCGCTTGTAGTCGGCGGTGCCGCGGTGGTCGGTGCGGGGCCGGGCGACGGCGGCCGCGAGCTCGGCGGCTCGCTCGACGACGTCGGGCTCCAGCGACGACCCCAGGAGCGCCTGCTGGGCGTCGACCGCGGCGATCGTCGCGGGGCCGACGCCGGTGAGCGCGATGCCCGCGCGCACGACCCGTCCCCCGTCGGACTCGAGCGCGACGGCGACGCCCGCTGTGGCGAAGTCCCCGACGCGGCGCTCCAGCTTCAGGTACGAGCCCGACCGCGTGCCCTGAGCCGCGGGCACGACCGCCTCGACAGCGATCTCGTCCTGCTCCAGGGCGTTCTGGAACGTGCCGACGACGAACTCGCCGACCGGGATGGTGCGCAGTCCCCGCGGACTCGCCGCGACGACCGCGCCGTCGAGCGCGAGCATCACCGACGCCCAGTCGCCCTGGGGATCGGCGTGGCACAGCGACCCGACGAGCGTCCCGCGGGTGCGGACGATCGGGTCGGCGACGAGCGGTGCCGCGGCGGCCATCGTCGGCTGCGCGCCCGGCAGGATCGCCGAGTGCTCCAGGTCGACGTGGCGACACAGCGCGCCCACCCGCAGCCCGCCGCCCGGGACCTCCTGGTGGTAGGCCAGGCCCTGCACGCCGTTGATGTCGACGAGGACGCCCGGCGCGGCGAAGCGCAGTTTCATCATCGGGACGAGGCTCTGGCCGCCGGCCAGGATCTTGGCCTCGTCACCGTGCTCGGCGAGCAGCGCGAGCGCCTCGTCGAGGGTGCGGGGCGCTTCGTAACGGAACCGTGACGGATACATCAGGAATCCTCCAGCAGGTGCCGCGGGGCCGACTCCGGCGGCCGCGGCGGCTCGACGATCGCGACGGGGAGCGGCTCGTCGTCGGGGTCGGGACGAGGTTCCTGGTGGGGCGGCCACGGCCCGGCGACGGGCTTGCCCGCCGTGCGCAGCCAGCCGACCATGCCGGGGAACGCCCAGATCGTCGGGCTGCCGCTGTCCTTCGGCGCGTGCTCGAAGAGCTCGAACATCCGCCCGGTTCTCCCGCCGGGACTGCTCGGCGGAGGATCGTTGGTCATCATCGACTCACATTCCTCTTGGTCGCGGGCACGTGTGGGACATCACGGCCGCGTGGTGCCGGAATGCTCCACCTGTCGCAATGGAGGTGCACCCCTGCCCTAAGCGAAGCCTTAAGTGGGGTTTGGACGTATCGGCGCGGGGCGGCCACGATGGGGCGGACCACGACGGTCGGGAGAGGAGGTCGGTGGTGCAGGTACCGGCGTTCTTCGAGTACCAGCGTGCGACGAGCGTCGAGCACGTCGTCACGTTGCTCGAACGGTTCGGGCCCGAGGCCCGGATCGTGGCGGGCGGGCACAGCCTGATCCCGATGATGAAGCTGCGGCTCGCCCAGCCGGAGCTGCTCGTCGACGTCAACGACCTGCACGAGCTGGCGGGGATCACCGTCGACGGCTCGGTGGACGCCGGGCATCTGCGGATCGGTGCGCTGACCCGCCACGCCGAGCTGCTCGCCAGCTCCGTCGCGGGCGAGCACTTTCCGATCCTGCACGACGCCGAGCGGGTCATCGCCGATCCCGTTGTGCGCAACCGCGGCACGATCGGCGGCTCGGTGTGCCAGGCCGACCCGTCGGAGGACCTGTCCGGGGTGTTCACGGCGTTGCGCGCCGTCGCGGTGATCCGGGGGGCCGACGGCGATCGGACCGTCCCGATGCGGGAGTTCTTCCACGGTCCCTACGAGACCGCGGTGCGGCCCGCGGAGATCCTCGTCGAGCTGCGGGTGCCGCTGCGGACGGGCGCCGGCAGCGCCTACGTCAAGGTCGACCGGCGCGCGGGGGACTGGGCTGTCGCTGCGGCCGGGGCCGTCGTCTCGCTGGGGCCCGGCGGTGTCGTCGACGAGGTCGGCATCGGACTCACGGCCGTCGGCGACGCCGACTTCACCGCCGTCGAGGCCGAGGACCTGCTACGCGGCCGGGTCGCCGACGAGGACGCCTTCGCCGCGGCGGGGGCCGTCGCGGCAGAGCACTGCCGGCCGACGGCCGACCAGCGCGGGCCCGTCGACTACAAGCGCCACCTCGCGGGCGAGCTCACCGTCCGCGCACTGCGCGACGCTGTGGCCCGCGCCCGTCGCGGCAGGTCCGCCGGGTGAGGGTGGGGGTGACCGTGAACGGGGTGGAGCACGTGCGTGACGTCGAGCCGCGGCTGCTGCTCGTGCACCTGCTGCGTGACGAGCTGCGCCTCACCGGGACGCACTGGGGCTGCGACACGTCCAACTGCGGGGCCTGCACCGTCTGGATGGACGGGCTTCCGGTGAAGTCGTGCACCGTGCTGGCGGTGATGGCCGACGGCCGCAGCGTCCGCACCGTCGAGGACCTCGAAGGGCCGTTCGGGCTCGACCAGGTGCAGCAGTCGTTCATGGACTGCCACGGCCTGCAGTGCGGCTTCTGCACCCCCGGGATGCTCATGACCGCGCGCAAGCTGCTCGACGACAACCCCGACCCCACCGACACCGAGATCCGCGAGGCCATCTCCGGCCAGATCTGCCGGTGCACGGGCTACCGCAACATCGTCGCGGCCATCCGGCACGCCGCCGACGCCGAAGCCGCCGGCCGGGGGGACACGTGACCGGCACCCTCGACGCGTGCGCGGGGCCAGGCTTCGGCCCGGTCCCGCGCAAGGAGGACGGACGCTTCGTCCGCGGCCGCGGACGGTTCGTCGACGACATCGCACTGCCCGGCATGCTGCACGGCGCGGTCCTGCGGAGCCCCTACGCGCACGCGCGGATCCGGTCGGTCGACGTCACCGCGGCCGAGTCGCACCCGAAGGTCCGCGCCGTGATCACCGGCGAGACCCTCGCTGCGCGGGGCATGGCGTGGATGCCGACGTTCTCCCACGACGTCGCCGCCGTCCTGGCCACCGACAAGGTCCGCTACCAGGGCCAGGAGGTGGCGTTCGTCGTCGCCGAGGACCGCTACGCCGCCCGCGACGCCCTCGCGCTGATCGACGTCGACTACGAGCCGCTGCCACCGGTGGTGGACGCGCGCCTCGCCCTCGCCCTCGACGCCCCCGTGATCCGGGACGACCTCGCGGACCGGACCGACAATCACGTCTTCGACTGGGAGACCGGCGACCCGGATGCCACCGCGGCGCTGTTCGCCCGGGCCGCGCACGTCTCGGAGTGCGACCTCGTCTACCCCCGCGTGCATCCGGCGCCGCTGGAGACGTGCGGGACCGTGGCCGACTTCGACCGCATCTCCGGCAAGCTCACCGTCCACGCCACCGCGCAGGCCCCGCACGCCCACCGGATGCTCTACGCCCGGATCGCCGGGATCCCCGAGCACCACATCCGGATCATCGCCCCGGACATCGGCGGCGGTTTCGGCAACAAGGTCGGCATGTACCCCGGCTACCTGTGCGCCGTCGTCGGCTCGATCATGACCGGGGCGCCGGTGAAGTGGGTCGAGGACCGCTCCGAGAACCTGATGAGCACGTCGTTCGCGCGTGACTTCCACATGCACGGCGAGATCGCCGCCGACGCCGACGGCCACATTCTCGCCCTCCGCGTGTCCGTGCTCGCCGACCACGGCGCCTTCAACGCGACGGCCCAGCCGTCGAAGTTCCCGGCCGGGTTCTTCGGCGTCTTCACCGGCTCCTACGACATCGCCGCCGCGCACTGCCGGGTCACCGGCGTCTACACCAACAAGGCGCCCGGGGGAGTGGCCTACGCCTGCTCGTTCCGCGTCACCGAGGCCGTCTACCTGGTCGAACGCCTTGTCGACGTCCTCGCCCGCGACACCGGCCGCGACCCCGCCGAGCTGCGGATGGCCAACCTGCTCACCCCCGACCGGTTCCCGTTCCGCAGCGCGACCGGCTGGGAGTACGACTCCGGCGACTACCCGCGGGCACTGCGTACGGCGCTGGACATGGTCGACTACTCCGCGGTCCGCGCGGAACAGAAAGAGCGGCGCACCGAGTTCGAGCGCACCGGCCGCGGCCCGCTCACCGGCATCGGGATGAGCGTGTTCACCGAGGCCGTCGGGGCCGGACCGCGGCGGCTCATGGACATCATGGGCCTCGGCATGGCCGACGGCGCCGAGCTGCGCGTGCACCCCACCGGCAGTGCCGTGCTCCGGCTGTCGTGCATGAGCCAGGGCCAGGGCCACGAGACGACGTTCGCCCAGATCGTCTCCCACGAGCTCGGCCTGCCCGTCGACGCCGTCGAGGTGATCCAGGGCGACACCGACAACACCCCCTTCGGCCTGGGCACCTACGGCTCCCGGTCGACGCCCGTCTCCGGGGCTGCGGCGTCGGTCGCGGCGGGCAAGGTCCGCGAACAGGCCCGGCAGGTCGCGTCGGTCCTGCTGGAGGTGGCGGCCGACGACCTGAGCTGGGACGTCGGCACCGGCGGAGCCGAGGGCGGGAGCTTCTCCGTCAACGGCGTGCCAGGGGTGTCGGTGAGCCTGCGCGAGATCGCCATGGCCGCCCACGGCGGGCTCGACCTGCCCGACGGCATCGAGGGCCAGCTCGCGGCCTCCACCGTCTACAACCCGCCCAACCTCACGTTCCCCTTCGGCGCCTACGTCTGCGTCGTCGACGTCGACCCCGGCACCGGAGAGGTCGACGTGCGGCGGTTCGTCGCCGTCGACGACTGCGGCGTCCGGATCAACCCGATGATCGTCGAGGGACAGATCCACGGCGGCCTCGCCGACGGTATCGGCATGGCGCTCATGGAGCTCGTCGCGTTCGACGACGGCGGCAACCACCTCTCCGCGTCGTTCATGGACTACCTGCTGCCCACGGCCATGGAGTGCCCGCCGTGGGAGCTGGCCGCGACGGTCACCCCGTCGCCGCATCACCCCCTGGGCGCCAAGGGCGTCGGCGAGTCGGCGACCGTCGGGTCACCGCCCGCCGTTGTCAACGCCGTCCTCGACGCCATCGGCGTCCGCCACGCGGACATGCCTCTGACCCCCGCCCACGTCTGGCGCGCCCTGCAGGGCCGCCCGATCCGGCCCGACATCGCGATCAGGTGAGGCGATCATGACCACCACGGAGATCCGCGCGCACGCCGACCGGCTCCACCGCGACCGCGTTCCCTACGTCCTGGCGACGGTCGTCCGCGCCGAACGTCCCACCAGTGCCAAGCCGGGCGACAGCGCGCTCGTGCTGCCCGACGGCTCGATCGACGGGTTCGTCGGCGGGGTGTGCGCGGAGTCGACGGTGCGGCTGGAAGGCCTGCGGCTACTGGCGTCGGGGGAGTCGGAGCTGCTGCGGGTCACGCCGTCGGCGTCGGAAGCCGTTGCGCCCGAGGGGGTGCGGGTCGTCGAGAACCCGTGCCTGTCGGGCGGGACGTTGGAGATCTTCCTCGAGGCCGTCATCCCGCCGGTGCTGGTGCGGGTGTTCGGGGACTCGCCGATCGCGCGGGCCATCGCCCAGGTCGGGACGGCGCTCGACCTCGACGTGCAGAACGACATCGACGCACTCCGCGCCGTCGCTCCCGACACCACCGCGGTCGTCGTCGCCGCGCACGGCCGGGACGAGGTGCCCGTCCTGCGGACGGCGCTCGACGCGCAGGTGCCCTACGTCGCGCTGGTCGCGAGCCCGAAGCGGTCGGCCGCCGTGCTCACGGAGCTCGATGCCACCGACGACGAGCGCGCCCGCATCCACGCCCCCGCCGGACTCGACATCGGGGCGCGGACCCCGCACGAGATCGCACTGTCGATCTACGCCGAGATCGTGGCCCGCCGCCCGCGCGCCTCGTCGTCCGATGAGACTGCCGCGACCGCGCGCGTCGCGCCGGCCGAAGCTCTCGATCCGGTGTGCGGGATGACGGTCGCGGTCAGCCCGGCGAGCCTGTCCTTGGCGCACAAGGGCGTCGACTGGTACTTCTGCGGCTCCGGCTGCCGCGAGGCCTTCCGCGACGCTCCCGAGCGCTACCTCGCCTCGGTCGGCGCCTGACTCACCTCGACGCACCCCGAGGCAGCCCACCGACAACCGCGCGCAACCTCACGGTCGTTCCCGGGTGCCGGAACAGCAGTGAGGTTGCGCGCGGATTGGTTGTCAGGCCGCGGGGCGGTGGGGGATCGCGGACGCCAGGGCGAGGACGGTGCGACGCTCGTCCAGTGCACCGGGGGAGCCGCTGCTCAGCAGGGCGGCAGGCGGCGGCCGCACGCCTCCTCGAGCTGCTCCAGGTCGAGGGCCTCGGGGACCAGGGGGCTCGGGCCGTCGCGGCGGGTGCAGAGACCGTCGAGCACGATCCGCAGGTAGCGCCGCCACAGCTGCGGGTCGGCAGCCTCGGTGAACGTCGCGACCTGGGTGAGCATCACCTGCAGCGGGGCGAAGTCGGTGAGCGCGAAGTCGGGGCGCAGGACACCTGCCTCGACCGCACGGCACACACCCTGCTGCACGAGCGGCAGCAGCTCGGCGCGCCGCTCGCGGAAGCTCTCGTGGTCGCCGACCGCCCCGAAGATCACGTCCTTGAGGCCGCGGTCCTCGATCTGCATGGCGGTCAGCGACTCGAGCGCTGCGCACAGCCCCTCCCACGGGTCGGGGTGCGCGACGGCCTCCTTGATGGTGGCCACGACCTGGTCGAGACGTTCCTCGAACAGGGCCGTGACCAGCGCCGTCTTGTCGGGGAACCGTCGGTAGACGGTGCCGGTGCCGACGCCCGCGTGGCGGGCGATCTCGTCGAGACCGGCCTCCAGGCCGCGGCGCGCGAAGACCTCGCGCGCCGCGGCCAGGACCCGTTGCCGGTTGCGCTCGGCGTCCGCGCGCAGCGGCTTCTCGGAATGTTCGGTGGTCGTCATCGACTGCCGTTCCGGATCAGCGTCACGAGGTCAGTGCATCATGACCGGCGCGCCGGTGTCGGTCGCGTCGTCCTCCTCGAGCGGTTCCGGCTTGCGCTTGGGCAGCAGCACGAGGGCGACGACGAACGCGACGGCGACGAACGCGAGCGCCCACCAGAACGTCTGGCCGAACGCCGTGGCCTGGATCCCGAGGATCTGGGCCTGCACCTCGGGCGGCAGCGCGGCGAGCCCGGCGGGCGAGGAGCCCGCGCCGGCGGCCGGGCCGAAGGCCTCGGTGAGCTTGTTCGTCGCGATGACGTACAGGATGACCGTCATCAGCGCGGTGCCGATCGAGGCGCCGACCTGCTGGGTGATGTTCAGCGTCGTGCTCGCGTTGGCGATCGAGCGGCGGCGCAGCGTCTGCAGGGCGCCGGTGAACGTCGGCATCATCGTGAAGCCCATGCCGACACCCATCACGAACAGGGCGATGCCCAGGTGCCAGTACGACGTGTCGGCCTGCAGCCCCGTCAGCCACCAGAACGAGCCGCCGATGATCGCCAGGCCGACCGGGACGATGCGGCCGACACCGGTGCGGTCGGCCAGCTGGCCGGCGATCGGCATCGCGAGCATGGCGCCGATGCCCTGCGGCGCGAGCAGCAGGCCGGTGTCGAGCGCGGTCTCGAGGCGGACCGTCTGCAGGTAGATGGGCAGCAGCAGCATGCCGCCGAACACTGCGATGATCATCAGAATCATCGTGACGATCGAGGCCGAGAACACCTTGTTGGCGAACAGCCGCAGGTCGATCAGCGGCTGCGGGGTGCGCAGGGCGTGCCACACGAAGCCGACGAGCAGGACCGCGCCGACGGCCATCGGAGCGATGACCTGCGCGTGGCCGAAGCCGTGCTGCGAGCCGTACTCCGCGAAGCCGTAGATCAGCAGCGCGAGGCCGGGGGAGAGCAGCGCCAGCCCCAGGAGGTCGAGCTTGCCGGCGATGCCCTTGCCGTCGCGCGGCAGGATCCGCGCGGCCAGCAGCAGCCCGATGACACCGATCGGCAGGTTGATGAAGAAGATCCAGCGCCACGAGAAGCTGTCGACGAGCCAGCCGCCGAGGATCGGGCCGCAGATCGGGCCGAGCAGCATCGGCACGCCGATGATCGACATCACGCGGCCGACGCGGTGCGGGCCGGCGGCGCGGGTCAGGATCGTCATGCCGACGGGCATGAGCATGCCGCCGCCCAGACCCTGCAGGACGCGGAAGACCAGCAGCGACGTGATGTCCCACGCGAGGCCGGCGAGCACGGAGCCCGTGACGAACAGCGCGATCGAGATCATGTAGATCCGCTTGGTGCCGAACCGGTCGCCGGCCCAGGCCGTGAGCGGGATGACGGTGGCCAGCGCCAGGGTGTAGCCGGTGGCGATCCACTGGATCGTGGTCAGCTCGACGCCGAAGTCGCGCTGCAGCGTCGGGATGGCGACGCTGACCACGGTGACGTCGAGGATCGACATGATCGCGCCGATCACGACGACGGCGGCGATGGCGAGCACCCCGCGGTCGAGCTTGTCCGAACCCGCCTCCGGGGCGGCCGCGGGAGCCGCGGGAGTCGGGTCCTCGGGCAGTGCGCTCTGCCCGGAGTCAGGGGTGGTCGACATGGTCTCCTCTTAAGCGGAAGGACTCTCTCCGGATGGACCGTAGCGGGATCGGGTGATGCGCGGCCAACCGGTTTTCGGTGGCCTCGATCACGCTTCGACGATGCAGCCGTCGCGAGCGGGTACAGGATCGGGCTCGGGTGAGCCGGACGTGGCCGGCCGGTCACGCAGGGCGACTGCGGCGACGACGGCGATCAGCGCGGCGACGACGGCGGCGACGCCCGAGGTCAGCTGCAGTCCGGCCACGAACGAGGCACGCGCCGTCGCGAGCAGCGCCTCGGCCGTCGGTCCCGGCAGCCCGCCTGCCACGGCGACGGCGCCGCCGAGGGTGTCGCGGGCCGCGGCGGCGGCGTCGGCGGGCAGCCCCACCGGCAGCCCCGACGCCACGCCCGCACGGTAGAGGGCGGCACCGACACTTCCGAGGGCCGCGATGCCCAGCGCGCCGCCGAGCTCTGCCGCCGTCTCCGAGACCCCCGACGCCGCACCGGCCTTCTCCGCGGGCGCCGACCCGACGACCAGCTCCGTCGTCAGGCCGAAGACCGGACCCATGCCGACCGCCACGACCACCGAGGCCACGACGAGCACCGTCAGGCCGTGGTCGACGGCGACGAGGGTGAGCAGGCCCAGGCCCACGGCGGCACCCGCCAGGCCGACCGCGACGACCGTCGCGGGCCGGAACCGGGCGACGACGCGCGGCCCCGCCTGCGATGCGATCACGAACGCGACCGCCGACGGCAGCGACCACAGTCCCGCCACCAGCGGCGACAGCCCGACGACGAGCTGTAGGTACTGCCCGACGAACAGGAAGTAGCCGACCATCACGAAGATCGCCGTGAAGTTGACGACGAGGGCGCTGCGGAACGTGCGGATGCCGAACAACCGCACGTCGATCATCGGGTCGGCGAGGCGGCGCTGCCGCCGCGTCCACAGCACCCCGACGACCACGCCGCCGACGACCGCCGCCGCCGAGGTCACCGTCGCGCCGTCCTGGACGAGCTGCTTGACCCCGTAGACGACCGCGAGCAGCGCGGTGACCGACATGCCGACACTGAGCAGGTCCAGCCGGCCGGCGCCCGGGTCGCGGTACTCGGGCAGCACCTTCGGGCCGAGCACGAGCAGCGCGCCCATCACCGGAAGGGCCAGCAGGAACACCGCGCCCCACCAGAACCGCTCCAGCACGAGGCCGCCCAGTACCGGGCCGACGGCGCTGCCCGCGGAGAACGCGCCGATCCAGATGCCGACGGCCCGCGAGCGCTGCCGCGGGTCGGGGAACATCGCGAAGATCAGCGACAGCGTCGACGGCGCCACCGTCGCGCCCGTGAGGCCCAGCAGCGCGCGGCTGACGATCAGCATCTCCGGTGTCGTCGAGAACGCGGCGAGGACCGAGACGGCGCCGAACGCGGCGGCGCCGACGAGCAGCAGCCGGCGCCGGCCGATCCGGTCGCCGAGGGTGCCCATCGTGACGAGCGCACCGGCCACCATGAAGCCGTAGACGTCGATGATCCACAGCAGCTGGGTGCTGCTGGGGCGCAGGTCCTCGCTCAGCCGGGGCACCGCGAGGTGCAGCACGGTGAGGTCCATGACGTAGAGCAGGCAGGCCAGCGACAGCACCGCCAGGCCGATCCACTCGCGCCGGCCGGCGCGGCGCGGCGCTGTCGGGGCGTCCGGGGTGGTGTGCATGGCGGGGGTCCTTCGGAGCGGGCGACGGTGTCACCGGCTCTGACGCCCCCCGCCCCCGCAACTCATCGCCCCGGCCGGCACCGGTTCGCCGGCGCCCCGCGGTCAGTGGCCCCGCGCGGTGCGGCGCAACGTCAGCAGCTGCTCGTGGAAGCCGCCGATGCGGCGCTCCCGGTCGACGAGGTGCACCTCGAGGATCCAGTGGCACCGCCGGCCGGACCTGTCGGTGCGCCGCATGGGGTTCGGGTTGCCCGGAGCGATGTAGCTCTCGATCCGCGCACCGTCGACGAGCTCGTGCGGGAACTCGCCGACGAGGTGCCCGCTGTGCGCGCCGCCGAACTCCCAGCCGGCCTCGGTGGCCAGTTGGCAGACGTGCGCGTACAGCTCGGCCCCGGTGACGTCGGGACGGTCGTCGAACCACGCGGCCGCGGCGTCGAAGATCCGCGGGAGGTCGTCGCGCAGGCGGTGCTTCACGGGGTCGTCGCCGAGGACGTAGGTGCGGCCGAAGTCGGCCTCCCACTCGGCGAAGATCGGCCCGAGGTCGAGGAAGACGATGTCGTCGTCGGTGAGGGTGCGGTCCGGCGGGTTCGCCCGGTAGGGCGCCAACGTGTTCGGGCCCGAGCGCACGACGCGCTTGTGCCAGTGCCTGCCGACGCCGAACAGGTCGGCGGCGAGGTCGCGCACCCGGTCGCTCACGGCGGACTCCGCCACGCCGGGCTCGATCAGGCCGCGGCGGGCGACCTCGTCGAACAGCTGCTCGGCCTTGTCCTCCGCGGCGACCAGCTCGGCCGCGCGGACGTCCTCGTCGATCCCGCTCACGCCCCGGGTCTAGGGACGCGGGCCCGGTCCGCGGCTCACGCGGGCAGGTCCAGCAGGCCCGCGACGACGCCGTCGAGCTGCTGTGCCGTGACGTGCGGGGGCAGCACGGTGTCGGGTACCCGGCCCTCCAGGCGCAGCGCCAGCCCGCCGAGCAGGCCCGCTGACATCGCGCCGTGCACGTCCCACGAGTGCACCGCGACCAGCGCCGTCGCCGCGGGGTCCGAGCCGACCTGCGCGCACGCCCACTCGTACACCCGGGCGGGCGGCTTGAACGAGCCCAGCACCTCGCAGGAGTGCACCCCGGCGAGCAGGTCGCGGGCCCCGGCCGCGGTCAGCGCGCTCTCGGCCGCCGCGGCCGAGCCGTGGGTGAACGCGTGGGCGGGGACGCCGGCGTCGGCGAGCAGCCGCAGCGCGGGCAGCAGGTCGGGCTGGGCGGGCAGCGTCGCGAAGCCGTCGAGGACGTGCCCGACCTGCGCGTCGGTGAGATCGACCCCGGAGGTGCGGCGCAACATGTCCGCGGCGACCGCGCGGAACGGGGGCGCCCCGCCGGCGAGGGTCATCGCCATGCCCTGGTGGATCAGCCGCGCGAAGAAGAGGTCGACGTCCGAGGCCGGACGGCCGATCGCGGCGAACCGTTCCGCCAGTCCCTCGAGCTGCAGGCACGTCTCGAAGACGTCGAAGAGCACGAGCTCGGGGCGGCGCGCGGGTGCGGGTGAGGAGGTCATGCCCCGATCCTGCACCGCGCGCCGTCCACGGGTCGTGCGGTACCGCCGCGGTGCACGGGAGCGCTCCCATCACCGCGTGCGGACGCAGGCGCGCGCCGCGCCCGGCGGCGAGCATCGGGGGATGGAGCAACGATCGCAGGTCGTCCTCGTCACCGGCGCCGCGCGCGGGATCGGCCTCGCGCTCGCGCGCGGCTTCCTCGCGGCGGGCGACGCCGTCGTCGCGGCCGACCGGGACTGGGCCGGGGCGCCGGGGGCGGCGGCCGAGCTGGAGTCGGCGGGGAACGCGCTGGTCACCGGGATCGACATCACCGACGCCGTGACCGTCGACGCCGCCGTCGGTGCCGCGCTGGACCGGTACGGCCGGCTGGACGTGTGCGTCAACAACGTCGCGCTGCGCCAGCGCGACCTGTTCCCACCCGCCGGGCTGGCCGGTGTGCTGGAGGCCGCCGACGCCGACTGGGAGGCCATGTGGCGGGTGAACGTCATGGGCACCCTGACGGTGACCCGCCGTGCGGTCGCGGCGATCCGCGCGGGCGGTCGCGGGGGAGCGGTCGTCATGGTCTCGGCGGGCGGCGCGGCGACGACGCGGCAGCCCGACGGCAGCTGGCGGGCGGCCTCGGAGGTGCCGCGCAACCAGCCCTACGAGGCGTCGAAGGCGGCCGTCGACAGCATGGCGTTCACCCTCGCCGCGGACCTCGCGCCCGACCGGATCGCGGTCAACGTCGTCTTCCCGGGCCCGACGCGCACGACCGGGTCCGACGAGATGGCCACCGCCCGCGCGGCGACGGGGTTCGTCAACGAACCGATGCTGCGTCCCGAGCACGTCGTGCCGGCAACCGTGCACCTGGCTGCGTCCCGTCCGCCCAGCGGCGTCACCGGCTGCGCCGTGCTGGCCCCGGACTGGAACGCGCGCAACGGCTTCGGCGACGAGACCCGCTGGCTCGCCGCCGAGCCCGCCCGGGGTGACCGCAGCTAGACGACGCCCGCGGCCTTCAGCTGCGCGATCCGCTCGTCGGACATCCCGCCGAACGAGCGCAGCAGCATCTCGGTGTGCTCGCCCACCCGTGGCGCGACCCCGCGCGCGTCGGCCGGCGTGAGGCCCAGCTTGATCGGCGTGCCGAGCATCCGCAGCTCGCCGAGCCCCGGGTACTCCACGTCGACGATCATGTCGCGGGCCGCGGTGTGCGGGTCGGCGACGATCTCGTCGACGGTCTTGATCGCCGACAGCGGGACGTGGTCGGCGGCCATCTCCTCGAGCTCGGCCTTCGTCCGCCCGGCGAACCAGCCCCGCAGCAGCGGGTGCACGCGCTCCTCGTAGACCGTCGCGTCGAACCGCTTGGCCATGGTGTCGATCTCGGGGTCGTCCGCGAGCTCGGGCTGCCCGAACATCGCGCAGGTCAGCCGCCAGAACTTGTCGGTGTAGCCGCCGAAGAAGACGTACCCGTCGGCACACGGGTAGAGCTCGTAGGGCCGGACGAAGGGGTGCGCGTTGCCCAGCGGCGAGGCGATCTTCTTCTCGACGGTGTAGGACACCACCGAGCTCTCCGTCAGCGTCATGACCGAGTCCTGCTGGGAGACGTCGACGAGCTGGCCCTCACCGGTGTGCTCGGCGTGTCGCAGCGCGGCGAGGGTGCCGATCACGGCGTACATCGTCGCGGCCATGTCGCCGATGATCGTGCCGACCCGCACCGGCGGGCGGTCCGGGTAGCCGTTCTGCGCCCACAGCCCGCCGGTCGCCTGCGCGCTGTTGTCGTAGGCGGGCCGGCGCCGGTAGGGACCGGTCTGCCCGTAGCCGGAGATGGCGGTGTAGACCAGCCGCGGGTTGACCGCACGCAGGTTCGCCTCGCCGACACCGAGCTTGTCCATCACGCCCGCGCGGAAGTTCTCGACGAGGACGTCGGAGCGGGCGACGAGCTCGCGCAGCACCTCCTTGCCCTCCTCCGAGGACAGGTCGAGGGTCAGTCCGAGCTTGTGCCGGTTGTACTGCGCGAAGTAGGCGCTGAACCGGGAGTCCTCGTCGTCGGCGTTGCCGACGAACGGCGGGAAGTCCCGCGCGTAGTCGGGCTCCTTGGGGTTCTCGATCTTGATGACGGTGGCGCCGAGATCGGCCAGGATCATCGAGCAGAACGGACCCGCGACGACGCGCGTGATGTCGAGCACCACGACTCCCGACAACGGCCGGCGGCTGTTCGCCGAATCCGGATCGGTTGCGCTGCTGTCCATCCTGCCTCCGCTCAGCTCGTGATTTCCGACCTGACGACCGGGTCACCGTACGGGCGGGCGCGGAGCCGGGAGTATGGGTGATCCGCCCATAGCTCCACGCCTTCAGGTGGGTCCTCTGTGTCGCGGCGCACAGATGTGTGTCAGATTGAGGGCGGAACCACCGACCGCGCGGAGGCGACGTTGCCACTCTCGGGGACCGTCCGGCAGGCCGACCCGACGCAGCCCAGGCTGCCCGAACCGATCACCGGCCGCGACATCGCGGCCCGCCAACGGATGTCCGTCGACGGCGTACTGGCGCTGCTGCGCACGATCCGCGCCGACGCGGGCCCGGCCCGCGGCGTCGCGGGCCTGCTCGCCCACGAGGACCTGCGGGCCGACGTGCTGGCCCTGCTCGAGGACGAGGTCCTGCGGGTGCAGGCCACGGTCACCCGGCTGGCCCGGCGCGAGCACGAGCTCTCGGCCCTCTTCTCCTCCGCACGCGAGCTCGCCGAGGAGCGCGAACCCGCGCTGCTGCTGCGCCGGCTGGTGCAGCGGGCGTTCGACCTCATCGGCACCGACGTCGCCTACGTGGCCTCGTTCGAGCAGCCGAGCGGCGTGCTGATGATCCGCGAGGCGGTCGGTTCGGTGACGCCGGAGCTGATGGGCGTGCGCGTGCCGCCGGGCAAGGGCCTGGCGATGAAGGTCGCGCAGAGCCGCGCGGCGTTCCGCAGCACCCGCTACATGACCGATCACGGCATCGAGCACGACGACGAGGTCGACGCGGTGATCGCCGGCGAGGGCATCGTCTCGATGGTCGGGGTGCCGATGCTCGCGGGCGACGAGGTCCTGGGCGTGCTCGTCGCGGCGAACCGCTCGCTGCGCACGTTCACCACCGAGGAGATCGCGCTGCTGTCGGCCTTCGCCGACCACGCGTCGGTGGTGCTGCAGACGGCGCGGCGGCTCGACGAGGCCGTCGCCTCCGCCGCCGCGGCCGAGAGCGCCTGCGCGGAGCTGACCCGCCAGACCGCCGCGATGGAGCGCACCGCGGCCGTCCACTCCGAGCTGACCGCCGCGGTGCTGCGCGGTGGCAGCGCCGAGGAGGTCGCCGGGATCCTCGGTGGGGTGCTGCGCCGGCGCGTGCGCATCCTCGACCGCCGTGGCACCCCGCTGGCCGACTCCGCGGGCGCGGCCGTCGTCGACGAACCGGCCGAGGACGGCGACCGGCCGGGCTTCCCGGGTCCGATCGCCGCGGCGCTGCGGGAGAGCAGGCGGACCGGCCAGTGCGTCCCCGTGCACGAGCCCGGTTCGGGGCTCGCCGTCGCCGTCGTGGCGGGGGAGTCGCTGATGGGCGCGATCCTCGTCGACGACGGCGAGATCGCGCTGACCCCGGCCGACCGGCGGACCGTCGAACGGGCCAGCCAGATCGTCGCACTGCTGACGCTGCGCCAGGAGGCCGTGGCCGACGCCGAGGAACGGGTGCGCGGGGAGCTGGTGTCCGACCTGCTCGGCGCCCGCTCGGTCTACCGGCACGAGCTGCTGCTGCGGGCCCGCTCGCGCGGCATCCGGATCGACGACCTGCGCACGCCCGTCGTCGTCACCGTCGATCCCGAGTACCGCCGGGCCGCCCTGCGGGCGGCCCACGACATCGCCCCGGCGGCCCTCGCGGGCGAGCACGAGGGCAGCGTCGTCGTCCTGCTCCCCGACAACCCGTCCGAGGCGGCGGAGCTGGTCCGGGCCCGGATCGCGGCGACGCTGGGCGCCCCGGTGCTCGTCGTCGCGGGGCCCGCAGGCTCGCCCGAGTCGCTCGCCGACCGCTTCGACCTCGCCCGGCGCTGCGCGCGGCTGCTGGTGGGGCTGGGCCGCACCGACACCGCCGCCACGACCGACGGCTACGCGCCCTACCTGGCGCTGTTCGGGTCCGGCCGCGAGGACCTCGGCGCCTTCATAGAGCAGACGCTGGGGCCCGTCATCGCCTGGGACGCCGAGCGCGGCACCGAGCTCATCGCGACGCTGCTCGGCTTCATCGAGGCGAACGCGAGCCCGACGCGGACCGCGCGCAACCTCGGCCTGCACACGAACACCGTGCTGCAGCGGCTCGACCGGATCACGACGCTGCTCGGCGAGGCGTGGCGTGACCCCGAACCACTCTTCCGGATCTCCATCGCGGCGCGGCTCCACCAGCTCTCCGGCGCTGTGTGAACGACGATTCCCCTGGTGGGGGCGCACCATGGGGAATGAGCCCACTCATTCCGGCTCATCTGTGGTGGATCGGCCCATGGCCGGGTCGGACGCCGTCGCCATATGGTCCGGCTCACACGGCGTTCTGCCTGGCACGTGTCGTCTCTGCCGGGCCGGGGCTGCCGACGACAGAAGAGAACGACGACTCACCACGGAGTCGACAGGGTCGTACGACAACAGGAGGACGACGTGACAGACGGACCCACTCCGGCCCCCGGGCTCAGCGTCGAGCGCGAGGACGTCTCCGAGGAGGAGCTCCGTGAGCTGGGGGTCGACACCTCCGGGGCGCCCGCCTCGGACTTCAAGCGGTATCCCGTGCTCTCCGAGGGCGGCTGGTACATCGTCATCAAGAACCAGAAGACGATGGAGACCGTCCACAAGGAGAAGTGGACCCTGCTGGGCCCGGTCAAGCTGGTGACCGACGGCCTCCACATCGCCTGACGGCCACGACGAGAAGGAGCGACATCTCATGAGCATGATCGGAGTGGACGTCGGCGGTACCTTCACCGACGTCGTGGCCATCGAGGACGGCCAGATCAAGACCGTCAAGGTCTCGACCGACGTTCGCAACACCCACCTCGCGGTGCTCGAGGGCGCCCGCGAGGCCGGTGTCGAGAACGCCACCGTGTTCAACCACGCGAGCACCCACGGCCTCAACGCCGTCATCACCCGGCGGCTGCCCAAGATCGCCTTCCTGACGACGCTGGGCCACCGCGACATCCTCGACATCGGCTCGAGCTACCGGCCGCTGGACGCGCTGACCGACGCGAGCTGGCGCCGCGGCTTCGGTGACGCCATGCGCCCGCTCGTTCCCCGCTACCTGCGGCGCGGCATCCGCGAGCGGCTCAAGACCGACGGCAGCGCCCTGATCCCGCTCGACGAGGCACACGCCCGCGAGGAGCTCGCGGTCCTGCGCAAGTGCGGTGTCCAGGGCGTCTCGATCTGCCTGATCAACGCCTACGTCAACCCCGCCCACGAGCAGCGGCTGCGCGAGATCGTCCACGAGGAGCTCGGCGCCGACATCCCGGTGTCGATCTCCAGTGAGACCTCGCCGCTGGCCAAGGAGTGGGCACGCGCGTCGACCACGACGATCGACGTGTTCATGAAGCTCATCTACCACGACTACACCAAGAAGCTCGGCGACGGCCTGCGCGAGCAGGGCTTCACCGGCGACTTCAACTACGCCAACTGCGCCGCGCAGCTGCTCAACGCCGACATCGCGATGGAGCAGCCGTTCGAGATCGTGTTCGCGGGCCCCGCGGCGGGCACGATGGCCAGCGCGCACTTCGGCAAGCTGATCGACCGCGGCAACCTGCTCTGTGTCGACCTCGGCGGCACGTCCTGCGACATCTCCATGGTGTCGGGCGGCGACCCGTACGTGAACACGACGTTCCTGCTCGAGCACGACCTGATCGTCAACGCCCTCTCCAACGAGGTCGAGTCGATCGGTGCGGGCGGCGGCTCGCTCGTGACGATCTCGCCCAGCGGCGAGGTCCTGGTCGGCCCCGGTTCGGCCGGCGCGGACCCGGGCCCGGCGTGCTACGGCAAGGGCGGCACCCAGCCCGCGACGACCGACACCCTGATCATGATGGGTGTCATCGACCCGAAGACGTTCGCCGGTGGCCGGATGTCGCTGGACCCGGCGCTGTCGGAGCGGGCGTTCCACGACCTCGACGCCCCCCAGCTGTCGCTGCACCAGCGGGTCAACTACGCGTTCAACATCGGCATCAACAACATCGCCGAGGGCGTCACCAACATCGCGATCAAGCACGGCATCGACCCGCGCGACTACAGCCTCGTCGCGTTCGGTGCCGCCGGCCCGATGCTGCTGCCCGCCTGCCTCGACCTCGTGCACGCCCGCGACGTCATCGTGCCGCCGCACCCGGGCCTGTTCTCCGCGCTCGGCCTGGTCTCCTCCGACCAGGTCTACGGCGACAGCCGCAGCTCCTACGTGATGCTGACCCACGAGGCGGCCGACTCGATCAACACGATCTACGCGCAGATGGAGGCCAAGCTGCGCGAGCGCTTCGACGACACTGCGGCCAACGTCGAGTTCGTGCGCTCCATGGACGCCCGCCTCGCGGGTCAGACCTGGGAGACCCCGTTCGTCTCCGTGCCCTCCGGCGAGATCACCGCCGAGAAGGTCGACGAGATGATCGAGACCTTCCACCAGGTCTACGAGTCTCGTGCCGGCAACCGCTTCGACGGTCTGCCGGTGCAGGCGGTCACCTACCGGGTGGAGGCCGTCATCAAGGTCGACAAGGTCGACTACCCGCGGCTGGAGAAGGGCGACGGCGCGCTGCTCAAGCCCGAGTCCACGTTCGAGCTGCGGTACCTGACCGACGAGCCGGTCACCGCCGGGCGCTACCAGCGGGAGACGTTCAAGGCCGGCGACCGTATCGAGGGCCCCGCCGTGATCCACGAGGCGCTCTCCACGACGTTCATGCTGCCCGGCCAGGTTGCCGAGGTCGGCGAGTACGGCGAGCTGCGGATCACCAGGGCCTGAGGGAGGACCAGATGACCGATCTTGGAGTGGGAAAGACCCCGATCAAGGACCTCACCGACGCGGAGTTCGAGGCGCGGTACAACTGCGACCGCTACACCGCGACGGTGCTGTCGAACCGCATGCGCTACATCGTCGAGCACATGTGCACGAACCTGCTGCACCACGCGTTCTCGCTGATCCTGCGCGACTGGTACGACTTCGCCGCGACGATCTCGGGCCCGGCGTCGATGAACTACCCCATGTCGACGGTGTCGAACTCCCTGGTGCTGTTCTCCGGCGCCATGGAGCACGCCGTGCGCAACGCGGTGGAAGAGTACGGCCCGGAGAACCTCAAGCCGGGCGACGTGCTCATGGTCAACGACCCGTACCGGGCCGGTAACCACGTCAACGACATCTGCTTCATCCGGCCCGTCTTCCACAACGACGAGCTCGTCACGTTCATCGCCCTGCGGGCCCACCAGCTCGACATGGGCGGCATCGTGCCGGCCGGTTTCTCGGCGACGAAGAAGGACGTCTACGAGACGGGCCTGGTCATCCCGCCGATGCTGGCCTACGAGAACGACCAGCCGGTGCAGCACTCGTTCCACCTGATCTTCAACAACGCCCGGTACTGCGCGCTGCTGCTGCCGGACATGATCACGATCTACCAGAACCTGCTGCTCGGCGAGCGGCTGATGAAGGAGAGCCTCGAGCGCTACGGCGCCGACGCCTGGCTCGGCGCGATCAACTACAGCGTCGACGTGCCGGCCGAGTCGATGGCCTCGGCCATCAAGGCCCTGCCGGACGGCGTGTACGAGGGCAGCGACCTCGTCGACGCGGACGGCATCGACGACACGCTCGAGTACGAGATCAAGGTCAAGATCACCAAGGCGGGCGAGCGCCTGGAGGTCGACTTCTCGGGCACGTCGCAGCAGGCGCGTACGTCGATCAACGCGGGCGTGTTCGACACGCTCACCGCGGTCGGGGTCGCACTCAAGTACGTGCTCGACCCGAAGACGGCGTTCAACTCCGGCGCCTACCGCAACGTCGACGTCGTGCTACCCGCCGGCACCATCTGTTCGGCGACACCGCCGGACGGGCCGGTCTTCCTCTACTGGGAGGCCGCGCAGCCGGTGCTGTTGGCCATCTTCAAGGCGCTCGAGCCGGCTGTCGGTGAGAACGCGGTCGGCGGCGACTACGGCTCGCTGTCGATTCACAACGGCCACGGCGTGCTGCCCGACGGGACCCCGTGGGTCACGGTCGCGCAGTGTGGTGGCGAGCACGGGCCGTGGGGCGCCACCAAGACCGGTGACGCCGACTCCTACGGCGGCTTCTACATGGCCAACAACCTCGACCCGGCCACCGAGGCCATCGAGTCCGAGCTGCCGATCGTGGTGCTGCGCAAGGAGTACGTGCCCGACACCGCGGGTGTCGGCTACAACCGCGGTGGTGCGTCCGTGCTGCGCGACAGCATGTACCTCACCGAGGCGCACCACACCTCGAGCCCGGTGCACACCAAGCGCTCCTCGGGCGCGGGCGTGCACGGCGGCAAGGACGGCCGCAACGGCGCCACCTGGCTGTTCTCGGCCGAGGGCGGGTTCGACGTGGCCCAGCGCAAGGACCTGATCCCGGTGCTGGACCCGGAGGCCTACCGTCAGTCGACGCCCGTCTCCGGCATGCTCGACCCGGACACCAAGGCGATCGACGTCGAGAAGGGCGAGTACTTCTGGTTCGGGGCGAACCCGTTGTGGCACACCAAGCCCAACGACGTGTTCCGCTACATCACCTGCGGCGGCGGTGGCTGGGGCAACCCGTACACCCGCGAGCCGGAGCGGGTGCTGGTCGACGTCCGTGACGAGTACATCTCGATCGAGGCCGCCGCGCGCGACTTCGGCGTGATCATCACGGGCGACCCCCAGAAGGACCCGGAGGGTCTGCAGATCGACCAGCAGGCGACCGAGGCGCGCCGGGCCGAGCTCCGCGCGGCGGGTATGGCCTGACGGTCGGCACGGACGACGCCGGGATGGGTGCCGACGCAGCCACCCGTCCCGGCGTCTCCCCGGACGGCGACGCCGGGACGCACGACTCCGCTCGCGGGGCCGTCCGTCCCGGCGTCCGTCTTCTCCCGCCTGCAGTGCCCGGGCATGCCGGACGGGCCCGGACCCGGTGGGGCTCAGCGCTTGTCGGGGATCCCGTCGTAGGTGCGCCACGTCGGCGCCACGAGCCACCCGGCGTCGACGGGCAGGTTCACCCCGGTGATCGCGGAGGCCTCGTCGGAGGCGAGGAAGCACACCGCCTTGGCGATCTCGTCGGCGTCGACCATCCGGCCGAGTGCCGACTCGCCCGCGAGGTTCGAGGGGTCGCGCTCGCCGCGCTCGATCCGCTCCCGCAGCAGCGGGGTGAGCGTGTAGCCGGGGGCGACGGAGTTGACCCGGATCCCGGAGCGGCCCCACTCGGCGGCGAGGTCGGCCGTCATCGCGATCACGCCGGCCTTGGCCGGGGTGTAGGCGTGCAGCGGCATCGAGCGCATACCGGCGACCGAGGCGATCGTGACGATGCTGCCCTGGCCGCGCACGGCCATCCGGCGCCCGAACTCGACGGCGCACAGCCAGGTGCCGCGCAGGTCGACGCGGAAGACCTCGTCCCAGTCGGCGACGTCGTAGTCCTCGGGCGGCGTCGGGCGCTGGGTGATGCCGGCCGAGGTCACGAGGACGTCGACGGCGCCGATCTCGCGCTCGATCTGCTCGGCGACGGCCGCGACGTCGGGCGCCGAGCCCACGTCGAGCGCCACGGCGTGTCCGCCGAGGTCGTCGGCCACCGCCGTCGCGCGTGCCGGGTCGAGGTCGGCGATCACGACGGCGGCGCCGCGCTCGACGGCGAGCCGGGCCACGGCTTCGCCGATGCCGCTCGCGCCGCCGGTGACGACGGCGACGCGGCCGGAGAGGTCGGAACTCATCGGGGCCTCCTTTTACTTCGGACGTCGGACTGCTTCGGACGTCGAACGACGGCGGCCGCGGCCCTCGCATCGCCCGCGAGGGTCCTCGACCGGGGCCGGTCGCCACAGGTAGGTTTTGTCGAACGAACGGTACAGGAAACGACTCGACGAGGAGTGCCCGACGGTGTTCGATCTCGCCCGCGTCCTCGACCACCACGTCGCCCGCGATCCCGGCCGCGAGGTGCTGGTCCACGGCGACCGACGCATCGGCGCAGCGGAGCTGGCCGCGCGCGTGGACGCGGTCGCCGCCGGCCTGGCCGCCCTCGGTGTACGGACCGGCGAGGTCGTCGCCCTGTTGACCTACAACCACGTCGAGTTCCTCGAGACGGTGCTGGCCGCGGGCCGGCTCGGCGCCGTCGTGCTGCCCCTGAACTACCGGCTCGCCCCCGACGAGTGGCGCTACATCCTCGACAACGCGGGCACCGTGGTGCTGGTCACCGAGGAGGAGTTCCGCGGACGGATCGACGAGCTCGCCCCGGCGTTGCCGACCATCCGTCATCGGGTGCTGCTCGGCGCGGGGGCGCCCGAGGGCTGGATCGCCTACGAGGCACTCGTCGCCGACGGTGCCGGCGCGCCGCCGGTCCCGCCGGGGATCGTCGACGACGAGCACACCCTGGCCCGGCTGATGTACACGTCCGGCACGACGTCACGGCCCAAGGGCGTGCGGATCACCCACGGCAACGTCGCCTGGAAGAACCTGGGGCTCATCGTCGAGCTCGGGCTCTCTGCCGACGACACCGTGCTGGTCTGCGGCCCGCTCTACCACTGCGGTGGCCTCGACCTGCCGGGCCTGGCCGCGTTCCACATGGGCGCGCGGCTGGTGCTGATGCGCTCGTTCGACGCCGCCGGGGTGCTCGACGCGATCGAGCGCGAGAAGGTCGGCATCGTCTGGCTCGCGCCCGCGATGATGAACGCGGTGCTGCAGGTGCCCGATCTCGCCGACCGGGACACGACGTCGGTGCGCTGCATCATCGGCGGCGGCGAGAAGATGCCCGAGCCGGTGGTGCGCCGCATCCTCGAGGCGTTCCCCAACACCTGGTTCGCCGATGCCTACGGGCTCACCGAGACCGTCTCCGGCGACACCGTCCTCGACCGCGAGCACAGCCTGTCCAAGATCGGGTCGGTCGGCAGGCCGATCCCGCACGTCGAGGTGCGCATCGTCGACGAGCAGGGTGCCGAGGTGCCCGCGGGCGAGCTCGGCGAGATCGCGCTGCGCGGACCCAAGGTGTTCGACGGCTACTGGCGCGACGAGGAGGCGACGGCCAGGGCGATCCGCGACGGCTGGTTCCACACCGGCGACATCGGCCGGCTCGACGCCGACGGCTTCCTCTACGTCGAGGACCGACTCAAGGACATGATCATCTCCGGTGGCGAGAACATCGCGACCCCCGAGGTCGAACGCGTCCTCTACGAGCACCCGGCGGTGCTGGAGGCGGCCGTCGTCGCGATGCCGCACGAGCGCTGGGGCGAGGTGCCGCGCGCGGTCGTCGTGCTCAAGCCGGGGGAGCGGGCCGACGCCGAGGACATCCGCGCGTTCTGCCGGGACCGGCTGGCCAAGTTCAAGGTGCCCGTCGCGGTCGACTTCCTCGACGCGCTGCCGCGGACCCCGTCGGGCAAGGTGCTCAAGCGGGAGCTGCGGTGACCGGCGCGAGCGTCGGCAGGTCCGGGTGCTCGGCGCGGTACCGGGCCGTCTCCTCCTCGATCGTCGAGGGGTCGTACCCGGGGGCGGCGAAGCCGCGGAACAACGTGGCGCAGTACTGCTCGGACAGGTCCTGCACGCTCCACCGTCCCGACGGGCGGACCCATTGGTAGGTGTGGTTGTGCATGTTGAGGAACTGCAGCATGCCCAGGTCGACGTCCATCTCCCGGAACTCGCCCGCGGCGACGGCGGCGGACAGCAGCTCGGTGACGACGCCCTCGAACGCGTGCCGCTGCGCGACGAGCGTGGCCTGGTTCTCCGCCGACAGCTGCCGGTAGTCGTGCTCGTAGACCCAGATGTGGTTGAGCCGCAGCACGATCTGCTCGAGCAGCAGCTCCGAGAGCAGGCGCAGCCGGACGACCGGCCGGACGTCGAGTGCGGCGATCGCGTGCGAGGCCTCCAGCAGCGGCACGAGCACGGCCGACTGGATCTCGACGAGCAGCTGCTCCTTCGAGCCGATGTAGTAGTACAGCGCGCCGCGGGCGAGACCGACGGCGTCGCAGATCTCGGTGATGCCGGTCGCGGCGTAGCCACGGCGGGCGAACAGCTCGGCGGCGGTGTCGATGATCTCCCGGCGCCGCGGCTCGAAGGCAGAGCCGTGGCCTGGTGGTCGGGGCATCTCTCCTCGCTACCGGTCCGCGCGGACCTTCGGCGGGCAGGGGGGTGCCCGCTCGGACACCGGCGATCCTACGCGGCCCGCGCGGGCGGCCCGACCGCACGCGTGGCACGGCCCGGCGGATGCTCCGACCGGACCACACCCGACGGACAGGTTCCGGCTCGCCCGGGACGGACGAACAGAGAGGTGGCACAGCCATGGCGGAGAACGGGATCAGCGGCGCGGTCGACCTGACCGGTCAGGTCGCGGTCGTGACCGGCGGCGCCCGCGGGATCGGCCAGGCCACGGCGCTGGCGTTGGCGCGCGAGGGAGCCGACGTCGTCGTCGGCGACATGCTCGACACCGAGGAGACCGTCCGGCGCGTCGCGGCACTGGGCAGGCGCGCCACCGGGCTGCGCACCGACATCACCAGCTCCGCGGACGCCGCCGCGCTGGTGGCGGCGGCGACCGAGGGCTTCGGCCGCGTGGACGTGCTGGTGACGTGCGCGGGCGTCTACGGCGAGGGCGCGCTCGACGTCGACGCCGAGGAGTTCGACCGGGTCTACGCCGTCAACACCAAGGGCACCTACCTCGCCATCCAGGCCGCGTGGCCCGCGCTGGAGGACGGCGGCGGCAAGATCGTCTGCATCGGGTCGATCGCGGGCAAGATCGGCGGCGTGCTGGCCGGTCCGCAGTACGCCGCGAGCAAGGGTGCGGTGCACGCCATGGTGCGGTGGTTCGCCAAGTACGGCGCGGGACGCGGGGTGCTGGTCAACGGCGTCGCGCCGGGTGCCGTCGCCACCGAGATGATCAAGGGCCGTGGCTACCGCGAGGAGGACTGGCCGCTGGGCCGCTTCGCCGAGCCGGAGGACATCGCCGAGGCCGTGGTCTACCTCGCGGCCCAGGGCTCGAACTTCATGACCGGCAAGGTGCTGTCGGTCGACGGCGGCCTGCTGCTGCAGGACTGAGCGCCCCGATGTCCTCCTCGATCTCCGAGGTGACGCGCGTCGTGCTCGTCACCGGCGCGGCCGGGGGCCTCGGCGCCGCCGTCGCGCGACGGCTCGCCGAGCCCGGCACGGCCCTCGTGCTGTGCGACCTCGATCCCGCCGGCCTGGAGACGGTCGCGGGCTCGCTCGACGGGACGCCCGTGCGCACGCAGGTCGTCGACGTCGGCGACGCGGCGCAGGTCGACGCGGCCGTCGCCACGGCGGTCGAGGAGTTCGGCGGGCTGCACGTGATGGTCAACAACGCCGGCGTCATCGCGCCCAACGCCCGCCTCCACAACCTCACCGCCGCGGACTGGGACCTGCAGCTGCGGGTCAACCTGATGGGCGTCGTACACGGCACGACCGCGGCGATCCGCGTGATGCGGAAGGCGGGCGGCGGTTCGATCATCAACACCGCGTCGGTCGCGGGCCTCACCGCCTGGGCCTACGCGGCGCCCTACTGCGCGACGAAGGCCGCCGTCGTGCACCTGACGAAGGTCGCCGCGGTCGAGTACGCGAAGGAACGGATCCGGGTCAACTGCGTGTGTCCGGGGACGTTCGAGTCCGGCATGTCGGCGAAGATCCCGCGCGAGGCCATGGCGGCGATGGAGGCGAAGCACCCGCTGGGCTTCGGCACCCCGGAGGACCTCGCGGGCGCCTTCGCCTACCTCGCCGGCGACGAGTCGCGCTGGACGACCGGGGCTGCGATCGTCGTCGACGGCGGCTACGCGGCTCCCTGACCCCCGTGAGTGGCGATGGTCGCCGGAGCGACCATCGCCACTCACGACCTGATCGAGGAAAGGCGCGACACCATGAGCATCGAGTTCGACGTCGACGGCGCCGTCGCGACGATCACCATCAACCGTCCCGAGGCCCGCAACAGCCTCGATCCCGAGCACAACGACCTGCTCGCGCAGGCCTACCGCCGCTTCCAGGACGACGACGCGCTGCGCTGTGCGGTCCTCACCGGCGTCGGCAACTCCTTCAGCGCCGGTGCCGACCTCAAGAAGCTGATCCCCGTCGTGCGCGACACGGTGCTCGACGACACCGCCGAGCCGTGGGTGCTCGGGGGTATGACGATGACGGCCGAGGCCGGCAAGCCGATGATCGCCGCGGTCAACGGGCACGCCCTCGCCGGCGGGTTGGAGCTGGCGCTGGCCTGCGACATCCGGATCTGCGTCCCGCAGGCGACGTTCGGCCTCGCCGAGGTGCGCTGGGCGATCATCCCCGGGGCCGGCGGGACGCAGCGGCTCCCGCGGGCGGTGCCGGTGGGCGTCGCGACGGAGATGATCCTGACCGGCGACCCGATCGACGCCGAGGCGGCGCTGCGCCACGGCCTGGTCAACCGCATCGTCGAACCCGACGGACTGCTCGCGGAGGCGACGCGCGTCGCGAAGGTGATCGCGTCGCGGGGGCCCGTCGCGGTGCGCGCGGCGAAGGAGGCGATCCAGACCGGGCTGCGCGAGGGTCTCGGGGCCGGGCTGCTCGCCGAGCAGCGGCTGCTGGCCGCCTGCATGCGCACCGAGGACGCCGCCGAGGGCCCGCGGGCGTTCGCCGAGAAACGTGAGCCCGTCTACAAGGGCAGGTGAACGGTGGCGGTGCGGCCGTCGGGCCCCTACCCTGTTTCGTAGACCGGTCGTTACACGAAACTCGGCCCCGTGGGGCCGGGTCGGATGACGGAGACACGATGACGGAGACACGAGGGGACGGTCGGGGGTTCCGGATGACCGCCGACGACGCGACCCTGCGCGAGGCGCTCGAGTCGGCGAACATCCCGACCCTGCTGCTGGTGCTGGCCCACCTCACCGGTGACCGGAGCTGGCTCGCCGAGCCGTACCTGCCGTCGCGCTCGATCGCCACCGACGACAACGACACCGCCGGCTTCACCGAGGAGCTGCAGGCCCACGTCCGCGCCGAGGCCTTCGCGTTCCTGCGCGCCTGGCGCGACGGGGAGGTCGAGCTCGCCGGGCCGCCACCGGTCGACGACGTCGCCGACCGCGTCGGCATCTCCTGCGGTGAGACCGTGCCCCCGGAGTACAACGTCTCGATGGCCGAGGAGGCCGGGTTCGTCGACCGCGACGCCCACTGGACCGCCGCCCCGCCCCGGCGGCGCGAGGACCTGCGGGTCGTCGTCATCGGGGCGGGGGAGGGCGGCATCTGCACCGCCGTCAAGCTCGGCGAGCTGGGCATCCCGTACACCGTCGTCGAGCGCCACGACGCCGTCGGTGGCATCTGGCTGGAGAACAGCTACCCGGGTGCGGGCGTCGACACGGCCAGCGCGCTGTACTCCTACTCGTGGGCGCAGAAGCCCGACTGGTCGCGCTACTTCGCCAAGCAGCCCGAGATCCTCGGCTACCTGCAGGAGGTGGCCCGCGACCACGGTGTACTGCCGCACGTGCGGTTCGGCACCGAGGTCGTCGCCGCGCGCTGGGACGACACCGAGCGGGTCTGGCGGGTCGGCATCCGCCCGGCCGACGACCCCGACGCCACGCCGACCGAGCTCGTCGCCGACGTGCTGATCAGCGCCGTCGGGCAGCTCAACCGGCCCGCCTACCCGCCGATCCCCGGCCTGGACTCGTTCGCCGGGCCGATGTTCCACTCGGCGCGCTGGGACCATTCCGTCGACCTCACCGACAAGCGGGTCGGGATCGTCGGCACGGGCGCGAGCGCGATGCAGATCGTCCCGGCCGTCGTCGGCGGCCCCGCGCACCTCACGGTCTTCCAGCGCTCGGCGCAGTGGGCCATCCCGAACACCAACTACCACCGGGTCCTGACCCCGCAGACGCGGGTGCTCATGGAGCAGGTGCCCTGGTACGCGGCGTGGTACCGGCTCCGGCTGATGTGGATCTACCAGGACAAGCTGCACCCGACGCTGCGCCGCGACCCCGACTGGGAGCACCCCGAGCGCTCGGTCAACGCGATCAACGACCGGCACCGCCGCTTCTTCGCCGAGCACCTCATGTCCGAGATCGCCGGACACGAGGACCGGCTGCTCGACAAGGTCATGCCGACCTACCCGCCCTACGGCAAGCGGATGCTGATCGACAACGGCTGGTTCGCCGCGCTGCGCCGCGACGACGTCGACCTCGTCACCGACGCGATCGCGCAGGTCGACGAGAAGGGCGTCGAGCTCGCCGACGGCTCCCGCGTCGACCTCGACGTCCTCGTCATGGCCACGGGGTTCCAGAGCCGCCGGATGCTCTCCCCGATGGACATCCGCGGCCGGTCCGGCCGCTCGCTGCGGGAGATCTGGGGCGACGACGACGCCCGCGCCCACCTGGGCATCACGGTGCCGGACTTCCCGAACCTGTTCATGGTCTACGGCCCGAACACCAACCTCGGGCACGGCGGCAGCGTCATCTTCCACACCGAGTGCCAGGTCGGCTACATCTCCCGGATGCTGGTGACGATGCTCGAACGCGACATCGGCACCGTCGAGGTGCGGCCCGAGGTGTGCGACGAGTACAACCGCCGCGTCGACGAGGCGCACGCCGAGCTCGTCTGGACCCACCCGGGCATGACGAACTGGTACCGCAACGCCGAGGGGCGCATCGTCACCAACTCGCCCTGGCGGCTGGTCGACTACTGGGCGATGACCCGCGAGCCGGATCTCTCCGAGTTCGTGACGACACCCCTGCCCGAGCACGCCGCGACCTGACCGCTCACGACCCGCTCGTCGACGGAAATGTCCGTTCCGTGACCTGCTGTGCCGGCGCGGCCACCTCGGCGCGGTCATTCCCTTCCCGATGCGCGTCGGACGGGTGCAGGGTGGGTATCCGCTGACGCCGAACGCGAGGACGGGGAGGACAGCGTGCCGGAGATGACGGTGGTCGCAGTGGGCATGGACCCGGCCGGGACGCAGCCCGTCCTGCTCCTGCGGGAGGTGACCGGGGCGCGCCGGCAGCTCCCGGTGCTGATCGGGTTGCCCGAGGCGGCGGCGATCGAGCTGCAACGTCAGGGGGTCGACCCGCCGCGACCGCAGACCCACGACCTGATCCGGCATGTCGTCGACGCGTTCGGGCGGCGGCTCGAACGGGTCCGGATCACCGAGCTGCGCGACGGCATCTACCACGCGGAGCTGCAGTTCGACCGGGAGACGCGGGTGTCGTCGCGGCTGACCGACGCCGTCGCCCTCGCGGTCCGCGACGGACTGCCCATCGAGGCCACCGAGGACGTGCTCGAGGCGGGCGCCGCCCCGGTCCAGCTGCTCGACCTGACCGGCGCCGACCCCGACGACGAGGACGTCGCCGACGATCCGGCCGCGCCCGCAGGGCCCGACCTCGATCCGGCGGAGAAGGCCGAGGTCGAGGAGTTCCGGCGGATGCTCGACTCGGTCTCGCCGGAGGACTTCGGCCCGTCGGGCGAGGATCCGGCGGGCGGCGAGAAGGACTAACCGGAGCGCTCCGGCTGCTTCTGCGGCTCGCTCGTCGTCAGCGGGACGGCCGAGCCCCGGACCAGGCCCAGCTGCACGGCGGGCCGGCCGAACACCGCGTCGAGCACCCAGTCCACGGCCACCCGGGTGCGGTTGCCCGGCATCGAGAGCAGGTGGTAGCCGCGGGTGACCGCGGTCGCCGGCAGCCCGGAGAGCGGGATCCCCAACGGGTTGGCGGCGGCGTCGCGGCCGCCCAGCTCGACGACGAACCCCAGGTCGTGGTGCTTGTAGCTCCGGGCCTCGCCGACGCCCAGCGAGGCGGCGACGTTGCGCGCGGCCAGCGCGCCCTGGCGTTGCGCGTGCTGGGCGGTCATGGCGGTGAGCTCGCCGGGACGCGTCCGGTCGGGAACCGCGGCGATGTCCCCGCAGGCCGTCACGTCGGGGTGTCCGGGCACGACGAGCCGGTCGTCGACGACGAGCCTGCCCTTGTCGGTCTCGAGGCCCAGCCCGGCGACGAGCGGGTCCGGCCGCACCCCCACGCACCAGACGAGCGTGCGGCTCGCGACGTCCTCACCGCCCGTCAGCCGGACGCCCCGGGCGTGGGCCTCCTCGACGGAGGTCTCCGTGCGGATCTCGATGCCGCGCTCGCGCAGCACGCGGTCGGTCGAACGGGAGAGCCGCTCGTCCAGGCCCGGCAGCACACGTGGGGCGACGTCGACGAGCAGCCAGCGCACCCGCTGTCCCCGCAACGCCTTGTGCGCCCGGCGCAGCTGCTCGGTGAACAGGACGCCCTGCGCGGCGACCTCGGTACCGGTGTAGCCCGCGCCGACCACGACGAACGTGCACCGGGCGTCGCGGGTGGCCGGGTCGGTGGTCACCGCGGCGAGGTCGATCTGGCGGACGAGGTGGTCGCGCAGGTAGACCGCCTCGGCGATGCCGCGGAACCCGTGCGCGTGCTCGGCGACGCCGGGGATCGGCAGCAGGGCGTTGACGCTGCCCGCCGCGATCACGAGCCGGTCCCACGACGTCTCCCCGCGGCCGCCCTCGGGATCGACCCACCCGACGGTGCGCCCGTCGAGGTCGATCGCGTCGACCTTGCCGAGGACCACGTCGGCCTTGGGGAGGGCGGTCGACAGCGGCACCGACACCCTCCTGGGGTCCAGGACCCCCGTCGCGACCTCGGGCAGCAGCGGGAGGTAGAGGAAGTAGTCGGTCGAGCTGACGACGACGACCTCCGCGTCGGGCAGCCGTGCGGTCAGCCCCTTCGCGGCCGCGAAGCCGGCGAACCCGCCGCCGATCACCACGATCCGCGGCCGTCCGCCCGTGCCGCAGCCGCCGGACCCTGTCGTCACCGGCCCGTTCCCGGGCCGGCCGTTCCTCGACATGTCGACGTCCGGCGTGCCGTTCCCCGTTGCGCCCACTGCATCCCCCGCGCTCGTCGTCGGACCGCCGTCGGACCGGAGGCCGTCGGGGCCGCGCGGTCCGCGCCGATGATTCTCCGGCGCCTACCCGTGCGTCGAGGGGTCGAAAAGCGGACGGCGGATCCGACCGGAGGATCCGGCCGGGAGGCGGCCGCGCGGGAGAGGGCGGGTGTCAGTGCCCGCAGCCGCGCCCGGCGCCGGTGACCTCGTCGCCGATGCCCAGGCCGAGCGGGTCGGTGTCCCGGCCGTCGGCCGTCGGCAGCCAGCGCCCGTCGACGCACTCGTAGGCCACGCCCGGGCCGTCGGTGACGAGCGTGCGCAGGGCGGCGAGGAGCCGGTCGACGTCTGCTGCCGTCGTGCCCAGGCCCAGGCTCGCCCGGACCGCACCCTCGGCCCAGCCGGTGAGGCGGGCCAGCAGCGGGTGCGCGCAGAACTTGCCGTCGCGCACCGAGATCCCGTGCTCGGCGGACAGGTAGGCGGCGACGAGGGCCGCCGGGTAGCCGTCGACGGTCAGGCTGTGCACGCCGACCCGGTCGGGCGCGTCGTGCCAGATCCGCAGGGTCCGGACGCCGGGGATGTCGGCGAGGCCGGCGTCGAGCCGCTCGGAGAGGGCACGCTCGTGGGCGGGAGCGGCCTCGTCGATCACGGCGTCCAGCGCCTCGCACGCGGTGGCGAGCGCGACGGCACCGGGGACGTTCGGGGTCCCGGCCTCGTGCCGGTGCGGGGCGGCGGTCCAGGTGACCTCGGCGGGGGAGCCGTCGCCGACGGCGTCGACCCGCACGACGGCGCCGCCACCCGCCAGGTAGGGCGTCGCGACGTCGAGCCAGTCGCGGCGGCCGACCAGGGCGCCGGTGCCGTAGGGCGCGTAGAGCTTGTGGCCGGAGAGCGCGACGTAGTCGATGCCCGTCGCCGCGATGTCGACCCGGCGGTGCGGGGCCAGCTGAGCCGCGTCGACGACGAGGCGGGCCCCGTGGGAGTGGGCGAGGTCGGCGATCTCGGCGAGCGGCAGCACCTCGCCGGTCACGTTCGACGCCCCGGTGATCGCGACGAGTGCCGTGGGCCGGGCCTCGAGAGCGGCCCGCAGCTGGGCGAGGGTCGCGTCGACGGTGGCCGCCGCGCGCAGCACCCGGTGCTCGCCGCCGCGCCAGGCCAGCAGGTTCGCGTGGTGCTCGACGTCGAGGCACAGGACCGCGCCGGGCACCGCCCCGGCCAGCAGGTTCAGCGCGTCGGTGGTGTTGCGGGTGAAGACGACGACGTCGTCGGAGCGGGCGCCGACGAACCGGCCGACGGTCGTGCGGGCCCATTCGAGCGCAGCGGTGCAGACGGTCGACGCGTAGCCGGCGCCGCGGTGCACGCTCGCGTGGTACGGGAGCAGCGCGGCGACCCGGTCGGCCACCGAGCGCAGGGCCGGGGCGCTCGCGGCGAGGTCCAGGTTGGCGTGCGCGACGGTCGTGCCGTCGACGAGCGGGACCGGCAGCCCGGTGCCCACGAGGGCCGGGAGACAGCTGGCTGCGGGGGCCGGGAGAGCGTGCGCCGCGACGTCGGCGGGGACGGTGGGCGCGGTGGGGCGGGCGGCCTGGAGCACAACGGACACGACGGACCTCCGGTCCAACAGGGACCCGGGGCGTGTCGGCGGGTCCGCGCTTGCCGACGCGCGTTCCGCGACGGCCTGGTCGTCACCCGGAGCACCCCGCCGCGGAGGAGGGTTGCCGGCCAGCGAGCCGGGGCTTGACGCTGGCGCTCTTGACCTGAGCGAGACCGTACGGGGCGGGCCGACGGGTGCGCAACCGTGGCGGCGGTCACATTCCGGGCGGTGTGAGTCGGGTCAGCGGCTCGCCGCGGGGCTGAGCGTGCGGGCCGTCGGCGCGTCGGCGGAGAGGTCGGCGACCATGCGCCCCAGGGCGGGCGCGACGGCGAACCCGTGTCCGGAGAAGCCGGCGGCGACCACGAGCGGACCGGTTCGGTCGACGAGGAACCCGGCGTCCGGTGTGGACACGAATGTGCACGAGCGCGGCGCCGGGTCGGTGGCGTCGAGGCCCGGCAGGTAGTGCTCGACGTAGCGCTGCAGCCGCGAGAGCTGCGCGGGCTCCGGCCGCGGATCGCGCACGTCGGGTTGCCAGTCGGGGCCCGTCCCACGGAACGCGACCTTGACCCCGATCCCGGGCACCCCGATCCCGTACACCGAGGCCGGCCACCCCTGCGCGGGTCCGATGTGGTGGATCAGGGTGGGCCACCGGACGTCGCCGACCACACACGGCGTCGCGCCGACGGGACGGAAGATCGTCGGCTGCTCCTCGGTGACGCGCAGCGCCGGCAAGGCCACGAGGTCGCCGATCAGCCCGGCGGTCCAGGCGCCCGCGGCGAGCACGACCCGGCGGGCCCGGATGGTCCCGCCGGGGATCGTGATCTCGGCCAGGTCGTCGTCCAGCACGTCGACCCGTTCGACGGGCGTCGAGTGCCGCACCGTGGCACCACGCCCGATGGCCGCGGCCGTCAGCGCGGCGACGGCCTGGTCGGCGCGCAGCCGGCCTGCCGAGTCCGGCTGGTGGAGCACGGGCCCGTCGAACCGCAGCCCCGGCCACAGCCGCGAGGCCTCGGCCGGCTCGAGCCACTGGTGTCGGATGCCGTGCGCGGCAAGCGATGCGGCCACGGCCGCGGTGCGCACGGGGTCGCCGTGGTCGATCCCGCCGGTGAGGTGCAGCAGCGCCGCGCCCGTCTCGTGCTCCAGCTCGCGCCACCGGTGCAGCGACTCGACCGCCAGCTCCACCTGAGCGGGCGAGGTGTGGCTCTGCCGGTAGATCCGGGTCGCGCCGTGCGAGGTGACGCGAGGGTGGCCCAGCTCGTCCTTCTCCAGGACGAGCACGTCGTGCCCGCGCCTGGCCAGCTGCCAGGCGGCGGCGGCGCCGATGACACCGCCCCCGATGACGACCACCTCCACCGACGCCGCCCGCCGTCCCGGCTGGGTTCGCGCATCGGGTGCAGGGGTCATGTGGCCCTCCGGGCGGTCGACGGGACGTGCTGGAGCGGACAGTCGTCGGCCGCGCTGTGCCCTGGTGCGCCTGCAGCGCACCGTGGGACCGTCGGGAGGAGGGCGGATGAACCGCGGTGGTCCGTCCGGGGACCCCGCGACGGGCCGCCCCGACTCAACCTGCCCGGTCCGACTGTGTCAAGCGTCGCAGCCCGGGTGGGGCACGTGTCCGGTCGCGGAGCGGCCATGGCGGGACGTCGTCGGGCACGGTGTCGTACGGTCGGGCATCCCGAAGAAGGAGCAGCCCACCGTGTCCGCAGCCGTCCCTGCCGCATCGACGTCGGCCGCCCAGCGTTCCGACACCGGCGTCCCCGCGTGGTTCACCGACGCCGTCGCGACCGAGGCGGAGCCCGGCGAGGTGCGGGTCGACGGTGTCGACGTCCGCTACCGGGCCTGGGGCCCGCCCGGCGACGGGTTGGTGCTGGTGCACGGCGGCGCCGCGCACGCGCGCTGGTGGGACCACATCGGACCGCTGCTCGCCCGGCCCGACGGCAGGCGCGTCGTCGCGGTCGACCTCTCCGGGCACGGCGACTCGGGCCGCCGCTCCGCCGGGTACGCGCTCTCGAGCTGGGCCGACGAGGTCATGGCCGTCGCCGAGGCCTCCGGCACCGGTCCGATGCCCGTCGTGATCGGGCACAGCATGGGCGGCATGGTCGCGCTGGTCGCGGCGCAGCGGCACGGCGAGCAGCTGGCGGGCGCGGTCGTCGTCGACACCCCGGTGCGCGAGCAGACGCCCGAGGAGACCGCGGCGCGGGAGCGGCGGGCGTTCGGCCCGCTGCGCGTCTACCCGACCCGGGAGGACGCGCTGAGCCACTTCCGGCTGGTGCCCGACCAGGACAGCGAGCTGCCCTACGTCGTGCGGCATATCGCCGAGCACTCGCTGCGCCCGGTCGAGGGCGGCTGGAGCTGGAAGTTCGACCCGGCCATGTTCGCGCGCACCGCGATGGCGCCCGGCGACCTCGCCGTCCCGGGCTGCCGGGTGGCGCTGTTCCGGGCCGAGCACGGGCTGGTCCCGGCCGACATGGGCGAGATGATCGTCGACCGGCTCGGCCGCGGCGTCCCGCTCATCGAGATCCCGACGGCCGCGCACCACGTCATGGTCGACGAGCCGATCGCCCTGGTCACCGGCCTGCGCGCGCTGCTGGCCGGCTGGCGGCACTCGCGGGCGCACCGCCAGCCCTGACCGGCCCGGTCGGGCCCCGGTCGGGCCCCCGTCGGGCCTCGGTCACCGGGGCGTCGTCTGACGGTGCCGCACGGATCGTCACGGGATCCCGCGCGCCGGTCCCTGGCCCCGGCACCGGGGACGGCGGCACGCTCGCAGCGCGCCGCCGCGGTCGCGGCAGGCGCGGTCCCCGAGGAGGCGACATGCGCAGCGGTGCGCCGGAGGTCGACGACGACCTGACCTACGAGGTCGCGACGGACGGGCTCGAGTTCCCCGAAGGCCCCATCGCGATGGACGACGGCTCGGTCGTGGTCGTCGAGATCAAGGGCGGACGGCTCACCCGGGTCGCGCCGGACGGCACCCGGACGACCGTCGCCGAGTGCGGGGGCGGCCCGAACGGCGCGGCGGTCGGCCCCGACGGCGCGTTCTACGTCTGCAACAACGGCGGGTCGACCTGGACGACCCGCAACGGGCGCGCGGTGCCCGGTGTGCAGGGCGAGGACTACGTCGGCGGCTCGATCCAGCGCGTCACCGCCGACGGCGAGGTCACCGACCTCTACACCCACGTCGACGGCCACCGGCTGCGCGGCCCGAACGACATCGTCTTCGACGACCAGGGCGGCTTCTGGTTCACCGACATGGGCAAGATCCGCCCGCGCGAGCTCGACCACGGCGGGCTCTACTACGCCACGGCCGACGGCTCGTCGATCGTCGAGGCCGTCTACCCGATGATGCAGGCCAACGGCGTGGGGCTCGCCCCGGACGGGCGGACCGTCTACGTCGCCGAGACGACGCCGGGCCGGCTGTGGGCCTTCGACCTGGACGGGCCCGGTCGCATCCGCCGCGATCCGGCGACCCGCAACGGCGGCAGGCTGCTGTACGGGTTCCCCGGGATGCGGTGGCTCGACTCGCTTGCCGTCGACGCCGACGGCAACGTGTGTGTCGCGACGCTGCAGGCCGGGGAGATCAACGTCGTCTCGCCGGGCGGCGAGCTGCTCGCGACGCGTGTCCCGCCCGGTGGGGACACCGCCATCACCAACATCTGCTTCGGCGGTCCCGACCTGCGGACGGCGTGGATCACCGCGTCGGGCACCGGCGTGCTGTGGCGCACGACGTGGGACCGCCCGGGCCTGCGGCCGGCCTACAGCGCCTGAGCGAGGGCAGCCCCGCCCGCGCCGCACGCAGCGACAGGGAATCCGGCACGGATCCCGCTGCCCGGCGCGGCGCGGGCGTCCACGCTGGGCCGATGGGGTCGATGGAGGGCAAGTCGGGTCTGGTCACGGGTGCGGCGAGCGGGATCGGCCGGGCCACCGCCGTGCGTGCGGCCGCCGAGGGCGCGTCGGTGCTGGTGTCGGACCTCGAGTCCGCGCGCGAGGGCGGCGAGGAGACCGTCGCGATCATCCGCAAGGCCGGCGGCACGGCCGAGTTCCAGGTCTGCGACGTGGCGCAACCGGCCGACCACGACGCGCTCGTCGCCGGGGTCCTCGAACGCTGGGGCCGGCTCGACTTCGCGCACAACAACGCGGGCGTCGGCGGGGGCGGGAAGCTGCTGGCCGACATCGCCGACGAGGAGTTCGACCGGGTCATCGCGATCAACCTGCGCGGGGTCTTCCTCGGCATGAAGCGCCAGATCCGGGCGATGCTCGCAGGCGGCGGTGGGTCGATCGTGAACACCGCGTCGAACGCCGGGCTGCGCGGGGTGCGGCGGCTCGCGCCGTACACCGCCGCGAAGCACGGGCTGGTCGGCCTGACGAAGAACGCCGCCGTCGAGTACGCCGAGGACCTGATCCGGGTCAACGCGGTCGCCCCCGGGACGATCATGACCGGCTTCGCCCGGGGGGCGAGCCCCGAGCGGCTCGCGCAGATCATGAAGCCGCAGGCGTTGCAGCGCATCGGCGAGCCCGAGGAGGTCGCCGCCGCCGTCGTCTGGCTGATGTCCGACGACGCCTCCTTCGTCACCGGCGTCACGCTGCCCGTCGACGCGGGGTCGGTCGCGGGCTGGTGACCCGTCCGCCGGGTTCGCACGGATCGTCAGGGGAGCTCGCGCCCCCTCGGTGGTCCGGTCCGGCGGCCCGGCCGCACGCTGTGTGACGCAGGCGACTCCTGCACGCGGACGGATCGACGGACGCCCGCGCCGGACCGACGCTCGATGGGGAGTGGCGATGCCCGTGCGTGCCCGGACGTCCAGAACGATCGCGGTGGTGGCCGCGCTGTGCGCGGCGCTCGTCGCGACGGCCTGCGGGTCGGCGAGCCCGCCGGCCGAAGGGCCGCAGCGGGTGCACCTCGTCGACCCCTACGGCGGCGACCCGGCGAAGGAGGGCGACCCGCAGCGCGGCGGGACCCTCGTCATCGGCAACGACCGGGAGATCATCAGCTTCGACCCGACGCGGCAGAACGCCAACCTCGCCGCGCTCGGCGTCTACGACTCGCTGCTCAAGCTGATGCCCGACGGGTCCGCCCAGCCGTACCTCGCGAAGTCGATGAGCACGTCGGACGACGGCACGACCTGGACGCTGGGTCTGCGCGAGGGCGTGCGGTTCTCCGACGGGACACCGCTGGACGCGAACGCCGTCGTCGTCAACACCCAGCGGCACATCGACAAGGCCGCCTCGCCCGCGCACGTCTACGCCATGCAGATCGCGTCGATGACCGCCGTCGACCCGCTCACGGTCCGCTTCACGCTCAAGGCCCCGCTCGGGGACTTCCCGACCGTGTTCGCCCAGCCGCTCAGCTCGGGCACCCTCGGCATGATCATCTCGCCGGCCGCGCTGACGCGGTACGGCGACGACATCGGCAACCACCCCGTCGGGGCCGGGCCTTTCGTGCTGAAGACCTGGGTGCGCGACAACAAGATGGAGCTGGTCCGCAACCCGGACTACTGGCAGCAGGGCAAGCCCTACCTCGACGGCGTCGAGATCCGGCCGCTGCCCGACACCGACAGCCGCTACACGACGATGACCAACGGCGACGTCGACATGATCAACGGCGGCTTCAACCAGGAGCTCGTGCGCGCCTTCACCAACCCGGACCTGCGCGTCTACTACGGGCCCGGCAGCGGCGGCGTGCTGAACTACTTCAACGTCACGAAGGCGCCGTTCGACGACCCACGAATGCGTGCGGCGGCCGTCGCCGCGATGGACCCGCAGGCCCTGGGCGCCAGCTTCTTCTCCAACCAGCTCGTCGCCGCCGACAGCCTGTTCGACGGCTCCACGAGGTGGCACACCCCGGCGGCGTCCGACGCCTACCCGCGCTACGACCAGGCCCGCGCGAAGGACCTCGTGGCGCAGTACGTCGCGAGCGGCGGCGACCCGACGTTCAGCTACTTCACCGACCGGTCCTCGGTGCCGCTCGGGGAGTTCGTGCAGGCGTCGATGGCCGCGATCGGGGTCACGGTGCACGTGCAGTACTTCGACCTCGCGCAGTTCGCCGGCAACGTCCTGCAGGCGGGCGACTTCCAGATGGCCAGCGGCCTGTCCGCGTTCGACCACCCGTTCCCCGGGGCGGGCCGGATCGTGCAGACCGGCGGCTCGGTCAACTACGGCAAGTACTCCAACCCGCAGGTAGACACGCTGCTGGCCGACGCCGCAGCCACCACCGACCCCGACCGGCGGGCGTCGGACTACCAGCAGGTCGAGCTCGCGGTGAACAAGGACCTGCCGATCCAGTGGCTCTCGCGCAGCTACCTGTCGACGATCACCAAGCCCTCGGTCAAGGGCGTCGACCGCTACGTCACGCGGGACCTGTACTTCGCGGGCATGTGGAAGGAGCAGTCGTGAGGTTCTCCGAGTTCGGGACGGGCCTGCAGTTCCCGGAGGGGCCCGTCGTGATGCCCGACGGGTCGGTCGTCGTCGTCGAGATCAAGCGCGGCACACTGACCCGGATCGCGCCCGACGGGACGCTGTCGGTCGTCGCCGAGTGCGGTGGCGGGCCCAACGGGGCGGCCCTGGGCCCGGACGGCGCGTTCTACGTCTGCAACAACGGCGGGTTCTCCTGGAGCGAGCGCGACGGTCTCACCGCTCCCGGCCCGCAGCCGGCGGGCTACATCGGCGGCCGTATCCAGCGCGTCACCCCCGACGGCGAGGTCACCGACCTCTACACCCACGTCGACGGTGTCGGGCTGCGCGGGCCCAACGACATCGTGTTCGACGACGGCGGCGGGTTCTGGTTCACCGACATGGGCAAGCAGCGGCCACGCGACATCGACCACGGCGGCCTCTACTACGGGCGTGCCGACGGCTCGTGGGTCACCGAGGTCGTCTTCCCGCTGGTGTCGGCCAACGGGGTGGGCCTCTCCCCGGACGGCCGGTACGTGCACGTCTCGGAGACCGTGTCGGGGCGGCTGTGGTCGTGGGAGATCGAGAGCCCCGGGAAGGTGAAGGCCGACCCGTCGTCGCGGGCCCGGCACGGCGGGCGGCTGCTCCACGGCTCCGCGGAGTACCAGTGGTTCGACTCGCTCGCCGTCGAGGCGGGCGGCAACGTCTGCGTCGCGACGCTGTACACGGGCCTGATCAGCGTCGTCTCGCCGGAGGGCGGCCTGGTCGAGGAGGTCCCGATCCCGGGGGAGGACATCTTCGTCACCAACATCTGCTTCGGTGGCGACGACATGCGGACGGCGTACGTGACCTCGTCGGGGCGCGGCGTGCTGTACCGGACGACGTGGCCGCGGCCGGGGCTGGCGCTGCCGTACGGCTGACCCTGTTCCGGCCCGCCTGTCCGCACGCAACCCCACGGTCGTGCCGGCGCACGTGGGCGGCTGTGGGGTTGCGCGCCGTCGTCCGGGTGCGACCTGACGGTCGTGCTCACCGCCGGCGGCGGCCGTCAGGGTGCGACGACTGCGCGGGATCGCACGTCTTCGTGCGCGGCGGCCATTCCGCGGCACGCCAGCGGCTGCCGACGATGGACCCATGTCGACCGCCGCTCCCGACCCCGTCGAGCTCTACCGGCAGATGGTGCGCATCCGCGAGTTCGAGGAGCGGGTGAAGAGCTCGTTCGCCGACCATCCCGGTGTCATCCGCGGGCACACGCATCTCGCCGACGGCGCCGAGGCGTCGATCGTG
>NZ_BPRG01000044.1:0-18275 GCF_036984265.1 Pseudonocardia sp. D17 | reverse complement strand
CCGGCGACCAGGTCATGGCCACCTACCGCTGCCACGGCTACCCCATCGCGCTCGGCACCGACACGACGGCGATGCTCGCCGAGATCTACGGGCGCGCGACGGGGCTGTGCGGTGGCTACGGCGGCCCGATGCACCTGGCCGACCCGGAGCGCGGCTTCCTCGGCACGTCGGGCATCGTCGGACAGTCGATCCCGCAGGCCACCGGCGCCGCCTACGCCGCGCAGGTCCGGCGGGCGGGCGAGGTGGTGCTGTGCTTCTTCGGCGACGGGGCGAGCAAGCAGGGCGCGTTCCACGAGTCGCTGAACATCGCGTCGCTGTGGAAGCTGCCGATCGTGTTCGTCATGGAGAACAACAGCTTCAGCGGCTCGACGCGCGTCGAGCAGGAGGACGCCAACGCCGCCGCGGGGGAGCCGTTGGCCACCAAGGCCAAGGCGTACAGCATGCCCGGCGTGACGGTCGACGGCGGCGATCCGCTCCTGGTGCACGAGCACGTCGCCGCGGCCGTGGCCGCTGCGCGCGCGGGTGCGGGCCCGACGCTGGTGGAGACGCTGGTCTACCGGCTCTCCGCCCACGGGAACACGATCGCCCCGCCCGGGGTGCCGCTGACGTACCCGGAGCACGAGGCCGTCCGGGTGTTCGGCGCGGTCGAGGAGTACGAGGCGGCGCTGCGCGGCGACCCGATCCCGCGGCTGCGTGCCCGCCTCGTCGGCGACGGCCTGCTGACGGCCGAGGAGGCCGCCGCGATCGCCGCGGACGCGACCGCGGAGCTGGACCGGGCCGAGGCCGAGGCGATCGCCGCGCCGCTGCCCGCCCCCGAGGACGCGCTGCGCTTCCTGGAGGCCTGATCGGGTCGGGGAAGCCTGACCCCCGGTGAGCGGCGATAGTCGTCACAGCGACTGTCGCCACTGCCGGGAGGTCTCAACTGATGGGAATCACGTCTCAGCTTGTGGATTAGCGGTGCTAACCTCCTCGGCGGGGCACGTGGCGAGGAGGACCGAGGGTGACCGTGACGACGGCCGAGCACACGCGATCACGACGACGGTGGGTCGTGCTGGCGATCGGCGTGCTCGCCCAGTCGTCGGCCTGCTCGTTTGTCTACGGCATCCCGTTCCTGGTCCCGCAGCTGCGGGACACGTTCGGGCTGTCGCTCGCCGCGGTCGGGGTCTACGTCGCCGCGCCGACGACCGGCCTGCTGCTCACCCTCGTCGCATGGGGCGCGGCCGCCGACCGGTTCGGTGAGCGCCGCGTCATGGCCCTCGGGCTCGGGCTCGGCTCGCTCGCGATGGGCTGGGTCGCGTTCGGCCCGCACGGCGACGGGGCCGGCGTCGTCGTGCTGCTGGGCCTGGTGGGCGCGCTGTCGGCGTCGGTGTGGGCGGCGAGCGGCCGCATGGTCATGGGCTGGTTCCCACGGACCGAACGCGGCGTCGCGATGGGCATCCGGCAGACCGCGCAACCGCTCGGCGTCGGCGTCGCCGGTCTGGTCCTCCCGACCCTCGGCCAGCACCTCGGCCCGTTCACCGCGCTCGCCGTGCCCGGCGTGCTCTGCCTGGTCGCCGCCGTCCTGATCGCGACGCTCGCGCCCGACCCGCCCCGCGAGCCCCGGCCCGAGGGCGTGCCCGTCCGCTCGCCCTACGCCGGCACGCCGCTGTGGCGGGTGCACCTGAGCAGCGCGCTGCTGGTCGTCCCGCAGTTCGCGATCGCCGTGTTCTCCACCGAGTACCTGGTCCGCCAGCAGCACTGGTCGATCGCGGCCGCGGGCGCGTTCGTCGCGATCATGCAGGTCGTCGGGGCAGCGGGCCGGATCGGCGCCGGATGGTGGTCCGACCGCGTCGGCTCCCGGATGCGCCCGATGCGCCAGCTCGCCGCGGCGGCCGTGCTCGTGCTGCTCGCGTTCGCCCTCGGCGACCTCGTCGCGCCGTGGCTCGCGGTCGCCGCGCTCGCGGTCGGTGCCGTCGTGTCGGTGGCCGACAACGGGCTGGGCTACACCGCCGTCGCGGAGATGGCGGGTTCGTGGTGGTCGGGCCGCGCGCTGGGCATCCAGAACACCGGGCAGAACATCGTCTCCGCGGCGGCGCCCGTGGCGCTGGGCGCGATCATCGGTGTCGCGGGGTACGCGGCCGGGTTCGCGCTGGCCGCGCTCGCCCCCGTCGTCGCGATCGCGACGACGCCGGTGCGGGGCGAGCGCCCGCCGTCCTGGTGAGCCGCCGTCCCCGGCGGCGCGGTGGACCGTCGGGTCGGACGGCTCAGCCGTTCTCCCGCAACGCCTTCGCCGTGGCGAGGACGAGCTCCGGGTCGGCCTCGTAGGGCGTGTTGAGCGAGAGCCGGGTGGCGAGCCCGCCGAACCGCTCGCGCAGCCCGGCGGCGGCCTGCTCCGGCGTCCCGCCGACGGCGAAGGTGTCGACGATCTCGTCGTCGATCAGCCCGGCCATCTCGTCCCACGCCTGCCGGCGCGACAGCCCGTTCAGCCGCACGTGCAGGTCCTCCCAGCCGTGGGCCTCGAGCACCGGCCGGTAGGCGGGGGTGGAGGCGTAGAACGCGATCTGCCGACGCGTGCCGGCGAGCGCGCGCGCCCGCGCCTGCTCGTCGGCCCCGAGCACGACGAAGGCCGGCATGCTGACCGTGAACCCGTCGAGGTCGCCGCCGCGGGCGTCGCGCAGCGTCGGCAGGATCACGTCGCTCATGTACCGCTTCGACGTCAGCGGATGGCACATGATGCCGTCGGTGACCCGGCCGGCGACCTCGATCATCCGGGTGCCGACGGCGGCGAGCAGCACCGGCGGGTTGCCGTACGGGTTGGGCCCGGGGGAGAAGATCTCGGTCAGCAGCGTGTGCGAGTAGAACTCGCCGCGCACGTCGAGACGCTCCCCGGAGGCGAACGCGTCCCAGATCGCGCGCATCGCCCCGACGAACTCCTCCATGCGCGCCGCCGGGCGGCTCCACGGCATCCCGAAGCGGCGCTCGATGTGCGGCTTGACCTGCGACCCGATGCCCAGCTCGAAGCGTCCCTTCGAGATCAGCGTGATGTCGTTGGCGGCCATGGCCAGCGTCATCGGGGTGCGGGCGAACGCGACCGCGATCGCCGACTGCAGCGTGATCCGCTCGGTCGCCCGCGCCGCGAGCCCGAGCGCGACGAACACGTCGTGCTGGGTCTCCGGGATGCCGACCCCGGAGTAGCCCTCCTGCTCGGCCCGGACGGCGGCGGCCTCGACGCCCTCCGGGTCGTTGCGGACGTCGACGACGGCTTCGACCAGCACGGGCACCACGCTCCTTCGCATCGGTTCCGCCGATCCACTCACACCGCCCGCGGCCGAGTCCACCCGGGACCGCCGACGTCACTGGCGCGTCCCTCCCGCGGGTGCCGGGCCGGCGTGGAACCGGTGGCTGGCGCCGACCGTTCGACGGCTTGTGGAAGTATCGGGGCGAGGCGGTCGATGATCGTGGCCGCGACGGTCGACGGAGGTCCTGGCTGGTGAACGCACGCCCGACACACAAGCGGTCCCGCGGCGGCGTCGCGGCGGCGCGGCGCCGCACCGGTGCCGGCACGATCGCCGGGATCGTCGTGGTCGTCGTCGTGGCGGTCGCCGTCGTCGTCGGCCTGCTGCAGCGGGCGAACCGCACCGACGACGCCGCGTCCGCGCAGATCCCGGTCGTCACCTCGTCGGCGGCCGGCGCCCCCGTCGCCGTCGACAAGGCGGCGGCGGTCGTGACGATGGGCAAGGCGGGCGCCCCCGCCACGATCGACGTCTACGAGGACTTCCTCTGCCCGATCTGCGGCCAGTTCGAGCACACCTACGGCGACCAGATCCGCCAGGCCGTCACCGACGGCAAGCTCGACGCGCGCTACCACGTCGTCAACCTCCTCGACGACCGCTCCGACCCACCGGGCTACTCGATGGCCGCGGCGTCCGCGGCGCTGGCCGTCGCCGAGGCCGACCCGGGCGCGTTCGCGTCGTTCCACGACAGCCTCTACGGTGCCCAGCCGTCCGAGGGCGGCCGCGGGTACGACGCGAACCAGCTCGACGCGCTGGCCACGGCACTCGGCGTCCCGAAGGGCCGGGTGGCGGACGCGCTCGCGTCGAAGGAGTTCGACCAGGCGGTGCAGACGTCGCTGCAGACGGCCGCGACCAACCCCGCGTTGCGGCAGCAGACCAGCGCCGGGTCGGGCTTCGGCACGCCGACCGTCGCCGTCGACGGTCGCCTCGTCGACGTCTCCGACCCGAACTGGCTCACGGCGATCCTCGCCGCGCACTGACGCGCGGCGCCGACCCCGGGCCGACCCGTCGCACACGCCTCACGACCAGGGGGAACACACCGCGATGAGCATCGTGGAAGGTGTGCGCCGCAAGGTGCTCGGGCTCGTCGTCCCGCTGTACCTGCGCTGGCGCAACCGGCGCGGATCGGGCGCCGTCGACTTCACCCGGATCCTGCCCGAGCCCGCGCTCGTACCGCTGCGTCGCACCGGGATCGACCCGGTGCCGGAGCTGGCCGAGCAGCGCGAGCGCGAGCCCGTCGCCGAGCTGCCCGCGGCCTACGGCATCCGGGCGTGGCTGGTGACGGGCTACGAGGAGTCGAAGGCCGTGCTCGCGGCGGCCGACGCGTTCAGCAACGACTTCACCCACCTCGTCGGCAGGCTCGGCATCACGGCGGAGCAGGACCCGGGCGGCCTGGGGTTCGCCGACCCGCCCGACCACACCCGGCTGCGCAAGTTCCTGACCCCGGAGTTCACGGTCCGCCGGTTGCGCAGGCTCGCGCCGCGGATCGAGGCGATCGTGCAGGGCCAGCTCGACGTCATGGAGAAGACCGTCGCCGAGGGCGGGCAGGCCGACCTCGCGCGCGACTTCGCGCTGCCGATCCCGTCGCTCGCGATCTGCGAGCTGCTCGGCATCCGCTACGAGGACCGCGGCGACTTCGAGCGGCTCTCGACGGCCCGGTTCGACCTGCTGGGCGGCTTCACCGGCTCGTTCGGGGCGATGTCGGAGTCGGTCGGGTACCTGATGGACGTCGTCGCGAAGGAGCGCCGGGACCCGGGCGAGGGCCTGCTCGGCATGCTGCTGCGCGAGCACGGCGACGAGATCGACGACCGTGAGGCCGCCGGCATCGCCGACGGGCTGCTCACCGGCGGGCTCGAGACCACGACCAGCATGCTCGCCCTGGGTGGCCTCGTCGTCATGCGCGACGAGGCGCTGCGGGCGTCCCTGCTCTCCGACGACGCCGCTCCCGACAAGCTGGTCGAGGAGCTGCTGCGGATCATCACCCCGGTCCAGGTCGCCTTCCCGCGGTTCGCCCGCGTCGAGACGACGGTCGGCGGGAAGACGATCCTCCCCGGCGACGTCGTGGTGTGCTCGCTCTCGGCCGCCGACCGCGACCCGCGCATCGGTGACGGGCTCGACCGCGTCGACCTCGACCGCATGGTGCCGCCGCACCTTGCGTTCGGCCACGGCATCCATCGCTGCGTGGGGGCCGAGCTCGCCCGCATGGAACTGCGCACGGCCTACCCCGCGCTGGTCCGCCGGTTCCCGCGGATCCGCCCGGCCGTGCCGGAGTCGGAGCTGCCGTTCCGCGAGCTGTCGTTCGTCTACGGCGTCGACGCGCTGCCGGTCGAGCTCGACTGAGGACCCGTCGGCAGCGCGAGGCGCGCGAGCACCGCGCGGTGGTCGCTGCCCGGCAGGGTCAGGAACCGCACGGACTCGGCCTCGATCCCGGCGGTCGCGAGGACGTGGTCGATCTGCGGCCCGAGCGTGCGGCCCCACGGACCCCATGTCGGGGTGAGGCCCTGGCCGCGCCGGACCGCCGCGTCGCCGCAGCCGCGGGTCGCCTCGCGCAGCACGGAGTGGTCGAGGGTGGCGTTGAGGTCGCCCGCGACGACCGTCGGCGCCGGGCCGGCGCACCACGTCGCGAGGCGGGCGACGTCGTCGCGCCATTCGTCGGCCCGGCTCAGCCGGGGCGAGCGCGGGTGGACGGCGACGAACCGCACCGCGCCCAGCGCGCCGCCGCTGACCTGCAGGTCGGGCACCGTCATGTCGTCGCCGATGGTGATGTCGACGGCGCCGAGGCGGGGCGCGACGAGCACCGTCACGCCGTCCACGTCGCGGACCCGCGGCGACGTGGACGCCTGCGCGCGGTAGCCCAGAGGTCCGACGAGTGCCTCGATCCGACCGGCGTACCGGGCGCCCGCCTCGGGCAGCGCGACCAGGTCGGGGCGCTCGGCCCGGATCGCCGCGGCGACGGCGGCCGGGTCGGCGCGGCCCTCGTAGACGTTGAACGCCAGCACGGTCAGCGTCGGTGCGCCCGCGGGCGGCGGGGGATCGGGGACGAGTCTCGGGACCACCAGCGCGGCGCCCGCGACGGCGACCACGAGCAGGCCCGCGGCGAACGGCCAGAACCGGCGCCGGAAGACCGTCGCGACGAGTGCGACCAGGCCCAGCAGCCCGACCACGACCACCACGTAGGGACGGAACGCCACGATCTGCGCGAACGGCGTCCAGCGGTCGAGCCCGCCGAGACGGTCGGGCACCGTCGTGAGGACCGCGAGCGCGGTGACCACACCCGCCGCGGCGACGCGCGGCCACCGTCGCGGGAACGCGCGGGTGCCCTCGGGCGAGACCGTCGGGGTGGAGGTCGTCGTCATCGGCGGCCATCCTGCCGGGCCCGCATGAGAGCAACCTGAGACCCCCACCACGGGCTCGGCACCCGGACACCGGCGGGCGGCCGGTCACGGGTGGCGCGCAGATGGGTCGGGACCCACCCGGCCCACCCACGCGCACTGCGCGGCCGCGGTCAGCCGCTGAACTCCGCGGGCCGCTCCGGGCTCGCCTGCGCGAGCGCGGCGCGTACCCCGTCGGCGTCGAAGTCCTTGCCGTACACCGGGGTCCCCGGCTGCTGCCGCCAGGACTCGGCGAGCGGGCCGGCGTCGACGGGGTCGAAGCCCAGCGCGTCGACGAGGTCGAGCACGGTCTGCTTGCCCGGCCCGTCGCCCGCGACCGGGAGCGCGATCCGGCCCGGGGTGCCGGCCGGGACACCGCGTTCGAGCAGGTGCTTCCAGAAGATCCCGTTGAACACCTTGAACACGGGGCTGCCGATCTGCTCGCCGACCCAGACGCTCTCGACGGTGCCGTTCTCGATCGCGTCGATCCGCCCGTCGCGCTGCTGGGGGTAGTAGTTGTTCGTCTCGATCACGGGGGCGCCGTCCTTCGCCTTCGCGACGATCCCCGGCGCCAGGTCGGGCACGTTCTTCTGCGGGATGCTGACGATGACGACATCCGCGTCGGTCGCGGCGTCCGCCGCCCACACCGGCGTCGCGCCGGTCTCCGCCGCAAGGTCCGCCAGGGTCTCCGGCGCCCGCGAGTTGGCGACCCGCACCTCGTGGCCGAGCTCGGCCAGCTTGCGCGTCAGGGTTCCGCCGATGTGGCCCGCACCGATGATTCCGATCCTCATGTCCGCGGCAACCCGGCCCCGCGGGACGGCATTCCCGCTCCGTGTCGGCGCCACGTCCGAAGCGGGCACAACGGTCGTGGGTGGCGATGGTCGCCATGGCGACCATCGCCACCCACGGGGGTCAGTAGATGTCGAAGGTCTGGCCGTGCTCGGACTCCGGGCGGGGGCCGAAGATCCGGCGCTCGGACTCGTCGATCGGCCGGTCGTTGATGCTCGCCTCGCGGCGGCGCATGTAGCCCTCGTCGTCGAACTCCCACAGCTCGTTGCCGTAGGAGCGGTACCACTGGCCGTTCGCGTCGTGGCTCTCGTACTGGAAACGCACCGCGATGCGGTTGCCGCTGTAGGACCACATCTCCTTGCGCAGCGCGTAGTCGAGCTCGCGCTCCCACTTCTGGGTCAGGAACTTGACGATCTCCTCGCGCCCCACGAGGTGGGTGTCGCGGTTGCGCCACACGGAGTCCGGCGTGTACGCGAGCGAGACCTTCTCCGGGTCGCGCGTGTTCCACGCGTCCTCGGCGGCCTGGACCTTCTTGGCGGCGCCTGCGGCGTCGAACGGCGGGAACGGCGGACGGCTCATCCTCGACTACCTCCTCGGACCTGCGGAGAACGAGCGTTCTCCGTAGTGGGGCGTAGTCTAGAGAACGATCGTTACCGGTCAAGGGGAGGAGTGACGTGGATCTCGCCGAAGCATCCGATCGGCTGCTGGTCGCGGCGGAACGGCTGTACTACTCGCGCGGCATCGCCGCCGTCGGGATCGACGACGTCCGGGCCGAGGCCGGAGTCTCGATGCGCCGGCTCTACCAGCTCTTCCCCTCGAAGGAACACCTGGTCGCGGCCTACCTCGACGCCCGCGACGTGCGCTGGCGCGGTCGCGTCGCGGCGCACGTCGACGCCGCGGGCGACGACCCGGGGGACCGGCTGCTGGCCGTGTTCGACTGGCTCGGGCTCTGGTTCGCCGAGGACGACTTCCGGGGCTGCGCGTTCATCAACGCCTTCGGCGAGATCGGCGGCGAGTCCCCGCTCATCCTGGCCGCCGTGCAGCGGCACAAGGACCTCTTCCGCGACTACCTCGCCGACCTGGCCCGCGCGTTCCCCACCGACTCACCCGACGTCCTCGCGAGCGCGATCACGCTGCTGGCCGAGGGCGCGATGACGGTCGCCGCGATCGGCACCGACCCTGCGGCCGCGGAGCACGCGAAGTTGGCGGCCCGCACCCTCCTCGACGCGGCGCGCCGTCGCTCCTGACGTCGGCCCACGTCGTGGCCCGTGCGTGGCGATGGTCGCCATGGCGACCATCGCCGCTCACCGGGGCAGCCCTGCTGACGGCCGCTCAGCGCTGCCGGCGGTCGATCAGTCGCTGCAGCTTGCCGACGGAGCGCTCCAGCGTGTCGGGGTCGACGACCTCGCAGGTCACGCTCACCCCGACGGTGTCCTTGACGGCCTTCACCAGCTCGGCGGCGGCGGCGTCGCGACGGTCGGCGGGCGTCGACGGCCGGGCCTCCACCCTGACGCCGAGCGCGTCCATCCGGCCCTGCGTCGTCAGCACCAGCTGGAAGTGGGGCGCGAGGCCCGCCGTACGCAGCACGATCTCCTCGATCTGGGTCGGGAACACGTTGACCCCGCGCAGGATGATCATGTCGTCGGAGCGGCCGGTGATCTTGTCCATCCGGCGCATCCCGGGACGCGCGGTGCCCGGCCGCAACGTCGTCAGGTCGCGGGTGCGGTACCGGATGATCGGCAGCGCCTCCTTGGTGAGCGAGGTGAACAGCAGCTCGCCCCGCTCGCCGTCGGGCAGCGGGGTGCCCTCGACCGGGTCGATCACCTCGGGCAGGAAGTGGTCCTCCCAGACGTGCAGCCCGTCCTTGGTCTCGACGCACTCCTGCGACACGCCCGGGCCCATGACCTCGGACAATCCGTAGATGTCGACGGCGTGCATGTCCATGCGGTCCTCGATCTCGAGGCGCATCTGCTCGGTCCACGGCTCGGCGCCGAAGATGCCGACCTGCAGCGACGACGTGCGCGGGTCGATGCCCTGCTTCTCGAACTCGTCGACGACGGTGAGCATGTAGCTGGGCGTCACCATGATCAGCTCGGGCCGGAAGTCCTGGATGAGCTGCACCTGGCGCGGGGTCATGCCGCCCGAGACCGGGATCGCCGTCGCGCCGAGCTTCTCGATGCCGTAGTGCGCGCCGAGGCCGCCGGTGAACAGGCCGTAGCCGTAGGCGTTGTGCACCTTGTTGCCCGGGCGTCCGCCCGCGGCGCGGATGCTGCGCGCCATGACCGTCGCCCACGTGTCGATGTCGCGCTCGGTGTATCCGACGACCGTCGGGCGGCCCGTCGTCCCCGACGACGCGTGCACCCGTCGGACCTGTTCCTGCGGCACGGCGAACATGCCGAACGGGTAGTTGTCGCGCAGGTCGGCCTTCGTCGTGGTCGGGAACCTCGCGATGTCGGCGAGCTCGCGGCAGTCGTCGGGGTGCACGCCCGCGGCGTCGAACGAGGCCTTGTAGAAGGGCACGTTCTCGTAGGCGTGGCGCAGCGTCCACTGCAGCCGCTGCAGCTGCAGGGCGCGCAGCTCGTCGACCGACATGCGCTCGGCGTCGTCGAGCAAGGTGGGGTCGGGAGCGTCGCCGAGACGCCTGGTCGCGGTACTCATGACGCGGTCTCCTTCTTGGCGACGAGGGTCAGCACGTCGTAGCGGGCCACCGACTCACCGTCCTGGCGGGTGACGTCGGCGTCCCAGCGGACCTCGCCGTAGCCCGCGGTGTCGCGCGGGGTGAGCTGCTTGCAGGTCAGCGTCACGGTCAGCTCGTCGCCGAAGCGGACCGGGGTGAGGAAGCGCAGGTCGTCGACACCGAAGTTGGCGAGCACCGGGCCCGGGTCGGGATCGACGAACAGCCCCGCGGCCAGCGACACGACGAGGTAGCCGTGCGCGACGCGCTCGCCGAACAGCGGGTTCGCGGCCGCCGCCGCGGCGTCCATGTGCGCGTAGAAGGTGTCGCCGGTGAACTCCGCGAAGTGCTCGACGTCCTCCTGGGTGACCCGGCGCGGTCCGGCGACGATCGTGTCGCCCGGGCGCAGCTCCTCGAGGTGCTTGCGGAAGGGATGGACGTCGGTCTCCCGGCGCTGCGACCCCCGGACCCAGCGCCCGGTGATCGCCGTGAGGGTGTCGGGGTCGGCCTGGACCGCGGTGCGCTGCATGTGGTGCAGGACCCCGCGGATGCCGCCCATCTCCTCGCCGCCGCCCGCCCGGCCGGGGCCGCCGTGCACCAGCGCGGGCAACGGCGAGCCGTGCCCGGTGGACTCCTTCGCGTCGCGCTCGTTGAGCACGAGCACGCGGCCGTGCCACGGCGCCACGCCCAGCACGATCTCGCGGGCGACGGCCGGGTCGGCCGTGACGACCGACCCCGCCAGGCTGCCGTTGCCGCGCGCGGCCAGCTCCACCACCTGCGGGATCGACGAGTAGCCCATGACCGTCGACACCGGGCCGAACGCCTCGACGGCGTGCGGCTCGGCGCGGTCGGGGTCGGCCGTGAGCAGGACGGGGGAGAGGAACGCGCCGCGCTCGGCGTCGGCGCCGACGACGTCGACCTTCCCGGGGTCGCCGTGCACGATCCGTCCGGCGTCGGCAAGGGCGGCGATGTTGCGGCGCACCTCGTCGCGCTGGTCGAGGCTCGCGAGCGCGCCCATCCGCACGCCCTCGGCGTCGGGAGCGCCGACGACCGTCGTCGCCAGCCGCGCCGACACCGCCTCGACGACCGCGTCGACGTGCTGTTCCGGCACGAACGCGCGCCGGATGGCCGTGCACTTCTGGCCCGCCTTGACGGTCATCTCGGCGACGACACCGGAGACGTAGAGGTCGAACTCGGGGCTGCCGGGCGCGACGTCCGGGCCCAGGATCGACATGTTGAGCGAGTCGGCCTCGGCGCTGAAGCGGACGGACTCGCGCACGATCGTCGGGTGCGACCGCAGCGTGGCGGCGGTGGCCGCGGAGCCGGTGAACGACACCAGGTCCTGCCCGGTCAGGTGGTCGAACAGGTCGCCGACGCCGCCCGCGACGAACTGCAGCGAGCCCTCCGGCAACAGCCCCGAGTCGATGATCAGCTCGACGAGCGCCGAGGTCAGGAACGCCGTCGGGCTCGCGGGCTTGACCAGGCTCGGCACCCCGGCGAGGAACGCGGGCGCGAGCTTCTCCAGCGGGCCCCACACCGGGAAGTTGAACGCGTTGACCTGCACCGCGACGCCGTGCAAAGGCGTCGCGACGTGCTGGCCGACGAAGGTGCCCCCGCGGCCGAGCGGCTCGACCGCCCCGTCGACGTAGACGGTGTCGTTGGGCAGCTCGCGGCGACCCTTGGACGCGTAGGCGAGCAGCACGCCGATGCCGCCGTCGACGTCGAACTTCGAGTCCGACAACGTCGCGCCGGTGCGCGCCGACACGGCGTAGAGCTCGTCGCGATGCTCGCGCAGATGCCCGGCCAGCGCCTTGAGCAGACCCGCCCGCTGGTGGAACGTCAGCTCCCGCAGCGCGGGCCCGCCGACGCCCCGGCCGTAGGAGAGCGCGGCGCCGAAGTCGACGCCCGCAGAGGAGAGCCGGGCGACCTCCTCGCCGGTCACCGCGTCGTGCAACGGGCGCGCTCCCGCGGGGTCGGGGGAGTGCCAGGCACCCGCGACGTAGCTGCGCAGCGTCGGGACGGTGGTCGGAGCGGTCATCGATGGTCCTCCATCCGGCGGCGGGTCCCGTCGGCGTTCCTCGCGTGGTCTCCAGCGTGCTGCTGCCGAACGATCGTTCGGCTCGATGCGGGCAAGCTAGCACCTCCACCCGGCCCGACGGAACGGTCGCGGGACCCGTCGTCTGACCGATCGTTCGGTCGGAGAGCCGTTAGCATGAGCCGATGGTCGCCGATTCCCCCGCCGTCCTCGTCGAGCGCGACAGCGCCGAGCCGGCCGTCGCCGTCGTCACGATGAACCGCCCCGACCGGCACAACGCCCTCACCGTCGAGCTCAAGGTCGCGCTGCGCGACGCGCTGGAGGCCGCCGCCGCCGACCCCTCGGTCCGCGCGGTCGTACTCACCGGTGCGGGGCGGTCGTTCTGCGTCGGCCAGGATCTCGGTGAGCACGCGCAGACGCTGCGCGCGGGGACCGAGTTCACGACGATCGAGGAGCACTACAACCGGATCACGCTCGCCATCGCCGAGGCGCCCAAGCCGGTGATCGCCGCGGTGAACGGCACCTGCGTCGGCGCCGGGCTCGGCTTCGCGCTGGCCGCCGACCTGCGCGTCTCGGCCGCCGGTGCCACGTTCTCGACGGCGTTCGCGGGCATCGGCCTCACCGCCGACTCCGGGCTCTCGGCGTCGCTCGCGCACATGGTCGGCGTCGCGCGGGCCACGGAGCTGCTGCTGCTCGGGGAGCGTTTCACGGCCGAGGACGCCGCGGCGTGGGGACTGGTGCGGATCGCGCCGGGGGAGGCGATCGACGCGGCACTGGAGCTCGCCCGCGGACTCGCCGCCGGTCCCACGCTCGCCTACGCCGAGATCAAGTCGGCCGTCCGGTTCGGCGCGGTCAACGACCTGCGCGCGGTGCTCGCCAACGAGGACCGCGGGCAGAGCCGGCTGGTCGCGACGGCGGACCACGCCGGTGCGGTCGAGGCGTTCCTGGCCAAGCAGAAGCCGACCTTCGAGGGCCGATGACGAGCTCCGCGCAGGCCGAGGCGCGCCGGCCCCGTCGGCCCAGCGGCGGCCCGGAGTCGTTGCTGGACAAGGCCGTCCTCGAGTTCAACGCCCGCGGCTACGACGCCACGAGCATGGAGGACCTGTCCCGGGCCGCGGGGATCACGAAGTCGTCGTTCTACCACCACTTCGCGGGCAAGGAGGCGCTGCTCAGGGCGGCGCTCGAACGCGCGCTCGACGGCCTGTTCTCCGCGCTGGACGACCCGCCCGGGGTGGAACCGGCGGTGGGCCCGTCGGAGCGGCTGCGGCGCATCGTCACCCGGCAGGTCCGGGTGCTGATGGACGACCTGCCCTACGTGACGCTGCTGCTGCGGGTCCGCGGGAACACCCCGACCGAGCGCTGGGCGCTGCAACGGCGCAAGGCCTACGACGCCGAGATCGCGGCGCTGGTGCGGGCGGCCGTCGATGCCGGTGAGATCCGTGCGGGTGTCGACCCGGCACTCGCGGCCCGGCTGCTGTCGGGCCTGGTCAACTCCGTGTCCGAGTGGTACCGCCCCGGGCGGCGCGGCACGGCCTCGCTGCCCGAGGACGTCGCGCGGGCGATCTTCGCGGGCGTGCTGCCCGCGGCCGACCCGGCCTGAGGACGGGGGACGCGTCCTGACGGCGGGGGACGCGTCCGGCCGGCACGCGGGTCGACGGCGACCGGGTGGGTTGCGCGGGGACGGCCGCTGCGTCATCCTGGCCGAACGAACATTCGGTAAGGAGGATGTCGTCGTGGACACGAGCACCCCCGAGGACGCCGAGCTGCAGGCGCAGTTCGACGCGACCGTCGCGGCCGACCAGCGGATCGAGCCGCGCGACTGGATGCCCGAGGGGTACCGGCGCACCCTGATCCGCCAGATCGCCCAGCACGCGCACTCCGAGATCATGGGGATGCAGCCGGAGGGGAACTGGATCCTGCGGGCGCCGTCGTTGCGTCGCAAGGCGATCCTGCTGGCCAAGGTCCAGGACGAGGCCGGCCACGGGCTGTACCTCTACGCCGCGGCCGAGACCCTCGGCGTCGACCGCGACGACCTCACCCAGCGGCTCGTCGACTCCCGGCAGAAGTACTCGTCGATCTTCAACTACCCGGCGCTGTCCTACGCCGACATCGGCGTCATCGGCTGGTTCGTCGACGGTGCGGCGATCTGCAACCAGGTGCCGCTGTGCCGCTGCTCCTACGGGCCCTACGCGCGGGCGATGATCCGCATCTGCAAGGAGGAGTCGTTCCACCAGCGCCAGGGCTACGAGCTGCTGCTGGCGATGGTCAACGGCACCGACGCGCAACGCGAGATGGTGCAGGAGTCGGTGAACCGCTGGTGGTGGCCGTCGCTGATGATGTTCGGCCCGCCCGACGGCGACTCCCCGAACTCGCAGCAGTCCATGGCGTGGGGCATCAAGCGGCACACGAACGACGAGCTGCGCCAGCGCTTCGTCGACATGACCGTGCCGCAGGCCGAGGTCCTCGGTGTGACGCTGCCCGACCCGCAGCTGCGCTGGAACCCCGACCGGGGCGCCCACGACTACGGCGAGCCCGACTGGGCCGAGTTCAAGGCCGTCCTCGCCGGGTCCGGCCCGGCCAACGCGCAGCGGCTCGCCCACCGCAGGCGCGCCCACGAGAACGGTGCCTGGGTCCGTGAGGCCGCCCGGGTCCACGCGGAGAAGCAGGCCGCGCGCAAGGAGGTGGCCGCGTGATCCCGGCCGACGACGCACCCGCCCCCGCCGAGCCCGCCGCAGGCGAGACTCCGGCCGCCGCGCGCCGGGGCTGGCCGCTCTACGAGGTCTTCGTGCGCGGCAAGCGCGGCCTCAACCACGTCCACGTCGGCTCGATCCATGCCGCCGACGACGAGATGGCCCTGCACAACGCCCGCGACGTGTACACCCGGCGCAACGAGGGCGTGAGCATCTGGGTGGTCCGTGCCGACCACATCGCGGCGTCGAGCCCGTCGGAGAAGGACCCGTTCTTCGCCCCGTCCGCCGACAAGATCTACCGGCACCCGACGTTCTACGCGATCCCGGACGAGGTGCCGCACCTGTGAGCGCGCGGTCGAGCAGCCGAGGGGAGGAGCCACGATGAGCCCGCACGCCGAGGAGGAGGACGCGACCAACGCCTACCGGTCGCTGTCGGAGACCGCCGGCATCGACGACCCGCGCTGGGCGTTCGGCTCGGGATTCGAGGACGTCGAGGCCGAGATCGAGGCGCCCCTCCCTGGCGGGGTCGACGCGGCCGACCTCGCCGAGTACTGCCTCATGCTCGGCGACGACGCGCTGGTCTGCGCGCAGCGCATCGCGGAGTGGGTGTCCAACGCCCCGGAGCTGGAGGAGGAGGTCGCGCTCGCGAACACCGCGCTGGACCTGCTCGGCCAGGCCAGGGTGCTGCTGTCGCGGGCCGGGCACGTCGAGGGCGCGGGACGCGACGAGGACGCGCTGGCCTACCTGCGCAGCGAGGCGCAGTACCGCAACGTCGCGCTCGCCGAGCGCGGCGACGACCTCGACTTCGGCGTGGCGATCGCGCGGCTGCTGGTGTTCACGACGTGGCGGCTCGCGCTGATGTCGCGGCTGCTCGACTCGCGCGACCCCGTCGTCGCCGCGGTCGCGGCCAAGGCCGTCAAGGAACTGACCTACCACCGCGAGCACGCGGCCAGGTGGGCCGTCCGGCTCGGCGACGGCACCGACGAGTCGCACCGGCGGATGCAGGCGGGCCTGGAGGCCGTGTGGCCCTTCGTCGAGGAGCTCTTCCGGACCACCGACGTCGAGCGCCGCCTCGTCGCCGCCGGTGTCGCCGTCGACCCCGCGGACACCCGCGCCGAGGTCGACGCGGTGCTCGACCAGGTCCTCGCCGCAGCGACGCTGACCCGCCCGGACCGCGCCCCGATGGGGCTGCTCGGCGGGCGGGGCGGCCGGCAGGGCGTGCACACCGAGGCGCTGGGACACGTCCTCGCGACGATGCAGAGCCTCGCCCGCGCGCACCCGGGGGCGACGTGGTGAGCGCGCCGGCGCGGCCCGCGGCGCGTGCGGTCGTCGCGCGCGTCGTCGACCCCGAGATGCCGATGCTCACCCTCGACGACCTGGGCGTGGTGCGCTCGGTCGAGACCGACGGGGACGCCGTCACCGTCACGATCACCCCGACCTACTCCGGCTGCCCGGCCGTCGCGGAGATGTCGGCCGACCTGCGCGCGGCGCTGACCGCAGCCGGGTACGGCCCGGTGCAGGTGCGCACGGTCCTCGCGCCCGCATGGAGCACGGACTGGATCTCCGACGACGGCCGTCGCAAGCTCGCGGAGGCCGGCCTGGCCCCGCCCGGCGCCGCCCCGCGCCCCGCCCCCGGACCGGTACCGCTGACGCTCGCGGGCCCCGCGACCGTCGTGCGCTGCCCCCGTTGCGGCTCGCCCGCGACCGAGGAGCTCTCGCGCTTCGGGCCGACCGCGTGCACCGCCCTGCGCCGCTGCACCGAGTGCCGCGAGCCGTTCGAGCACATGAAGGAGATCTGACGGTGACCGCCGCGACCACGTCCCTGCGGGCCCCGGAGGCCGGTTCGTTCCACCCGCTGCGGGTCGGTGCCGTCGAGCGGCTCTGCGACGACGCCGTCGCCGTCACCTTCGACGTCCCCGACGAGCTCGCCGACACCTTCGCCTTCCGGCCCGGCCAGTACCTGACGCTGAGGCTGCGCACCGACGCGGGCGAGGAGCGGCGCTCGTACTCGATCTGCGCGCCCGCGGGGGCCGCGCCCCGCGTCGGGGTGCGCCGCATCGACGGCGGGCTGTTCTCCGAGTGGCTCGTCGACCGGCTCGCCGAGGGCGACGAGATCGAGGTCGGGCCGCCCGCCGGGTCGTTCACCCCGGACCTCGCCGCCGGCACCCACCACGGGTTCGTCGCCGCCGGCTCGGGCATCACACCGGTGCTCTCGATCGTCGGATCGCTGCTGGCGGCCCACCCCGACACCCGGGTCACGCTGCTCTACGGCAACCGGCGCACCGACACCGTCATGTTCACCGAGGAGCTCGCCGACCTCAAGAACGCCTACGGCCCCCGGCTGCACCTGCTGCACGTGCTCTCCCGCGAGCCCATGGAGTCCGAGGTCGTCAGCGGGCGGCTCGACGCCGCGAAGCTCCGGCAGCTGCTGACCCTGCTGGTCGACGTCGACACCGTCGACGACTGGTGGCTCTGCGGCCCGCTCCGCATGACCGACGACGCCGTCGCCGTGCTGGGCGAGCTGGGCGTGCAGCGTCGGCGGGTGCACCGCGAGCTCTTCTACGTCGACGCCCCGCCGCCCGAGCTGCACCGACCCGACGAGGCGCTGCCCGACGGCGAGACCAGCGAGGTCACCGTCGTGCTCAACGGACGCGCGACCGCGCTGACCCTGCCGCGCGACGTCGCCGTCCTGGACTCGGCCCAGCGCGTCCGCGCCGACCTGCCCTTCGCCTGCAAGGGCGGCGTGTGCGGGACGTGCCGGGCCCGGGTCACCGACGGGGAGGTGCGGATGCTGCGCAACTTCGCGCTCGAGGACGACGAGGTCGACGCGGGCTTCGTGCTCACCTGCCAGACGCTGCCGGTGTCGGACGCGGTCACGGTCGACTACGACGTCTGACGCGATCCCGTCACCCGTCGTGACGTGTCGATCACGACACGACCGGGCCCCCGGCGGGACATCCGGGACGCACGGGCGCAGGATGGCGGTGTCGCGAGCGATCGGGTTCGCGAGCGTTTCGTGGCCGCGAGCCTGTCAGGGAGGTGCCGACCGTGACGCAGCGCTGGGCCGTGCTCATCGCGACCCTCGCCCTGCTGGGCTGGGCCGCCGCGCAGGCATGGCTGATCCTGCGGACCAAGCCCGCCCGGGTGAAGCTCGCCGCCGCCTCGGCCTTCGCGGCGGTCGGCATCGCGGCGCTCGGGGTCGGGCTGGCGTTCACCCAGGGCTCCGCCGACGACCCGCCCGCCCCGCGGGCCTCCGGCTTCGCCCAGGCCGCCGGGGCGCCGCCGCGCATCGGTGACGCGGCCACGGTGCCGGTGCCGACCTTCCCGGTCGCACCCACGGCCCCCGCCGTCGCACCCCCTCCCGAACCGGCGCCCGGCGACGCCGCCGACCCCGCCCCCGTCCGCGCGGTCGCGCTGCCGCCCGCCCGCGCCGTCGCCGCGGCC
>NZ_BPRG01000043.1:0-1654 GCF_036984265.1 Pseudonocardia sp. D17 | reverse complement strand
CTCAGCCTGAATCCACCGTCGTCCGCACTTGTTGATCTTTGGGGTGGGTTGGCTCGTGGTGATAGGCGCAGGGCGTGAGAGGTCCCGGTGCGGGCTCCGAGGTCCTGGTCGCGGGCGGGTAGCGGGCAGCGTGGGTCAGCCCGCGGGCTCGGGTAGGGCCCGTAGGCGGGTCAGCGCGGTGAGCAGGCCGGTGGCCCAGGGCCAGCCGGTGGGCAGGCGGAGCCGCTGACCGCGGGCGTGGCGGATCAGCCGGGCCGGGACGGCCAGGTAGCGGCGACGCAGCGTTTTGACCGTCTGCCGGGCTGTCGCGGCGATCCCGCCGAGCCGGGCGGTCCAGCGGGCCAGGTTGTGCGCGATGGTCTGCAAGACCAGCCAGGCCTGGTTCGCCCCGAACCGGCCCGAGGGCAGGTGGTTGAGCCCGAACCCGTACTTCAGATCACGGATGGCCAGCTCCACCTCGGCGTGGCCGCGGTGGAAGGCGTCGAGCTCCACGAGGTCGCCGGGCTGGTCGGTGATGAACGGGTGATATTCGAAGGTCGGGAACAACTCCTGCTGGGCGGGATCGACCCGGCCGGCCCGGCGTTCGCGGATGCCGGGCGGGGTCGGGGTGCGGCGCACGATCAGCCGCACCCGCAGCCCGTTGCCCCGCCAGCTCGAGGCGGGGGTGGTCCGGTGCTGGTCGAACACGACCCAGTCCAGTTCGGCGACCGCGGCGCCGGGTTCGAAGTAGGGCAGCGGGGTCCACCGGTGCTCGGGAACTGCGGTGATCGCCGCGCGCATCCGGCCGAGCAGGCGGGCACCGATGGAGAACCCGACCCCGCGACGGCGACACGCCGCAAGGACCTCGGCCAGGTAGAACCCCGAATCCGCGCGCAACACCACCGGCCCGGACCGGTCCGCGGCGGCCCGGGCCTGCTCCAGGCGGGCCAGGGTCTCGGCCACGAACGACGGCGCCCCGGTGGCGTCGTTGGACCGCCCGCGCCGCAGCCGCGCGTGCAGCACGTCTCCGGTACCGGCGAGCACGGCCACCAGCGGGTGATAGCCACGGCGGCCGGTGCGCATCACCTGCCGCGCGCCCGCTTTGGCCAGCCCGTAGGTCTCGACCAGGGTGGCGTCGATATCGACCACCACCGGCGCCGTCCCACCGGCCAACGCCCCCGCGGCAGCGGCGCGCACGACCAGCCGGCGGGCGACCGCGTCGAGCTGGCGGGCATGGCCCCAACTCATCGACCGCAGAAACGTCCCCACGGTCGACGGTGCCGCCACTCGATGCCCGAGCACCGCCGCGGTCGCGCCGGCCCGCAGCGCGTCGACATCGTCGATGCAGTCCCCACCCGCCAGCGCGGAATGGATCACCGTCAGACACTTCTGCGCGGCATGCGGACCCGCAGTGACCTGCGTGTCCAGCAGCTCGGGCAGACCCAGCCGGCGTCCCAGCGTCGCCGGCAACACCAGCCCGGCCCCCGCGATCAGCGACGCGTCGTCCGCGGTCACCGACAGGCGGTCGAGTACGTGCGATGCTGACACCAAGAGGGTGCTCCTTTGCTCCAGACCGACTGCTGGCGTGAGAACCGCAATCGTCCAGCTCAGGAGCACTCTCTACCTACGCACCACGCCGAACCCACACCAAGCCCGGTGGATTCAGGCTCAGCCG
>NZ_BPRG01000042.1:84100-95712 GCF_036984265.1 Pseudonocardia sp. D17 | reverse complement strand
GCGTCGGATGACAGGGGCGCGGACGGCAGGGCGGCGGCCAGCAGGGCGGCGGACGGCACGGCGGCCGTCGAGTCGGGGGAGGCCGTGTTCCGGCGGGCCGGGGAGATCTGGACGGTCGGGTGGGCGGGCCGCGAGGTGCGGCTGCGCGACTCCAAGGGCATGCGCGACCTCGCGGTCCTGCTGGCGCGACCCGGCCGGGAGGTCGCGGTGCACGAGCTCACCGGCGCGCTCGGCGCCGCTGTCGCGACGAGACCCGTCGAGCTCGCCGACCGGACGGCCGTCGAGGCCTACCGTGCCCGGCTGCGGCAGCTGGCCGCCGAGATCGACGACGCTGCCGACGACAACGACGACGGGCGCCGCGCCCGGGCGGTCGCCGAACGCGAGGCACTGCTCGCCGAGCTCGGCGCGGTCACCGGACTCGGCGGCCGGCCACGCACGGCCGGCTCGGACGTCGAGCGGATGCGCAAGGCCGTCGGCAACCGGATCCGGCAGGCACTGGCCCGCATCGACGCCGCGCACCCGGACCTCGGCCGGCACCTGACGGTGTCGGTCCGCACGGGCACCTTCTGCCGCTACGCGCCCGACCGCGAGGTGCGCTGGCGGCTGTAGCACGCCGAGTGGCACCGCCACGTCCGATCTGGCGCCTCTCCGGTGACCGCACGGAGAGCGAGCCGAGGAGGACGACATGACGACGACCGCGCCGCACACCCCCGACCAGGTCGCCGAGCAGCTGGCGGGACGGATCCTCGAGGCGGGGCTGGGCGCGTTCGAGCTGCTCACGATCGGCCTGGGGGACCGCCTCGGGCTCTACCGCGGCCTCGCCGCCGGGCCCGCCACCGCGCCCGAGCTGGCCGCACGCACCGGCGTCGACGCCCGGTACGTCCGAGAGTGGTGCGAGCAGCAGGCCACGGCCGCGATCCTGGACGTCGACGACCCCGCCGCCGCGCCCGACCAGCGCCGCTACACCCTGCCCATGGGCGCCGAGGCGGTGCTGCTCGACCCGGACAGCCCGGCGAACGTCCTGCCGCTGGCCGGGTTCCTGGAGTCCGCCGGCCGCGTCATGCCGGCGGTGGAGCGCGCGTACCGGACCGGTGGGGGTGTGCCGTACGCCGACTACGGCGTCCACCACGCGCAGGGCGGGTTCAACCGGGCCGCCTACACCGGCCGCCTCGTGTCCGAGTGGCTGCCCGCCGTCCCCGATCTCGAGGCAGCGCTGCGCGCGGGCGGGTCCGTCGCCGAGCTGGGCTGCGGCGTCGGCTGGGCGGCCATCGCACTGGCCCGGGGGTTCCCGGCCGCGACGGTCGACGCCTTCGACGTGGACCCCGCCTCCGTCGAGGCCGCACGACGCAACGCGGCCGAGGCGGGCGTCGCCGACCGGGTCCGCTTCGTGGTCGCCGACGTCACCGATCCCGCACTGACCGGGGACCACGCCGGGGTACTGGCCTTCGAGATGATCCACGACCTCGCCGACCCGGTGGCCGCCCTGCGCACCGCGCGCCGGCTCACCCACGGGCCCGTCGTCGTCATGGACGAGAACGCCGCCGACGAGTTCGCCGTGCCGGGCGGCCCGCTGGACCGGCTGTTCTACGCGGCCAGCGTGCTGCACTGCCTGCCGGTCGGCCGGTGCACCGAGCCGTCGGCCGCGACGGGCACCGTCATGCGCCCGGCGACGTTGCGCCGCTACGCCGCCGAGGCCGGCTTCACCGATGTCGTCGACCTCCCGATCGAGGACCCCATGTTCCGCTTCTACCGGCTGGAGGGCTGATCACCGTGACCGCGACCGGCATCACCACCACCACCGCGACCACCACCGACGCCTCGTCGCCCCTCGGGACCGGGACCGGGACCGACGACGCGACCCCGTCGACCGACACCCTGACGCTCGCCGCGCTGCGGGCCATGGGCGACCGGGCGGTCGCATGGGCCCGGGCGGCGGGCGGGACGGCGCTGCGCGAGCCCGGCCTCGTCCTCGCCGACGCGTCCTCGCCCTGTCTGTTCCTCAACGTCGCCGTGGCGACGGAACCGCCCGACGCCGGCGCGGCCGCGCGGATCGCGGCGTTCTTCCCGCCAGGGCGGTCGTTCCTCCTGGTCAGCCCCCTGCCGACGGCCGATCTCCGCCCCGCGGGCCTGGTGCTGATGGGCCAGCCGCCGTTCATGGTCCGGCCCGCGGGCCGCGCCGGCGCCCCGGCGGTCGTGAGTGGCGATGGTCGCTCCGGCGACCGTCGCCACTCACGGGGGCCGGACGTCACCGTCGAGGAGGTGACCGACCCGGGCCTGCTGCAGGTGTGGGACCGGGTGCTCGCCGACGGGTACCCGACGCCCGCCTCACCCGCGCCCGCCGGCCTGCTCGGCGGGACGAGCAGGTTCTGGCTGGCCCGGGTCGACGGCGAGCCCGCCGGCTGCGCGCTGTCCCACGTCGGCCACGGCGTCGTCGACGTCGAGGCGGTCGCGACGCTGCCGCGGTTCCGGCGACGCGGCGTCGGCGCGGCGGTCACGTGGGCGGCGACGACCGCCGCGCCGGCGGACCCGGCGATCCTCATCGCCAGCGACGCCGGCGCCGGGGTCTACCGGGAGCTCGGCTACCTGCCCGTCACGCGGTGGACGTTGTGGTTCCGGCCGTGACCGGCCCGCCCTCCGGCCCCCAGGTGCCGGGGGCGTAGGGCTGCGGCGTCGTGCCGGGATCCAGGATCGGCGCGACGATGCGCCAGGCCTCCTCGAGCGTGTCGAACCGTGCGAAGTGGGCGGGGTCGCCCACCAGCGCGTCGCCGAAGATCCGCTCGTAGGGCTCGTGCGCGAGGCCGAGGACCTGCCGCAGGTCGACCGACACCGGCACCTCGACGGCCACGTCGCCCTGGCCGGGCTGCTTGGCGAGCACGAAGAACGTCACGCCGGAGTCGGGCTGCAGCCGGATCCGGATCCGGTTGGCGGGCGGGGTCCCGGCGTCGACGCCGGTGAACAGCGGCCGTGGCGGGGCCTGCAGGACGACGTCGATCTCCAGCAGCGTCTCCGGCAGCGCCTTGCCCGCCCGGATGTGCACGGGCACGCCGGTCCAGCGCCAGTCGTCGATGTGCAGGACGACCGACACGAACGTCTCCGTCGTCGAGCCCGGCGCGACACCGGGCACATCGAGGTAGCCCGTGTACTGGCCGCGGACGGTCTCGGCCGGGTCGATCGCCCGCACCGAGGCGAGCAGCGCGTGCTTGGCGTCGCGCTGGTCGTCGGCGGCGTCGCTGCGCGGCGCCTCCATCGTCAGGTACGCCAGCACCTGCAGCAGGTGGTTCTGCACGACGTCGCGCACCGTGCCGACGGCGTCGTAGAACGAGCCCCGGTCGGCGACGTCGAAGCTCTCCGCCATCGTGATCTCGATGCGGTCCACCCAGGTGCGGCTCCACAGCGGCTCGAGGACCGTGTTCGCGAACCGCAGCACCAACAGGTCCTCGACGGACTCCTTGCCGAGGTAGTGGTCCACGCGGAAGACCTGGTCCTCGGTGTAGTGCCGGGCCAGCGCGGCGTTGAGCGCGCGGGCCGAGGCGAGATCGTGCCCGAACGGCTTCTCGACGACGAGCCGCGCCCGCCGGTGCAGGCCGACCGTCGCGAGCGCGTCGGCGACCGTCCCGAACAGGCTCGGGGGCACCGCGAGGTAGTGCACGACGAAAGGGTCGTCGGGCTCGGCCCGCGCGCGGACCTCGTCGGCGAGCCGGGAGAACGTCGACCCGTCGGCGTAGTCACCGGCGACGAGCGTCAGCAGGCCCAGGAACCGTTGCAGCACATCGTCGTCGACCTTCTCGATCGCCTCCCGCACGGCGTCGGCGGCGTGGCTGCGCAGGACCTCGGTGTCCCAGTCGGTCAACGCGACGCCGACGACCGGCACGGTCAGCTCGCCGCGCTCGGTCAGCCGGTAGAGCGCGGGCAGGATCTTCTTGTGCGCCAGGTCGCCGCTGATCCCGAACAGGACGAGGACGTCACCGGGGACGGGCGCGCTCATGCCTTCTTCTCGATGTGCCCGCCGAAGCCCTTCCGCTGCGCCGACTGGATCTTGTCCGCGAAGACCTCGCTGCCGCGGGAGCCGAACCGGGCGTAGAGCGCCGTGGTCAGCAGGGGTGCGGAGACACCCTCCTCGATGGCGGCGATCGAGGTCCAGCGGCCCTCGCCGGAGTCGGACACGCGGCCGGAGAACTGCTCGAGCTCCGGGTCGGCGTGCAGCGCCTCCGCCGTCAGGTCCAGCAGCCACGAGCTGACGACCGAGCCGCGCCGCCACACCTCGGCGACCTCGCCGAGGTCGATCTGGTCGAACGGGTAGTACTTCGGTGCGGCCAGCGGCGCGGTCTCCGCGTCGATCTCCTGGGGGTGCTTGCCGATCCCCGCGTTCTTGATGATGTTGAGGCCCTCGGCGTAGGCGGCCATCAGCGCGTACTCGATGCCGTTGTGCACCATCTTGACGAAGTGCCCGGCGCCCGACGGCCCGCAGTGCAGGTAGCCGTGCTCGGACGGCGACGGCTCGCCGGTGCGGCCGGGGGTGCGCGCGACGTCGCCGACCCCCGGGGCCAGCGACGCGAAGATCGGGTCGAGCCGGTCGACGGCCCGGTCGGGCCCGCCGATCATCAGGCAGTAGCCGCGGTCGAGGCCCCAGACCCCGCCGCTGGTGCCGCAGTCGACGTAGTCGACGCCGCGGGTCGCGGTGAGCTCGGCCCGGTCGATGTCGTCGCGGTAGGAGGAGTTGCCGCCGTCGACGATCGCGTCCCCTGGCTCGACGAGCTCCAGCACCTGGTCGACGATCTGGCCGGTGATCGCGGCGGGCAGCATGAGCCACACCGTGCGCGGTGCCTCGAGCTTGGCGACGAGCTCGGCCAGCGACCCCGCGCCGATGGCGCCCTCGGACTCCAGCTGCTTCACCGCGTCCGGTGAGACGTCGTGGACGACGCACTCGTGCCCGTCGCGCAGCAGCCGCCGCACCATGTTGGCGCCCATGCGGCCCAGCCCGACCATCCCGATCTTCATGCTCGACTCCCCGTGCGTCCTGTGTGGTCTTCCGCGGATGCGTGTCCGAACCATCTTGGCGCCCGGCGGGGGATCTCGCCCAGGGGTTCGCCGACGAACGACGGACGAAGCCCGCACGGCCAGGCCCCGCACGCCCCGCTCACGAGGATCGGTCGGGCGGCGAGGTCCGGCAGGCCTGGCCAGGGACCGGTCGCGACGGTCAGAATCGGACATGTGAGCGGGCACGCCGAGCTCCGGCATCTGCGCGCCTTCGTCGCCGTCGCGGAGGAGCTGCACTTCTCGCGCGCCGCGAAGCGGCTCAACGTCGTCCAGCAGGCGCTGTCGACCCAGATCCGCCAGCTCGAGGACGAGCTCGGCGTGCAGCTGCTGCGGCGCACCACCCGCAACGTCGAGCTCACCGAGGCCGGCCGCGAGCTGCTCGACCACGCCCGCGGCATCCTCGACGCGGTCTCGACGGCGTTCGAGCGGACCCGGCGGACCGCGGCCGGCGAGGCCGGGCTGCTCGCGATCTCCTTCACCCCGACCCTCGCCGACGAGACGCTGCCGCTGCTGGTGGCCGAGCTGCACCGCCGGCATCCGGACGTGACGTTGCAGATGTGCGAGATGTGGCAGGCCGAGGGGGTCGCGGCGGTCAAGGCCGGCCGGTTCGACGTCGGACTCGCCCGCTGCCCGACGCTCTCGGGCGACCTGGAGTGCGCGACGCTGCGCCACGAGAAGATCGGCGTCATCCTCGCCGCCGACCACGCGCTGGCCGACGAGTCGCCGGTGCCGTTGGCGGCGCTCGCGTCGATGACGCTGACGATCTGGCCGCGGACGCTGTCACCGGGCTTCTTCGACGAGGTCGTCGGCTTCTACCGGTTCAACGGGTTCGACGGCCCGATCCTGGAGTTCGAGTACCTGTCCTCAGGGGTGTTCCACACCGACCCGGCCGCGCGCACCGAGGTGGCCTGCGGCCGGGCCTTCTCGGTGGCGTTCGAGACCCAGTTCCACCCGGTGCCCGACGGGTTCGTGTGGCGGCCGGTCGAGCCGGCCCCCGCCGTTCCCGTGCACCTGTTCTGGCGCAGTGTCGCCGGCCCCGCGGTGCAGAACTTCCGGGCCCTCGCGCTCGACGTCGCCGAGCGCGAGGGCTGGGCCGCGTCGCGGCTCGTGGGTGGCGTCACCGGACACGACCGGTGACGCCACCCACGAGCCCTCAGGCGACGCAGTGCAGGGGCTGCCCGTCGTTGAACGCGACCATCTCGTCGACGATCCGGTCGTAGTCCAGCGGCCCGCCGAGCGGCTCGCCGCGCAGCTCGGAGTAGGCGCGGTGGAGGTTGCCCACCAGCCGTTCGGAGTCGGTGAGCCGCGCGAACGTGCCCAGGTCGACGCTGCGGGCGAGGTCCAGCGGCTCCGTGCCCGCGTCGAACCCCCGCTGCGCGACGTCCTGCAGCCACAGCAGGTAGTCGCGCTGGTGGCCGACCACCTCCGGCCCGCCGACGGCCCCGTGCCCGGGCACGACCGTGTGCGCGCCGAGCCCGTCGAGCTCGTCGAGCGCGCGCAGCAGCCCCGAGATCGACCCCATGACGACGAACGGGGTCCCGCCGTTGAACACCAGGTCGCCCGCGAACAGCAGCGAGTGCTCCGGCACCCACATGTAGACGTCGTTCGTCGTGTGCGCCGGCCCGACGAACCTCACCGTCGCGGGGACGTCGTCGCACCAGAGCGTGAGCTCGTCGCGGAAGGTCACCGCGGGCGGGACGATCCGGATGTCGCCCCAGTCCACGTCGGGGAACCACTTCTTCGTCTCGAACCCCGTCGCGATGGTCGCCGAGCGGCACAGCTCGTGGCCGATGATCGTCGCCTCGGGGAACAGGTAGTTCCCGTACGTGTGGTCGCCGTGGTGATGGGTGTTGAGGACAGTGCGGATCGGGTGCGGCGACAGCTCGGTCACCGCGGCCCGCAGCGCGCGGGCCCGCCCTTCGGTGAACGTGGTGTCGACGAGGATCACCCCGTCGCGGCCCGCGAAGATGCCGACGTTGTTGAGCCCCCAGCTGCCGTCGAGCTGGACGAACACGTGGAAGCCCTTGCCGAGGTCCTGCACGCTCGGGTCCGGCATCCCCGCCGCGCGGGAGCGCGGAGTACTCATCGCGCCCCCTCACCGGAGCCCGGTCGGCACTGCACGCGGGCGCCGTGCCGTTGGTCCGCTCGGGGTCGCCCGGTCATGCGCCGCCCCCGGCGACCGTCGCCGGCGCCCCCGTGATCCCGAACTCCGGCATGATCTGCTCGCCGAACAGCTCGAGCATCCGCAGGCCCTCGTCGCGGGGGATCATCCCCCAGTGGAAGAGCCACACGAAGTAGTCGATCGGCAGGTCCGTGAGGAACTCCTCGATGCGCCGCTTCACCTGGTCGACGGTCCCGCCGATGAGCAGCCCGCTGTTGATCAGCCGGTCGGCGAGGTGCTCGCCCGGCTTCGGCACGGGGCCCTCCTCGTCGTCGAGGCGGCTGCCCTCCATGAACCCGAACTGCTCGTACCAGCCGCGCCACACCGGCTCCTCGTAGAGCTCGACGCTGCGCCGGATCTTCGCGTCGACCTCGTCCTGCGGCGTCCCGTTGGGGAAGACGTAGAACGTGCGGCACACGCCGATGCCCTCGCCGAAGCGGGGATGGCGGCCGCGTGAGGCGGCGCCCTCCTGGTAGATCTCCATCAGCGCGCGCAGCTTGGTCATCGAGCCCATGAGGATCGTCGGGGTGACGTCCTCCTCGCCGCACCAGCGCAGCGTCCCGGGGCTCGCGCCGAACGCCTGGAACAGCTGCGGGTGCGGGCTCGTGTACGGCTTCGGGACGATGCCGACGCCCTTGACCGTGCCGTTCTCGTCGACCTCGCCGGGGACGCCGTACTTGCCGGTGATCGTCGCGGCCGGCGGCCAGTTGGGGATGCCCTCGACCGGGTAGGGGATCTTGTAGGTCGGGCCGTCGTAGGTGAGCAGGTCCTCGGTCCAGGCCTTCTTCATGATCGCGAAGTTCTCGCTGAACAGCAGCCGGTTGCGCTGGTCGGCCTCGCTCTGGTCCGACGCGGTGCTGGTGACGTTGAAGCGCTGCCCGAGGATGTTCTGCCAGCGCGCCTGGTAGCCGCGCGCCATGCCGACGAACAGCCTGCCCTGCAGCATGTGGTCGGCGATCGCGATCTCCTCGGCGAGGCGGATCGGGTCGTGCGCGGGCAGCACGAGGCCGAGCTGGCCGTGCCGCAGCCGCTTCGTGTAGTGCCCGAGGTGCACGTTGAGCATGAGCGGGGCGGGGGAGATCTCCATGCCCTCGCTGTGCATGTGGTGCTCGACGTGGGTGATGCCCCAGTAGCCCAGGTCGTCGGCGGCCTGGCAGACCTCGATCAGCCCGGCCAGCATCTTCTGGTACGCGTCGTTGTTGCGGCCGATCGGCCGCTGGGCGGCCATCGCCGCCTCGTCGCCGAGCGACGGGTACACCTGCAGGATCACCTCGGTCACGGGACCTCCTCCTGTTCCTCGGTCGGCCTTCTCAGATCGACGGTGCGGGCGCCGGGCGCGTCCGGCTGCCCGACGGTGTTGCGCAGCACCCCGATGCCGTCGACCTCCAGCTCGACGACGTCACCGGGGCGGATCCAACGGTCGAGCTCCAGGCCGCAGCCGCGCCCGGCGGTGCCACCGCCGAGCACGTCGCCGGGGTGCAGCGGCTGGTACTCCGACAGCGTCGCGATGACCTCGGGGAACGAGAAGCGCATCGCGCCGATCGAGCCCTCCGACCACGTCTCGCCGTTGACCCGCGCGCGCATCCGGGCGCCGGTGGCGTCGAACGCGTCGGCGGTGGTGAGGCAGGGTCCCAGCGTCGTCGCGAAGTCCTTGCCGAACGCCGGGCCGATGCCGACGGACATCTCGCGGAACTGGATGTCGCGCGCGCTCCAGTCGTTGAAGATCGTGTAGCCGGCGATGGCCGCCGCGGCCTCCTCCACGCTCGCCCGGAAGAGCGGGGCGCCGATGACCGCGGCCACCTCGAGCTCGTAGTCGAGCTTGTCGGTGTAGTAGGGCCACGGCGCCTCGACGTCGGGGCCGATCACGGTGTCGGGGTTGCACTTCCAGTGCACCGGGATGCGGAACCACTCCTCCGGGACGTCGCCGAAGCTGTTGCGCACGTGTTCCTCGACGAGCATGAAGTCGCGCATGGTGCGCGGCCGGGGGAGCGGCGCGAGCAGCGTGACCTCGGCGAGCGGGTGCGTGGTCGTGGCGGCCTGCGCGGCGGCGCGCGCCTCGTCGATGCCGGTGGGGCCGCGCTCGAGCAGTTCCTGCATGGAGGCGAACCCGGGCAGGTCGACGACCCGGTCCTCCGTCAGCACCCCGACGCGCGGGGCGGCCGCTGCCCGGCGATAGGTGACCAGTCGCAAACGGGACCTCCTCGTCCTCGGCGGACCCCGACGCTATGGCCCCGCGGGATGTGAGGGGAAACACCGAGTTGTCGTCGATTCACAACGATCCGTGGTGAATCCTGCGCCGACCCCGGGGACCCCGGAATGATCACCCGTAAGTGAAAACCGATACCGTTACCGTGTTCAGTCGAAGGACCGGGAGGACACAGGTGCGGATCGCGTTCGTGGGCAAGGGCGGTAGCGGGAAGACGACGGCCGCGGCGATGTTCAGCCGGCTGCTGGCCCATCGGGGGCATCCCGTGCTCGCCGTCGACGCCGACATCAACCAGAACCTGGGCGAGGCCCTCGGCGCGCGGGGACCACAGCCGTGCCCGCTCGGCGCCGACCTGACCTGGCTCAAGGACCATCTGCGCGGCGACAACCCGCTGGTCGCGTCCGCCGACGCGATGATCAAGACGACGCCGCCCGGACCCGGCTCCCGGATGGTCGGCCTCGACGCCCACGACGAGGTGCTCGCCCGCTGTGCGGCGACGACGCCCGACGGCGTGCGCTACCTCGTCACCGGCGAGTTCGACGAGGCGGACATCGGCGTGTCCTGCTACCACTCCAAGACCGGTGCGGTGGAGCTGTGGCTCAACCACCTGCTCGACGGCCCGGGGGAGTACGTCGTCGTCGACATGACCGCGGGCGCCGACGCGTTCGCCTCCGGCCTGTTCACCCGCTTCGACCTGACCGTGCTCGTCAGCGAGCCGACGCGGCGCGGCGTCGGGGTCTACCACCAGTACGCCGCGCACGCCGCCGGTCGCGGTGTCGCCCTCGCGGTGCTGGGCAACAAGGTCGACGACGATGCCGACGTCGCCTACCTGCGCGAGCACGCGGGCGACGCGCTGCTGGGCTGGCTGACCCGCTCGCCCTGGGTGCGCGCCGCCGAGCGCGGGGAGCCGCACCCGGTGGCCGCACTCGAACCCGCCAACGCCGCGGTGCTCGCCGACGTCCTCGCCGCCCTCGACGCCCGCTCCCGGGACTGGGCGGCCTACCACCGCGACACCGTCGAGTTCCACCTGCGCAACGCCAGGGCCTGGGGCGACCGCGCCACGGGTGTCGACCTGGCCGCCCAGGTCGCGCCCGGTTTCGTGCCGGGTGCCCCGGTCCCCGCCTGACGTCCGACACGCAACGCCGACACGCAACGCCGACAACAACGAGGAGATCCCCATGTCGCTCGACGTCCCCACCGCCGTCCTCGAGAGCGCCGAACGCGGCGAGCTCGACGACGCCGCGTTCCTCGCGGTGGTCCGCGGCTCCCTGCCCTATGCCTGGGAGGTCGTGTCCGCGGCCGTCGCCGACGGGCAGGCGCGTCCCGAGGCCCCGTTCGGCGAGCACGAGGTGCCCCCGCCGTCGGAGGCCGAGCGCGGCCAGCTGCTGCGGGCCCTGGCCAGCAACGCCATCCGCGGCGCCATGGAACGGCACTTCGGCGTCACCCTGGCGTTCCAGAACTGCCATCGCGTCGCCGCGTTCGCCCCGGCCGCCGTCGACTCGACGGTGTACCGGGAGTTCGTCTCGCCGCGCGGCCAGGTGCTCAACCAGAGCCCGGAGCTGCGCGACTGCTGACGCACGCCGACGAGGGCCCCGACCGCGGTCGGGGCCCTCGTCGTCTCAGGGTGCGTCGTCTCAGGGGTGCGTCACTCGGCGAGCAGGCGGTAGATCGCCTTGCGCGCCTCGGTGATCGCCTCGGTCGCCGTGTGCATCTGCTCGGGCGTGCCGGTGGCCATCACCTGCTGTGCCGCCGCATGCAGCTGACCCAGCTGGGTCCAGAGCTCGGCGGTGTCGTCGTCGGGGTCGCGCACCGCGGACTCCCAGACCTTGTCGAGCTCCTCGCGGTGCTCGGCGACGTAGGTCGTGCCGGCGTCGGTGAGCTGGACGACGCGGCGGCCGTCGGTCTGCTCGACGCGGACCAGGCCCTCGTCCTCGAGCTGCGAGAGCGTCGGGTAGACCGAGCCGGGGCTGGGCTTCCAGGCCCCGTCGGTGCGCGCCGCGATCTCCTGGATGATCTCGTAGCCGTGCCGCGGCTGCTCCGCGACCAGCGCGAGGACGGCGGCGCGGACGTCGCCGCGGTTGGTCCGCCGGCCGCGGCGGCCGAATCCGCGCGGGCCGGGACCGAAGCCGGGGCCGCCCGGACCGAAACCGCCGGGGCCGAACGGGGCGCCGGGCGGGCCGAAGCGCGGGCCGCTGTGCCGGCGACCAC
>NZ_BPRG01000042.1:0-83940 GCF_036984265.1 Pseudonocardia sp. D17 | reverse complement strand
GGCCGCCGCGGAATCCGCCGCCGAAGCCGGCACCGAAACGGGGGTCCCACGGGGGGTTCATGGCGTTCATCTGATGTCTCCTGACAGTCGTGAGGGTGGATGCGGCCCGTTAGTCGATCGGATCGCGTGCCATCACGATATATCGCGACGGCTCGCGATGCAAACATAAGCCTCACGGAGTGTGCGCTGAGCCACAGGAGACGAGGTTCGGGAACACCGAGGGGTGTCCGGTTCGTATCCCGATGTTGCGCTCCGTCCGGAGCGCCGCGAGGAGGCGATGACGGTGGCGAGGTCGAAGGCGCGGACGGCGGCGGGCACCGGAACGACGGCAGGGGCGGCCGCCCGGTTCGGGCCCCGGCGCATCGCGGCGTTCCGCGCGCTGTGGACGCTCGTGCGCCAGGCCCGGCGACCCGGCGGGGCAGGCGTGGGGGAGATGCTGACCGCGGTCCCGCGGATGGCGGGTGCCGCGGTGACCGGCCGCTATCCCGGGTTGCCGGCGAGCAGGCTGCTGCTGTTCGTGCTCGCGGCGGGGTACCTGCTGTCGCCGGTCGACATCGTCCCGGAGCTGCTGCTCAGCGTGTTCGGACTCGTCGACGACGCCGTGGTCGCGCTGTGGCTGGGCGGCGCCGTACTGGCCGAGGCCGATCGCTTCCTGCGCTGGGAGCGGGAGTCCGGCCCGGACGCGCCCACCGTGCGCACGCGCACCGGCGTCGTCGACGGCGAGCTGGTCGACGTCCGCCCCGGCTGAGCCCCGGCCCCGGGTCGGGCGTGAGTGCCGCGCCGAAGCCCGGCTCCCGACCGATCCGGGGTCGGCCGCCGGTCGCGCACCCCGCGCGCAACCTCACGGTCGTGTCCGGGCTGATCGGCAGCGCGGGGCGTGCGATCTCCCGAGCGCTACCCGACCGGCCCGTCGGATCGGGATCGGCGCAGGTGCGTCCGGCATCAGGGGCGGCCGAGGAGCAGGAGGCGTCGTCGCAGGACGGCCCGGACCGAGGCGGCGGTCTCCTCGGATGTCTGCAGGATGTCGGCCGACACGAGGCGAACGGTCTGCCAGCCGAGCGCGCCGGTCCGGATGTCACGACGCCGGTCGAGGCGGTCGTCGTGCCCCGCGCCGTCGTACTCGATCGCCAGCCGCGCGTCCGGGTAGGCGAGATCGAACCGCGCGACGACCCGGCCGTCGACGACCAGCTCGTACTGGGGCACGGGCGTGGGCAGCCCGGCGTCGACGAGAAGGAGACGCATCCGGGTCTCCATCGGCGACTCCGCCCGTGCGTCGGCTCGGCTCGACGCGGCCCGCACCAACGCGGAGCCTCGGGTTCGCCGGAGGCGGGAAGCCATGTCCGCCAATGCCTCCAGTGGGAAGCTGCCGACCCGGGCGAGGGCATCGATGGCGACGACGGCGTCGGTCCGGCGCTCCCGGCGGGCGATGTCCCACGCGGTCCGCAGCGGCGTCGTGACCCGGCAGCCGTCGACGAGCGTGATCTCCTCGGGGAGCAGGCGCCAGCGGCCCACCTGGACGCCGGGGGTCGGCTTGACATAGCGCGGTACGACGATCTGTGCGTCGGCGTCGCGGGGTGCGCAGCCGGCGCCGAGCAGTTCGGCCGCCGACCATCCGCCGACGACCCCGCCGATGTCCTCGACGCGGCGGTAGGCGGCGATCGACCGCGTCGTGAGATCGAGGTCGGTGGGGGCGACGGCGTAGACGTCGGGTGCCAGCCGGACGAAGCCGCGCCCGCGCAGCCGTCCCGGGCTCACTCGCCCCGCCACCACGGCGGCGCTTCCTCGGAAGGGTTGGTTCTGCACCTCGCGATGGTCGCGATCGCGAGGTCGGCTGTCGGCGGATCGCCCGAGTCGTGCGCACGTGCGAAACCCCGCACCGACGACCTCGCTGCACACCCGGCGTCGTGTCGCGGCGCCCGCAGAGCAGTGGGGTTGCGCGCGGGGTGTCGGCCGCAACCTGACAGTCGGGAATCGTTCGTGCAGGAGCAGTGAGGTTGCGCTCGGTGGTGGGGGCCCGCCCGCGGGGGCATCGGCCGGCGTGGCCCGGCCCGCGCCACTGGGCGATCGGCCGGCGCGGCCCGGCCCGCGCGCCACCCCCGGGCGCAACCTCACGGTCGGTCCGCAGCCGACCGGGCGCGCTGAGGTTGCGCTCGGGGGTGGGGCGGGCGGCTGGGCCACCTGCCCCCGGCGGCCACCCCGACGGCCACCCCGGGGCGTCGGGCTGGGTCAGGGGGTGAGCTTGTCCCGGATCTCGGTCTTCACGATCTTGCCGACCTTGGAACGCGGCAGGTCCGGCCACACGAGGACCTGCTTGGGTGCCTTCACGCTGCCGACCCGGCCCTTCGCGAACGCGATGAGCTCGGCCTCCTGGGCGGCGGCGTCCGGGTGCAGCTCGACGACGGCCACGACGCGTTCGCCCCACTTGTCGTCGGGCAGGCCGACCACCGCGCAGTCGCGCACGGCCGGATGGGCCATGACGGCCTGCTCGACCTCGGCGCTGTAGACGTTGAACCCGCCGGTGATGATCATGTCCTTGGCCCGGTCGACGATGTAGAGCCAGTTGTCCTCGTCGAGGTAGCCGATGTCGCCGGTGTGGTGCCAACCGAACCGCGAGGCCTCCGCAGTGGCCTCCGGGTCGCGGTGGTAGCCGGCCATCACCAGCGAGCTGCGCACGACGATCTCGCCCCGATCACCCGCGGCCAGCAGCCGGCCGGCGTCGTCCATGATCGCGACGGTGACCAGCGGCGTCGGTCGCCCCGCCGAGGAGAACCGCTCGCGGGCGAGGCTCCCGTCGGGACGCAGATGGTCGGCGGGCGCCATCGTCGAGACCATCATGGGTGCCTCGGACTGGCCGAACAGCTGCCCGAGCACGGGCCCGAGCCGTCCGATCGCCTCCTCCAGCCGGGCGGCCGACATCGGCGCGGCGCCGTACCAGAGGCACTGCAGCGACGACGTGTCCGCGGTGTCGAGCGCGGGATGGTCGAGCAGCATGTAGATCAGCGTCGGCGGCAGGAACGTGTGCGTGACGTGCTCGCGCTCGACCAGGCCGATGAACTCGCCGAGATCCGGGCGCGGCATGACGACGATCCGGCCCCCCAGCGCCATCACGGGGAAGCACAGCACCCCGGCGGCGTGGGTGAGCGGCGCGAGCGCCAGGTAGACCGGGCGCCCGTCGAACGGGTAGCTCATCAGCGTGATCGCCGACATCGTCTCCAGCGAGCGGCCGGTGAGCACGACGCCCTTGGGCCGGCCGGTGGTCCCGCCGGTGCCGACGAGCATGACGACGTCGTCGGGTGGCGGTGTCTCGACCGGGCCCTCGACGGTGCCGGCCCGATCGAGCCAGTCCTGCAGCGCCGAGGCGCCGGGCACCTCGTCGTCGAGACAGACGAGCACGTCGAGCGCGGGCAGCGAGCCGGCGACGCTCTCCACCAGCGGCGCGAACGCCTTGGTGAACAGCAGCGCCCGGCACTCGAACAGGTCGAGCAGCTCGCGGTTCTCGGCTCCCTCGTTGCGCGGGTTGATCGGGCACCAGACCGCGCCGGCGCGGGCGATGCCGAAGACGCAGGCGAACGCCGTCGGGTCGTTGCCGGACAGGATGCCGACCTTGTCGCCCGGCCGGACGCCCGAGCGCCGCAGCGCCCGGGCGACGGAGTGGCTCAGGTCCTGCACGTCGCCGTAGGTCAGGACGCGGTCGCCCATGGTCAGGCAGGGCGCGTTCCGGCCGAGCGACGCCCCCTTGTCGAGGTAGGCGGTCAGCGACATCGGCGGTGACTCACATCCCCATGCCGCCGTCGACCGGGAGGCCGGCGCCGTTGACGAACCGTGACTGGTCGGAGGCGAGGAACACGACGGCGTCGGCCATGTCGGCGACCTCGCCGAGCCGCCCCGACGGGGTCAGCTCGACCACGGCGGCGACGGCGGCGTTCGGGTCGGGGAACAGGCCGAGCTCGGAGGTCTCGACGGCGAGCTTCATGCCCATCTCCGTCGGGACGAGGCCGGGGTAGACGCAGTTGACCCGCACGCCGTAGCCGAGCTTGCCCGACTCCATCGCCGCGACGCGGGTGAGCCGGTCGACCGCGGACTTCGTCGCCGAGTAGCCGGCGATGCCGGGGAAGGCGATCGTCGCCGCGACCGAGGCGACGTTGACGATGGCCCCGCCGTTGCCGGCCGCGCCACCGGGGCGCATCGCGCGCAGGCCGTGCTTGAGGCCGAGCATGGTGCCCAGGATGTTGACGTCGAGCATGCGGCGGACGTCGGCGGGCGCGGTGTCGACGATCAGCTGCGTGACCTCCACGCCGGCGTTGTTGACCAGCACGTCGAGGCCGCCGAGCTCGGCGACGGTGTGCGCGATCGCGGACTCCCACCCGGCGTCGTCGGTGACGTCGAGCTCGACGAAGTGCGCTCCGTCGATGTCGGCCGCGGTCTTCTGGCCGACGTCGGCGAGCACGTCGGCGAGCATCACCGTCGCCCCCGCGGCCGCCAGCGCCCGGGCCATGCCCTCACCGAGGCCGCGGGCCCCGCCCGTCACCAGTGCCCGGCGACCCGTCAGGTCGATCCCACCCATCGAACCTCCTCGTCCGGCCGCGCCGGTCGGGTCCCACGCGGCAAAGGTGATGCGGAGCACAACCCTGGAAGATCCTTGGACGACTGTCAAGATTCGTGGGAGACCGTCGCCCTACCGGTATCGTCGGGGCGGAGGAACGGTCCCGACCAGGGTGGATGCAGCACGTGACCGAGGCGGTCGAGCGGCCCGCGCGCATCTCGCGGCGGAGGGCCGACAAGGTCGAGGAGCGGCGTCGGGAGCTTGCCGACGCCGCTCTGCTGACCCTGTCCGAGCTCGGCTACGCCAGGACGAGCCTGCGCGAGATCGCGCAGAACTCCGAGTTCTCCCACGGCGTCCTGCACTACTACTTCCGCGACAAGGTGGACCTCATCACCTACTGCGTGCGCCGCTACAAGGCGGTGTGCGTGCAGCGCTACGACGACGTCGTCGCCACCGCCACGACAGCGCCCGCGCTGGCCGACGAGTTCGCCGCCGCGATGGCCGCGACGCTCGTGGCCGACGGGCTCATGCACCGCCTCTGGTACGACCTGCGGTCGCAGTCGCTGTTCGAGGCGTCGTTCCGCGACGACGTCGCCGCCATCGACGCGAGCCTCGAGCGGATGATCGAGCGGATCGTCGCGCGGTACGCGCAGCTGTCCGGCCGGCCGCCCGTCTGCGGCACCGGGGCGGCCTACGCGATGTTCGACGGACTGTTCCAGCAGGCGCTGTGGCGCCACCTCGCGGGCGACCCGCAGGCTCCCGACACCCTGCGGGCCGACGTCGTGCAGATGCTGGCGGTCGTCACCGGCACGACGTGAGGTCGCGAGTGGCGATGGTCGCTCCGGCGACCCCCGCCACTCACCGATCAACGACGCAGCAGCCGCAGCACGGCGGGCGGGCGGCCGCCGAAGCCCTCGGCCTCCAGCGCGGCGACCAGGATCCGCGGCAGGTCCCGGACGGCGGGGAACGCGACGTAGCGCGGCACCCAGCGCGGGCGGAACTTGTCGTTGAACCGGTAGAGGCTGTCGATCTGCCACCACCGCGACGCGAGCCGCAGCAGCTTCGCCCATGTCCGCGCGATCGGACCCGCGCCGATCCGCTCGCCGCGCTCCAGCGCGGCCCGGAACACCGCGAAGTTCAACGACACCCGCCGCACGCCCAAGCCCTCGGCCGCGGCCATCAACTCGGCGATCATCAGCTCGTTGAGCCCGTTCTCCGAGGTCGGGTCGCGGCGCATGAGGTCGAGCGACAAGCCGTCGGAGCCCCAGGGGACGAACTGCAGCAGCCCGCGGGTCCGTCCGTCGAGCTCGGCGACGACCAGCACGCCGCGGGGATCGCGGACGTCCGCGACCCGGGACAGCGCCATCGAGTAGCCGCGCTCGACCGCGTCGCCGCGCCACCGCGACGCGTGGGTCCGCAGCGCGGTGCGCTCGTCGTCGTCGAGCTCGTCGAGCCGGCGGACCCGGACGGTGTGCCCGGCGCGGGTGAGCCGGGCGGCCGCCTGCCGGATGCCCCGCATCGCGCGGCCCTCCAACGTGAAGCCGGCGACGTCGAGGACGGCCTCGTCGCCGAACTCCAGGACGTCGAGGCCGACGCGGGCCCACGCCGTCGCGCCCAGCTCGGAGCAGCCCAGCACCGCGGGAACCCAGCCGTAGGAGGTGCACTCGCCGAGGAACATCTCGATGGCTCCGGGCCAGGCCTCGTGGTCGCCGACGGGGTCACCCGAGGCCAGCGCCACCCCGGCCAGTACCCGGTAGGAGACCGCCGATTTTCCGGTCGGGGAGAAGACGACGGTCTTGTCCTCGCGCAGCGCGAAGTAGCCGAGCGAGTCGCGGCCGCCCTGCTTGTCGAGCAGTGCCCGCAGCCGGGCCTGGTCGTCGTCGGACAGCTGCGGCTCGGGCTCGGGGGAGCGCAGCAGGTGGTAGCCCGCGACGAGCACCGCGGCCACGCCGAACGACAGTCCCACGGCGCTCGTCAGGTCGTCGAGCCAGCCGGCCCGGAACTGGACCGGCCCCGACACCCCGACCAGCGACAGGGCGGCGTGGCCTGCCAGCTGCCACCACGGCGGCGCCCCGTCGAGGCGCCTGGGGTTGAGCGCCAGCAGCACCCACACGAGCACGAACCCGGCGACCGGGAGCTGCACGAGGACCAGCGCACCCCGGGTGAGCCCACCCGGGTCGGGCCGGGCGACGAACCGGTGGCGGGTGGCCACGAGGGCGACCAGCAGGGCGAGGGTCAGCCCGGCGGCGACGTAGCCGTGTCCGGTGGACAGCCCGTGCAGCACGTTGACGACGGTCAGCACCGCGCTGACGGCGATCGCGAGCGCCCAGGCCCGCCGCTTGCGCCGGCGCAGCCCCGCGGCCAGCAGCCAGAGCCCGACGGCCGCGACCAGCGAGATGACCGTCCCGGCCAGCCCGACGGCGGGCGGGAGGCCGAGCGAGGCGCGCAGCGAGGCCATGATGGCGCGCCGCGGCGCCGGGAACACCGAGGCGACGACCGTCACCAGCGCGACGACGCGCGCCGCCCACACGACGGCCCTGACGGCGGCGGCCTCGGTGAGCCGCAACCGCCTTGCCGCGGGGTCGGGCCGGACCGGCCCACGCCCGCCCGGCCCGCCGTGGGTCCGGGTGGCTCCCGCGAGGCCGTCAGAACGGGACATCGTCGGCTCCTGCCCGGTCCACAAGGGGTCCGGGGAGATGCTCCCCGAGCCAGCCGACGACGGCGCCGGGACCGTCCGCCGCGTCACGCAGAACGTAGTCCGTGACCTGTGCCGCCGGGGCCGGCGACGCGACCCGGTCGATGCCCCCGGTGTCCCCGGCGGCGGTCGTGACGGCGAGGAGCGCGGGCGGGGCGTCCGTCGTGCGCAGCGGGCCGATGTCGCAGGCCGGGCCGGCGGCCGCCGCGTAGGCGCCCGGCCGGGCAAGTGCCATCGCGAGCGGGCAGGCGGGGGAGCCGACCGGCGCGGCCAGCGCCCAGCCCGCCCGGTCGTCGCGGACGGCGAGCCCGGACCCGGACCGGGTGGCCCACGCGCGCAGGTCGGCCGCGTCGGCGACACCGGTGGCGAGCACGACGACCGGCGCGATGCGGTGCTGCGCGATCGCCCGGTCGACCTCGGTGACGAGCGGGTCGCCCGCGGCGAGCGGCCCGAGCCACTCGACGACGGGGAAACGCATCCCCGCCGACCCGGGGGAGGTCGCGGCCGAGGGCAGGTAGACCGTCAGCGGGGTGCCGCCGGGGCCCGCGACGGTGCGTACCGCGCCAGGGGTCAGGACCTCGGTCCGCGCCGCGCCGGGACCGGGAGCCGGCGGCCCGGAGGAGCCGGTCAGCGCGCCGAGGGTGGGGTAGAAGCTGCCGCTGCTGTTGGCGACGGCCGCGCCGGCCAGCACGATCAGCACCGTCGCGGCCAGCACGGAGATCGTCCGGCCGACCCGGAGGTGGCGCCGCCACCGGACGACGACCAGCACCCACGCCACGACGGCGAGGACCCCCGTACCGACGACGAACCACGGCGACGTGAGACGCACCGCCGAGGCATCGAGCGTGAGCACCGGGAGAACATGTCACGGCGCCGCAACCGGGCCGTCACCGGGCCGGATCGGGCGGTTCGCGCGTTTGGTCAGCTCGCGAGCGCCGACATCGACTTCCACGTGTTCCAGTCGATGGCCCAGTCGTAGACGTCGCCGTCGGCGGCCGACAGGTCGACGCCGCTGCCCGTGACCTCGACCGGGTCGCCGTACATCGCCGTGTCGTAGTAGGTCTTGGCGTTGGCCGTGGAGAGGTTGATACAGCCGTGCGTGACGTTGCGGCTGCCCTGGGCGCCGACCGACGCCGGGTTGGCGTGGATGAACTCGCCGTTGTTGGAGATCCGGACGGCCCACTTCTCCGGGACGTTCTGGTAGCCGTAGGCCAGGTTCGTCATCAGCACCTGGGGCGACTTCGTCATGACGATGTGGACGCCGCTGCGGGTGTTGCGGTTCGGGTCGCTGCTCAGCCCGTAGGACGCGGGCAGGTCCATCACCTGCTGCCCGTCCCGGACGACGATCATCCGGTGGCTGTTGACGTCGGCCTTGACGATCTGGCTGCGCCCGATGGTGAACGAGCTGGTCAGGTCGGCCGCGCCGTAGCCCGCGCTGCCCATGTCGACCCCGTAGACCGACGCGGTCATCTGCACCTGGGTGCCCGCGGGCCAGTACTCCTTGGGCCGCCAGTGCACCCGGGAGCCCAGCTGGTCGTCGGGCAGCCAGGCCCAGGCGCCCTCGACGGGCACCGACGTGGTGACCTTCAGGTTCTTCTCGACGGCGGCCTTCGCGGCCGCGTCGAGGTCGCGGTTGAAGTGCACCTCGATGGGCGCACCGACGCCGACGGTCTGCCCGTCGCCGATGTTGGTCGTGGCCTTCACCGTGCGCTTTGGGGTGACAGTGGTGAAGCTGCCGCCCAACGCGGTCGCGGTGCCGTCGGGGGCGACGGCGGTGCCCGACCACGTGTAGGTCCCGCCGTAGCCGAGCGGGGCGCTCGCCGTCCACTGCTTGCCGTCGGGGGAGAGCGTGCCGGCGACGGCGACACCCTTCGCGTTGGTCAGTGCCACGTCGCGCAGGGTCCCGGAGCCGCCGTCGGCCTTGATCTCCGCGGTCGGGTTGACGTCGGTGGCGCCCGCGGTCGGCGACACCGAGGCGGCGACGACCGGCGCGTTCTGCTGTGCCTGCTGCTGGGCGTGCGTGGCCCGCGCGGCGGCGGTCGCGCAGCCGCCGACGAGCGCCGTCGCGAGCACCGCGGCCAGCAGGGCCGTCACCCGTGGCGCCGTCCGACGCAGGCGCCCGCCCCGCGCCTGCGTCGCTCGGTCCCGCGGCCGCGCCGCCGGTCCCACCGCATTCCCCACACGCTCGGCCACGGCCGATCCCCCTCGTCATATCCGTGCTCGCCCGGTCGGGGCGCGGCGCCTCACCCCGCCGCGCGCCGCCGACAGGGCGGTCCGCCGGTCATGATCCCAGGCCGCAGCCGCCGGAACGCCCAGTTCAGGTTGCGTTTCGGTAGCGCTGCGGAGATCACTCCGATGGTCGTATCGATACGTGCCCGAAGCGGCGTTACCGCCGGGTTCGGTGATCACTCGTCCGGGGCCTGTGGTGCTCCGAACGGGTTGTGTGACACCGGCCCCGGACGGTTCCGTGTCACCGGTACGGCCGTCATGATGGGCGCCGCGGGCGTGTCCATCCCGGACGCGCGCCGCCGGACGGCCGGGCCCGGCAGCCGGCGACCGTTCGGACCCGCGACGCCGGCCGGGACGGGAGGTCGCCGTGGGCGAGCGCGTCCGGGCCTCGGCGGTCCGGCTCTGCACACTGCCGATGCCGGCCCACCTCGCCCGGCTGAGCGTCTTCGACGTCGTGCGCCGACTCGCCCGGCGCGAGCGCGTCACGGCGTGGTCGGGTGCGTGGTCGCGCGGCGCGCTGGTGACCTGCGACCCGGTGCGGACGGGCGAGGGCGACCCGTTCGCGGTGCTCGCCGACGTGCCCGAGGTCGTGGGGCCGGCCGGGCCGCCCGGTGCGGTGGGCGGCGGCTGGTTCGGTCACCTGCCGTTCCCGGCGAGCCGGTCCCGGCTCGCCGCGTCCCTCGCCTGGTACCGCGACGTGCTGCGCCACGACGGCTCCCGCTGGTGGTACGAGGCGCTGCTGGACGTCGCCGGCGACTTCGACGAGGCCGCCGCCCGGGCCCGGCGCGACGCGCTCGCCGCCGACCTCGCCGTGGACCCCGGACGCACCGACGTGCGGCTCGACGTCACCGCAATCCCCGACCCGGCCGAGCACGTCGCCGCCGTCGAGCACTGCGTGCAGGCCATCCGCCGCGGCGAGATCTACCAGGCCAACATCGCGACCCGCCTCGACCTGCGGCTGCACGGGTCACCCGCCGAGGCGTGGGCGCGCCTCGGCGAGGCGCTCCGGCCGGCGCGGGCCGGCTTCGTCGCCGATCCGCACTGCGCGGCCGTCGGTGCGAGCCCCGAGGTCTTCCTGCACCGTGCGGGTCCGACCGTGCGCACGGAGCCGATCAAGGGCACCCGGCCGCGGACCGGGACCGGCTCCGACGAGCGGGAGCGTGCCGTCCTCGCCGCGTCGGCAAAGGACGCCGCCGAGAACGTCATGATCGTCGACCTGATGCGCAACGACCTCTCGCGCGTGTGCGCGACGGGCACGGTCACGGTGCCGCGGCTGCTCGCGGTCGAGCCGCACCCGGGGGTCTGGCACCTGGTCTCGGAGGTCCGCGGCACCCTCGCCCCGGGTTCCGACGACGCCGCGCTGCTGGCCGCCACGTTCCCGCCCGGTTCGGTCACCGGCGCGCCGAAGATCCGCGCGGTCGAGGTGATCGAGGCGCTGGAGCCGGTGTCGCGCGGGCTGTTCACCGGCGCAATGGGCTACAGCGGCCCGCTCGCCGGCCTGGAGCTGGCCGTCACGATCCGCACGCTCGAGGTCTTCGCCGACGGCACCGCGCACCTCGGCGTCGGCGGCGGGGTCACGGTGGACTCGAGCCCGATCGAGGAGTGGCGGGAGTGCCTGACCAAGGCCGCACCGCTGCTCGCGGTCCTCGGCGGGCGGCTCCCGTCGGGCCCCGGCGTTCCGTCGGCGGGCGCCGCGCCGGACGCCGACCCGGCGCGTGGGGTCTTCGAGACGTTCCTGGTCGTCGACGGCCGGCCGCGCCGGCTCGCCGACCATCTCCGCAGGCTGCAGCGCTCCTACTGGGAGCTCTACGGCGTCGCGCTGCGCGCCGACGTGCCCGCCGCCGTCCGCGCCGCGGTCGCCGACACCCCCGGCCACCTGCGGGTCCGGGTCGACGCGCGGCCCGACGACCCGGGCCGGGTCGACGTCGTCGTCACGCCGTGGCCTGCGCCCGTGCCGCCCGCCGACCAGCCCGGGGTGACGCTCGTGCCCGTCCGGGACTCCGCGGGCCGCCCGCACAAGCTCGCGGACCGGGACCGGTTCGACGCGCTGGAGGCCGACGTGCCCGCGGGGACGTCGCCGCTGCTCGTCGGGACCGACGGCGCCGTCCTGGAGACGACGCGCGCGTGCGTCGCCGTCGTCCGCGGCGGCCGGCTCGTCACCCCGCCGCTCGACGGCCGGTTGCTCCCCGGCACCGCCCGGCAGGCACTGCTCGACGCCCTCGACGGGATGCGGCTGCCCTACGACCTGGTGCCCGTCGGGATCGACGAGCTCGCGGCCGCCGACGGCATGCTCGTCTGCAACGCGCTGCGCGGCGTGCAGTGGGTCCGGTCCGTGGCGGGGACGGGGGCGCGCTGGGAGCGACCGGACCCGCTCGTCGTCGCGCTGGGCGAGGCCCTCGCCGCGGACGAGCCCGGTGTCGACGCAGCGCGCCCGGGTGGGCACGGGGTGGCGCCGACGGTCCGGGTTCGCCCGCACGGGTAGTTTCGTGACGGACGGGCCGGTCGCGGAGTGCGCGGGCGGGCGACGAGCGACCGGCGAGGGGACGATGAGCGGCGTGACAAGCGAGCTGGGGGCGGCCCCGCTCGACCGTACGCTCGCCGAGCCGCTGTGGTCGCAGCTGCTGGGTGACCTGCGGCGCCGGTTGCGGGGCGGCGCGTTCGCCGACGCGTTCCCCGGCGAGCTCGCGCTGGTCGCCGAGTACGGGGTCAGCAGGCACACCGTCCGGGAGGCGCTGCGCAGGCTGCGCGACGAGGGCACCGTCGTCGCGGCGCGGGGCCGTGCGCCGCGGCTGGCCGATCCCGTCGAGATCGAGCAGCCTCTCGGCGCGCTCTACAGCCTCTTCGCCTCGGTCGAGGCCACCGGCCTGCGGCAGCGCAGCGTCGTGCGGACCCTCGACGTGCGGGCCGACGGCGTCGTCGCCACCCGGCTCGGGCTGGAGGAGTCGACGCCGCTGGTCTACCTGGAGCGGCTGCGGCTCGCGGGCTCGTCGCCACTGGCCGTCGACCGGGTGTGGCTGCCCGAGTCGCTGGCCGCCCCGCTGCTCGACGTCGACTTCACCCACACCGCGCTCTACGACGAGTACGCCGAGCGCTGCGGGGTGCGCCTCTCGGGCGGCGAGGAGCACATCCGGGCGGTGGTGCCGGTGGAGTCCGAACGCGAGCTGCTCGGCATCCCCACGGGCATCGCCGCGTTCTCGATCGAGCGCCTCGGCAAGGTGGGGCTGCGCGGCGTCGAGTGGCGCCACACCCTCGTGCGCGGCGACCGGTTCGCCGTGACGGCCCAGTTCTCCGCGCGCAGCGGCTACCGGTTCGGCCCGGCCGACGGTTCGTGAGCGGCGTCACCGGCCATGGTCGGTGCCACGGCCGGCAACGTCGTCCACGACTCAGGTGACCACCGCGCCGCGGAGCCGGTCCCTCGCAAGGCCCCGTGCGAGCTCCTCCAGCAGCGGGCCCGCGTCGGCGATGCACCGCGCGACGTCGGGTTCGAGGTCGGTGAGCGCGTAGGCCTGCTCGATCCCGGCCGCGCGCAGCCGGGCCGCGGTCAGCGCGCTGTGCCCGGTCACGGCGACGACGGGCACCCCGGCGGCACGGGCCACGGCGGCCACGCCGGCCGGGGCCTTCCCGGCGAGCGTCTGCTCGTCGAGCGCGCCCTCCCCGGTGACGACGAGATCGGCCCCGGCGAGGTGCTCGTCGAACCGCAGCAGGTCGAGCACGAGGTCGATGCCCGGGCGCAGCGCCGCCCCGAGCACCGCCCGTGCCGCGAAGGCCACCCCGCCCGCCGCGCCGGCGCCCGGGTCGTCGCGGTGGTCGGTGCCCGTCGCGTCGGCGACCAGGCCGGCCCAGTGGCCCAGTGCGGCGTCGAGCGTCGCGACGTCGGCCGGGGTCGCGCCCTTCTGCGGCCCGTACACCGCCGCGGCACCGCGAGGCCCGCACAGCGGGTTGTCGACGTCGCAGGCCACCACGAGGTCCGTCACGGCGAGCCGGGGGTCGAGCCCGGTCAGGTCGAGCGACGTGGCCCCGGCGAGCGCGGCCCCGCCGAGTGGCACCGGGCGGCCCGTCGCGTCGCGCACCACGGCGCCCAGCGCGGTGAGCAGCCCGGCGCCGCCGTCGGTTCCGGCACTGCCGCCGATGGCCACGACGATCTGCCGGCAGCCGGCCGCGAGCGCCGCCCCGATCACCTCACCGAGCCCGATGCTGCTCGCGCCCAACGGGTCCGGCCGTCCGCCGGGGAGCCGGACGAGCCCGCAGACTGCGGCCAGCTCGACGATCGCGACGTCGCCGCGACGCGCCCACCGGGTCTGCACGGGCTCGCCGGTCGGACCCGACGCCGTGGCGGGCACGGCGTGGAAGCCCGCCGCGAGGGCCACGTCGACGGTGCCGTCGCCGCCGTCGGCCACCGGGAGGGCGACGACGTCGACCTCCGGCGCGACCGCCCGCAGCCCGGCCCCGACGCGCTCGGCCACCTGGACGGCGGTCAGCGAGCCCTTGAACTTGTCGGGGGCGACGACGACCCGCATCAGACCGCCCGGGCGAGGATCGACGTCGGCGCGTCGGCCGGGTCCGAGGTGGCACCGCCGAACTCGTTCACGGCGTCGAGCGCCGTGCCCATCGCGATGTCGGTGACCCGCTCGAGGACGACCTCGACGACCACGGGGACCTTGTGCTCGGCCGCGAGCCGGCGTGCCTCGACGAGCGCGGGCGCGATGGCGTCCGGCTCGACGACCCGGATCGCCTTGCAGCCCAGGCCCTCGGCGACCTTGACGTGGTCGACGCCGTAGCCCTTGAGCCCGGGTGCGGCGTCGTCGTCGGCGTTGATGTTGTCGAAGGAGAGCTGGACGCAGAAGTCCATGTCGAAGTTGCGCTGCGCCTGCCGGATCAGGCCCAGGTAGGCGTTGTTCACCAGGACGTGGACGTAGGGCAGGTTGAACTGCGCCCCGACCGCCAGCTCCTCGATCATGAACTGGAAGTCGTAGTCGCCGGAGATCGCGACGACCTCCCGCGTAGGGTCGGCCGCGACGACGCCCAGGGCCGCGGGCACGGTCCACCCCAGCGGCCCGGCCTGGCCGGCGTTGATCCAGTGCCGCGGCCTGTAGACGTGCAGCAGCTGTGCGGCGGCGATCTGGGAGAGGCCGATCGTCGTGACGTAGCGGGTGTCGCGGCCGAAGACCCGGTTCATCTCCTCGTAGACCCGGTGCGGCTTGATCGGCACCTGGTCGTAGTGCGTGGTGCGCAGCATCGTCGCCTTGCGTCCGGCGCACTCGCCCGCCCACCCGGACCGGTCGGGCAGCGTGCCGTCCGACGCACGCTCGCGTGCGGCCTCGACGAGCAGCGCCAGGGCCGCGCGGGCGTCGGACGCGATGCCGAGGTCGGGGGCGAACACGCGGCCGATCTGGGTCGGCTCGATGTCGATGTGGGTGAACGTGCGGCCGGCGGTGTAGGTGTCGAGGTCGCCGGTGTGCCGGTTGGCCCACCGGTTGCCGATGCCCAGCACGTGGTCGGACGCCAGCAGGGTCGCGTTGCCGTAGCGGTGCGACGTCTGGATGCCCGCCATGCCGGCCATCAGCGGGTGGTCGTCGGGGATCGCGCCCCAGCCCATCAGCGTCGGGATGACGGGCGTGCCGGTGAGCTCGGCGAACTCGACGAGCAGGTCGGCGGCGTCGGCGTTGAGGACGCCGCCGCCCGCGACGATCACCGGGCGCTGCGCCGTGCACAGCAGGTCCAGCGCCCTGTCGATCTGTGCCCGCGACGCCACCGGCCGGTAGGAGGGCAGCGGTTCGTAGGCGTCGATGTCGAACTCGATCTCGGCGAGCTGGACGTCGATCGGCAGGTCGATGAGGACCGGACCGGGCCGCCCGGAGCGCATCAGGTGGAACGCCTGCGCGAAGGTCCCGGGGACCTGGGCCGGCTCGAGGACCGTCACCGCCATCTTGGTGAGCGGCCGGGCGATCGAGGCGATGTCGACGGCCTGGAAGTCCTCCTTGTGCAGCTTCGCGACCGGTGCCTGCCCGGTGATGCACAGGATCGGGATCGAGTCCGCGGCCGCCGAGTACAGCCCGGTGATCATGTCGGTGCCGGCGGGCCCGGAGGTGCCGACGCAGACGCCGATGTTGCCCGGCGCCGCGCGGGTGTAGCCCTCGGCCATGTGCGCGGCCCCCTCGACGTGGCGGGCCAGGGTGTGCCGCAGCCCCCCGTCGGCACGCACCGCCGAGTAGAACGGGTTGATCGCCGCGCCGGGCAGCCCGAACAGGTCGGTGATGCCTTCGCGGCGCAGGATCGCGACCGCCGCGTCGACCGTCCTCATACGAGGCATGACAGGTCCTCTCGTGGGTCGGGTCAGGAACCGGAGCGGCCGGAGAGCTGCTCGACGGTGGTGAACAGGGCGGAGTGGTCGAGGCCGCCGTGGCCCTGCGCGTTCAGCGCCGCGACCAGCTGGGCGACGTGCGCGCCGAGCGGGATCACCACGCCGGCCGCCCGCGCGGCGTCGGTCACGATCTTCATGTCCTTGTGGTGCAACGCGATCCGGAAGCCGGGCGTGAAGTCCCGGTTCAGCATGTTGCCCGCCTTGCGCTGCAGGACGGTACTGCCGGCCAGGCCCCCACCCAGTACCGTCACGCCCGCCTCGGTGTCGACGCCGTGGGCCTCCAGGAACACGATCGCCTCGGCGAGCAGCTGGATGTTCCCGGCGACGATGAGCTGGTTGGCGGCCTTCACGGTCTGGCCGGCGCCCGCCGGTCCCACGTGCACGATGGTCGCCCCGACGGCGTCGAACACGGGCTGTGCCGCGGCGAACGCCTCGGCGTCGCCGCCGACCATGATCGACAGCACGCCCTCGACCGCGCCCGCCTCGCCGCCGGAGACGGGGGCGTCCAGGACGCGCAGGCCGCGCTCGGCGCCCTGCGCGGCGAGCCGGCGCGAGACGTCGGGCAGGATCGTCGAGAAGTCGATGACGAGCGTGCCCTCGGCGGCGTTGTCGAACACGCCGTCGGGGCCCGCGAGGACCGCCTCGACGTCGGGGGAGTCGGGGACCATGACGGCGACGACGTCGGCGCCCTTGACCGCCTCGGCGATGCTGCCCGCCCCGCGGCCCCCCGCGGCGACGAGCGCCTCGATCGGCGCCGGGGAGCGGTTGTAGCCGACGACGTCGAAGCCGGCCGCGACGAGGTTGGCCGACATCGGGCGGCCCATGATGCCCAGGCCGATGAACGCGACGGTGGTGGTGCTCATTCTGGTGTCACTCCGGAGGTATCGCGGACAGGGAGGTCAGGCGGCGCCGCGCCGGGCGCGCGGCAGCCAGTGCAGGCTCTCGGCGGTGTCGCCGGTCGACGGCTTGTACTCCAGCGCGACCCAGCCGTCGTAGCCCTTGTCCTGCAGGGTCTGCAGCCGGCCCATGAGGTCCAGCTCGCCGGAGCCGGGCTCGCCGCGGCCGGGTACGTCGGCGATCTGCACGTGGGCGATCACGTCGAAGTGCCGGGTGATGGCCTCGTCGAGGTCGTCGCCGTTGGCCCCCAGGTGGAACAGGTCGAACAGGAAGCCGACGTTCGGGGCACCCGCGGCGCGCACCCGGTCGACGACCGCGACGACGTCGGCGGCGGTGCGCAGCGGGTAGGGCTTGGGCCCGCTGATCGGCTCGACGAGCACGGTGGCGCCCGCGGCCGCGACCGCCTCGGCGGCGAGGACGAGGTTCTCGGTGGCGAGCTCGTCCTGCTCCTGCGGGCTGACGCCGTCGGCACGGTTGCCGTACAGCGCGTTGAGGCCGCGGACGCCGAGGCGCCCGGCGATCGATGCCGCGACGGCGAGGTTCGCCCGGAACTCGGGCGAGCGCGCCGGGAGCGACAGCACGCCGCAGTCCGGGCCCGCGAGGTCGCCCGCGAAGAAGTTGAGCCCGACGAGCGCGACCCCGGCGTCGGAGATCGCGGTGACGAACGCCTCCACCTCGGCGTCGGCGGGCACGGCCTCGGCGAACGGCCACCAGAACTCGACCGCGTCGAACCCGGCGGCCTTCGCGGCGGCCGGCCGCTCGAGCAGCGGGAGCTCGGCGAACAGCAGCGAGCAGTTGGGCAGGTAGCGCATCGCGGGGCGGTTCACGGGGACGCCGCTCCTTCCAATTTCGTATCGTGGAAGTCAACTTCTGTTCTGCGAGAACTGTAAAGTGAGCGGGGACACCTGTCAAACACTCGACCTGCGTGGACGGCGGCCGACCGACGGATGCCGTGCGGGCGACGTCACGCCTGAGCAGGGCCTGGGCAGCACGGAGCAGCCGGCGGCCGGCGGGCTGCGCCCGGGGTGCGGCGGGTCCGGCCGCGGCGAAGGGGCGCGCTCGGCCTCGCGCGGCGTCCGGGGCCGGCCGGACCGGCGGGTAGGATTCCGGATGGCGGAAGACGATGTGCGCTTCCGGCCGGTTCGCGCATCGACACGGGAGCGGCGAGATGCCCAAGCAGTCCCCAGCGGGTCCGGAGCCCGGCGCGGACCCTGCGCCCGAGCGGGGGAGCGGCCGCGTCCAGTCCGTGGAGCGCACCTTCGAGCTGCTGGAGGCGATGAGCGACCTCGGTGGGACGGCAGGCCTGTCCCAGCTCGCGGCCCGTCTCGCGCTCCCGCTGCCGACGATCCACCGGCTCGTCCGCACCCTCGTCGACCTCGGCTACGTGCGCCAGCAGCCGTCACGGGAGTACGCGCTCGGGCCGCGCCTGATGCGCCTGGGGGAGCACGCCTCGCAGCTGCTGGGCACCTGGGCGATGCCCTACCTGCGCGAACTGGTCGACGAGATCGGCGAGAGCGCCAACCTCGCGATGCTCGACGGCGACCACGTCGTCTACACCGCGCAGGTCCCTGGCGTGCACGCGATGCGGATGTTCACCGAGGTCGGCCGCCGGGCGCAGGTGCACTGCACGGCCGTCGGCAAGGCCATGCTGGCGCTCATGCCGCCCGAGCAGGCCGACATGATCGTCGCCGGGTCGGTGATGCACCCGCAGACGGGGCACACGATCATCACGCCCGACGGGTTCCGCGCCGAGCTCGACCGGGTGCGCGAGGCGGGCTACGCCGTCGACAACGAGGAACAGGAGATCGGCGTCCGGTGCGTCGCGGTCGCCGTCCCGGGCCGCGCGCCCCGGGCGGCCGTCTCGATCTCGGGCCCGTCGCCGCGGATGTCCGACGCCCTGATCCAGCAGGCGGTCCCGCTGCTGCGCAGGGCCGCCGAGGGGGTCGCCGGTGAGCTGGAGCCGTTGCGCCCGGGAACGGCGCAGGCGGGCTGACCGCGGGTCGCGTCCGGCTCGACGGAGCTGACGGGTCGTCGAGCCGCGCCGAACGACGACGGCCCCGGGACCGCGGTCCCGGGGCCGTTCGCTCTTGAGGGTGGTCGTGAGTTCGTCGTGCGGCGCGACGGCTGGGGACGACGCTCCACGCCGTGGGTCGTGAGTGGCGATGTACCGCGGTAGCGACCATCGCCACGCACGGGTCAGTCGCCCTGCTGGGCCGCCTGCTCGGCCTGCTGCTGCGCGACGGCCTCGCGCACCTTCTCCATGTCGACGTCGCGGACCTTGCCGATGAGGTCCTCGAACGCCGGACCGGGCAGCGCACCCGGCTGCGCGTAGACGACGACGCCGTCGCGCACCGCCATCACCGTCGGGATCGACGAGATCCCGAAGGCCTGCGCCAGCTCGGTCTGGTCCTCGGTGTCGACCTTCGCGAACGTGATGTCGGTGTGCCGCTCGGAGGCTTCCTCGAAGACCGGTCCGAACTGACGGCACGGCCCGCACCACGACGCCCAGAAGTCGACGAACACGGTTCCGGGTCCGCCGACGACGTCGTCGAAGTTCTCGGTGGTCAGCTCAACGGTCGCCATGGTGGGGTCAACGGGTCGTGGGCGTGGTCTGTTCCCTCGCCGGTCGTCCGGTCCGTTCCGACGGCCCCGGCGTGGGGTGCTGCACCGCCGACCTGATCGCCCGCTCGAGGCGCGCGACGGCGACGCCGTACTCGGGCTCGAGCCAGTAGTCGCTGTGGATGCGCAGGTGCGGGTCGGCGAGGGCGGACGCGTCGACGGCCGGGTCGTGGACCGGCCCGCCGATCGGGTCGGTGTCGCGGTACAGGTTGCGCCAGCGCCGGTCGAGCGTGTCGACCAGCGCCGCCGTCGCTCCCGTGTCGAAGTAGCCGGGGAAGAACTCGCCGTAGAGGTGATGCCACGGCGAGCCGAACGTCAGCAGCGCGACCGGGGTCCGCGGGTTCGCGGCGAGCAGCGCGGTGCCCGCGATCACCGATCCCTGGCTGTGCGCCGCCACGACGAACACCTCGCCGGGCTCGACGTCCCCGATGCGGTCGGTCAGGCCCGTGACGGCGCGGTCGGAGTAGGTGGGCGGCGCGAGCGGATGGAACCACCGCGGCCAGAACGTGCCGACGTCCCACAGCACCCCGACGCCGCGCCGTGCGGCGACGCTGCGCACCGCGGCGTACATCCGCCGCAGCACCAGCGCCGTCGGCAGCAGGATCGCGACGACGAGCGAGAACTCGGCGAAGGTGCTCGGCGGCAGCGGCACCCCGAGGACCTGCCACGACCGGCCGGACCGCAGCGCCCAGACCACCACCGCGGCCACGGCGACGACCGCGACCGCGACGCCGATCGCGACCGGCGTCCGCACGTGGCGGTGCCGCAGCGCCGCGGCGAGCAGGCCGAGCGTGAGCACGATCAGCGTGCCGACGACCGTCGCCGACACCGCGACCGGGACCGCGCTCACCGGGGGGAGCCCGCCGCGGGCCAGCGCGACGGCGATCCCGGCGACGGTGGCCAGCGAGCCGAGCGCGCCGAGCAGCGCCGTCAGCCACGAGCCGCGGACGGTCAACGAGCGCAACGCGACCGCGGCCGGGGGTCGACGGCCGTCGGCCCGCGGGACGAGCCGCAGCGCGAGCCAGCACAGCGCGACGACCAGACCGACGGCCGCGAGGATCGAGGTGAACACGATGGCCATCCAGCCGACGGTGTCGCCGACGACCACGCACGGGCCCACACTGCACGTCGACCCGGCGAGCCGGGCCACCTGCTCGGCGATGCCCGCCCCCAGCGCGGCCCCGATCGCGGCGGCGAGCAGCAGGATCGACGGGGCGTTGGCCCGCCGCAGGTCCCGGCGCCGCGGCGGGGTTCCCGGCGCCGGGACCACCCTGCCCTGGACCACGCCGACCAGCGCCGCGACGACGAGTACGGCGAGGCTGAGCCACAGCGCGGAACCGCGCAGCGCCGGGAGGAACGGGTGTGCCCCGACCCAGGCCGTGTCGCCCCCGCCGGTGGCGACGGCGGCCAGCGCGAGTGCCGCCGCGGCGGGCGGCCACGTGCCGTGCCGCACGAGGGCCGCGGGCGGCAGCCCGTGCCCCCGCAGCGCCCGCGGAGGACCGGCCGGGTCGGCCGAGCCCGGCGCCTCGCCGTCCGCGAGGCTGATCCAGCAGGTCAGGACGGCGACGGCGGCCAGCGTCGCGACCGCGCACCACAGCCCCGCCGTCCGCCACGTCGTCCAGCCACCGGCGCTCGGCCAGCAGCCGGCGAGCGCCACGGCGCCCAGCGCGGCCGACAGGTGCAGCCGGCGCAGCCCGACGTTGATGCCCGGGCTGTTCCACATGGGAGGCTGGTCGTGGTGCAGCGACGCCCGGCCGGCCGGGTCGGTCCACACCGCCCAGGGATCGACGTGCCTGCGCGTCGGCCGGGTCCGGATCCGGCTGAGCCAGACGACCGCGAGCAGCACACCGGCCGTCACCGCGAACCCGGCGCCGACGGTCCAGCCGGGCCATCCGGCGTGCCGGACCAGCCACTGGTAGGTGACGAGATCGGCCACGACCAGCTGGGTCCAGAACGCGAAGATCGTCGTGACCAGCAGCGCCGCGAGCCGCACGAGCAGCACGCACCAGCGGATCCGGACGCCGCGCGCGGGACGTTCGCGGTCCGCGTGGTCGCCGGTGCCGGTCGGCGGGCCGCCGTCCGGGCTCGCCAGCAGCGCCCAGCCGGCGAGGTTCGCCAGCATGAACGGCAGCAGCACCAGATAGAACGCCTGGTACCAGCGGCCCGACGTCAGCGATCCCCACGACCACGCCCGCAGCTGCGGCCGGGCGGGCGGTTGGCGCCACTCGGTGATCGCGCCGTCGTCGTCGTCCGGCGGCTGCTCCGCGCGATCGGTCCGCACGGCGGGGACGAGCTGGAGCATGAGCTCCGGCGGGGTTCCCGCGACGCCGTGGACGCGCAGCTCCACAGGGGGGTCGCGGTCGTCGTGCGCGGCGGCGGGACCGGGCGCGTCGACGGGCGGTTCGGCGTCCACCGGCGCGAGGATTCCACGCACGGTCCACGTCGGACACCGCCGCGCCGGTGGCACGCGGTCGGCGGTGCGCGGGGTGGCGCCGAGTCGGCGGAGCGCGGGGTGGGGCCGAACCGGCGGACCGCGCGGTGGCGCCGGTCGGTCGTGGCGGAGTGGCGTCTGGTCGGCGCTGCGCGCGGTGGCGTCCGGTCGGGGCGGATCGCGCGGGGTAGCGCGCCGGGTCAGCGTTGCGGCGGTGGCGCCGGGGGGCGTCCCGCGCGCCGACGGCTGGCGGCGTAGACCGCGGCCTCGGTCCGGCGGGCGAAGCCGAGCTTGTGCAGCAGCGACGACACGTAGTTCTTGACGGTCTTCTCCGCGAGGAACAGCTCCGCCCCGATCTGCCGGTTGGTCAGGCCCGTCGCGATGAGGTCGAGGATCCGGCGTTCCTGTGGCGAGAGGGACTCGTAGCGCGGGTCCTCGGGCGTCCGCAGCCGTTCGAGCGCCCGGGCCGCGGTCTCCGGGTCGATGAGGCTGCCGCCCGCCGCGGCGGTGCGGACGGCCCCGACGAGGTTGGTCCCGGCCACGTCCTTCAGCAGATAGCCGGCCGCGCCCGCGACGATCGCGCCGAACAGCGCCTGGTCGTCGCTGTAGGAGGTGAGCATCAGGCACGCGGGCGGGGGGTCGAGCATCGACCGGACCTCGCGGCAGACGCTGATGCCCTCGCCGTCGGGCAGCCGCACGTCGAGGATCGCGACGTCCGGGTGCGCCGCGGGGATGCGCGCCAGCGCCTCCGTGGCCGACGCGGCCTCACCGACCACATCCATGTCGGGTTCGGCGTCGAGCAGGTGCGCGACGCCGCGCCGGACAATCTCGTGGTCGTCGACCAGGAACACGGAGATGCCCACCACGACCTCCTCGTCGAGCGGACACTGAACGTACCGAGGAACGGGCCGGACGGCATCGTCCGGCACCGTCCGATTCAGCAGTGTCGGCGGGCGTCGGGTGTCGAGGTGGGTCCGCGGCCGACCGCAGGACCCGCGGGGAGGGGATGTCGTGCGGGTGCTGATCGCCGCGCCGGGGTCGCGAGGGGACGTCGTGGGATTCGTCGGGCTGGGGCGCCGGCTGGCCTCCGCGGGCCACGAGGTCACCGTCGCCGCGAACCCGGAGTTCGAGCAGACCGTGCGTGTGGGCGGTGTCGCGTTCCGCCGCCTGGCGGGCGACGCGCGCACGATCGCGGACCTCGGCACCGGCCCGCGGAGCTCGCTGCGGTTCCTCACCGAGCAGGCCGAGGCGATGACGACGTACCTCTGCGGCGCGGCCGACGACCTCGTCGAGGCGGCCGCGCACGCCGACGTCCTGCTGGTCACCATGACGGCCCAGTTCGGTGTCGACGTCGCCGAGGGCCACGCCATCCCGAGTGCGGGGCTGTTCAGCCGGCCGGTCGAGCCGACCCGGGCGTTCCCGCCGGTCCTGTTCCACACCGCGCGGTCGCTCGGCCCGGCCGGGAACCTGGTGGCGGGCGAGCTCGCGCGGCTGTCGACGACGCCGTTCCACCGGGCGAGTGCGCACGTCCGCGCGGTGATGGGCCTGCCCCGGCGGTCGCCCGTCGCGTCGCTGCGCCGGTTGTGTGAGACCCGGTGGCCGGTGTGGCACGGGTGGAGCCCGCACGTGCTGCCGCGCCCGGTGGACTGGCGGCCCGGGCTCGAGGTCGTCGGCTACTGGTACCCGTACGTCCCCGACTCCTGGGAGCCGCCCGCCGATCTCGCCGCGTTCCTGCAGGCCGGGCCCGCGCCGGTCTACGTCGGGTTCGGGTCCATGGGTCCGGGACAGGGGGAACGGCTGTCGTCGATCCTCGCGGAGGCGTTGCGGCGCAGCGGAACCCGCGCGGTCGTGGGCCGGGGGTGGGCGGGTCTCGAGGTCGCGGGGGACGACGTCCTCGTCGTCGACGACGTGCCGCATTCCTGGCTCTTCCCGCGGACGGCGGCCGTGGTGCCGAGGCGCTCGCCTGCCGGATCACCACGGCCGTGACCCGGCCCGAGATGCGCCGGGCGGCGGCCAGGCTCGCCGAGCGCGTCGCCGGGGACGACGGCGCCGGCGCGGTCGCCGCGGCCCTGGAACGGCTGGGCCGCGGCGACCGCGCGCGGGTCGGGCTCGGCTGAGCGTGCGTCAGCGCTCGAAGACGCCCAGGTCGAACGCGCCGCCCTTGGGTCGGGCGATGCCCGCAGCGTCGACGGCCACCGCGAGGGTGCCCACGCCCGCGTTGATCGCGGGGGAGCCCGCCTGCAGGTGGAAGTCACCGGCCGCGGCGTCGACGAACTTCGGGTCGTCCGTCGTCAGGTTGTGGTCGACGGTGAAGCCGCCGGTGCCGCCACTGATCGGCGAGGGGTTGCCGGTCAGGATGTTGTTGCGGATGACGTTCGTGCCGCTGAACCCGCTGGTGCTGAACACGATCCCGGCCCGCTTGTTGGCGTAGGCCACGTTGTTGGTGATGTGGATGTCCGACATCGTGCCGCCGCCCTCCTTCCACAACCCGATCCCGCCGCCGGCGTTGCCGGTCAGGACGTTGTTGTAGACGTCGACGCGGGCCAACTTCTTCGTCGGCGAGTACGACTCGACGGCGATCAGGATCCCGGGCTTGCTGGAGTTCGTCGCGCCGGTCACGACGTTGTCGAAGATCTTCACGTCGTGCACGGAGTCGGCGTAGATGTTCGGTCCGCGGTTGTTGTAGACGCGGTTGCCGTGCACCTGGGCGTTGCGGGTCTCGTACTTGACGTCGATGCCCTCCTCGCCGTTGTCGTGCACCTGGTTGTTCTTGATGTCGACCGTGTCGTAGTTGACGAGGCTGACGGCCTCGTTCGACGCCGACGTCCCTGCCTGGTTGGTGTGGTGCACGTTGTTGCCGTCGATGACGGCGTTGGCGCCGTTGAGCAGCACGAGCCCGCCGTTGCGAGTGTTGGACACCTCGGTCTGCGAGATCTGGATGTTCGACGCGTTGGTGCCGTAGATGCCGTGCGTCGGGGAGTTCGTGATCGTCAGCCCGGAGATCCGGATGTAGGAGCGCCCGTCGAGGCTGACGAGCCCGTTGCCGCTCTTGAGGCTGTTGCGGCCGTCGACGACGACCTTGGCGCCGGCCTTGCTGCGCAACGTGATCCAGCCGGTGGAGGTGCCGCTGGTGGGGAACTTCAACGCCTCGGGGTAGGTCCCGGCCGACACCTCGACGGTGTCGCCGGGCCTGGCGGCGTTGAGCGCCGACTGGATCGTCTTGTACGACGATCCGCCTCCGACGCTGAGCGTCTGCGGCGCCGCGGAGGCGACGCCGTGGATGGCGAAGCCGGCTCCGATCGCGAGCACGGCCGCGGCGACGAACGTCTGCCGGCGACGGGCGCGCGACCATCGTCGGCGCACAGGGGTAGCCACTCGGTGTGAGGTCATTTCCTTCAATCCGCTTTCAGTCGCGTGGGGAGCGGGACTGCGCGGGTATCTTCGGCCACCCGTGACCATTGCGTTACCGAGCGTCTCGCCGAGATCGTGACGAACGGGGTGCATGTGGGTGGTCGTGGCAGCGAGAGGCCTCGAGGTTGGCCGACGAACGGGTGAAATACGGCGCGATCCGCGCAGGTCGCCGTGATGTGCCTGCACCACCCGGATGCCGAGGCGGTTCACCGTGACGGTCGCCAACCGAACGGCCCACCGGACGTCGCCGGCCGTCGGCCGCGCTCGGGAACAGCACCGCCGAGCGCCGGCTCCGGCACGGCTCGGCCGCACGGCGGGACCCTCGTCCGGAGGTGCCGAGGGCCGGGGCTCTGCCGCGGGCGCAGCGGTGTCCGTGGTCTGCGCGGCGCCACGGGCCGAGCGCGGCGCCGGACCGAGCGGCGCTGCGGGCCGGGCGTTGCGGTGCCGAGGGCCGGGGGCCGAGCCTCGGCGGGCCGAGCGGTGCCGCGCTCGTTCCCGCGCCGGGCCGACGAGCCCTCACGGTCGCTGCGGTGCGCGAGCCACCCGGCCGGGCGGACGAGGTGCGGGCGCCGCGGGCAGGGCGCGCCGGACGGCGCGATCTGGTTCGTGGTGCCCCCGGTGCGACTCGAACGCACACTGGGCGGATTTTGAGTCCGCTGCCTCTGCCGATTGGGCTACGGGGGCCTGACCGCACGACCGTCCGCCGGGGCGCCGGCGGGGGGTCCGGCGACGTGTCTCCGCCCACGAAACGGAGATCGTCGTCCGGGTCACGAGCTTATCCCGGTAGCCTTGCCCCTTCTCAGTCGCCCCAACCGTTCGAAGGAGAGACCCCGGTGGCTCAGCAGGTTTCCGAGGACGACGCCGCCGAGGCGGCCGGACCCGCCCCGGGCTGGCGAGTGCTCGTGGCCGAGGACGAGGCGCTCATCCGTCTCGATCTCACCGAGATGCTCACCGAGGAGGGCTATCAGATCGCGGGTGAGGCGGGCGACGGCGAGGCGGCGGTCGAGCTGGCCCGCAGCCTCGGACCCGACCTGGTGATCATGGACATCAAGATGCCCAAGAAGGACGGTATCGAGGCGGCGGGCACCATCGTCGAGGAGCGCATCGCTCCCGTCGTGATGCTCACCGCGTTCAGCCAGCGCGACCTCATCGAGCGGGCGCGCGACGCGGGCGCGATGGCCTACCTGGTCAAGCCGTTCGCCCGGCACGAGCTGGTACCTGCGATCGAGCTGGCCGTCTCCCGGTTCGCCGAGAAGAAGGCGCTGGAGGACGAGGTCGCGACGCTGTCGGACCGGTTGGAGACCCGCAAGGTCGTCGACCGGGCGAAGGGCCTGCTCATGAGCAAGCAGAACATGAGCGAGCCCGAGGCGTTCCGCTGGATCCAGCGCACCGCGATGGACCGGCGCACGACGATGAAGGCGGTCGCCGAGGCAGTGGTCGAGGGCCTCGCCGAGGCGCGCTGACCCGTACCCCGTGGCGACGACGACGCCCCGGCGGCCCACCAGGAGCCGCCGGGGCGTCGTGCGTCACGGCCTCAGGCCACGCCGAGGTAGGCCTCCTTGATCGCCGGGTCGGCGAGCAGCTCCGCGCCCGTCCCGGCCTTCACGATCCGTCCGGTCTCGATCACGTACGCGCGGTCGGCGCGGCTGAGCGCCTGCTGGGCGTTCTGCTCGACGAGCAGGACCGTGGTGCCCTGCTCGTTGATCTCGGTGATGATCCGGAAGATCTGGGCGATGAACTGCGGCGCCAAGCCCATCGACGGCTCGTCGAGCAGCAGCAGCCGGGGCTTGGCCATCAGCGCGCGGCCGATGGCGAGCATCTGCTGCTCACCGCCGGACAGGGTGCCCCCGGCCTGGGTGCGCCGCTCCGCGAGCCGCGGGAACAGCGAGAAGACCCGGTCGAGGTCGGCGCCCAACGACTTGCGGTCCTTGCGCGTGTAGGCGCCCATGTCGAGGTTCTCGAGCACCGTCATGCCCGGGAACACGCCGCGGCCCTCGGGGGACTGGGAGATGCCACGCACGACGCGCAGGTCGGCGCGTAGCGACTTGATGTCGTCGCCGTCGAAGAGCAGCTTGCCCGACGAGACGGGACGGATCCCGGAGATCACGCGCATGGTCGTCGTCTTGCCGGCGCCGTTGGCCCCGATCAGCGTGACGACCTCGCCCTCCTCGACGGTCAGGGTGATGCCGTCGAGGGCCTGGATCCGGCCGTAGTGGGCGCAGACGTCGTTCAGCTCAAGCAGTGGCATCGTCGGGCACCCCCAGGTAGGCGGCGATCACGGCCGGGTTCTCCCGGATCTCGGAGGGCAGCCCCTCGGCGATCTTGCGCCCGAACTCGAGCACGACGATCCGGTCGGTGACGCCCATGACCAGCCGCATGTCGTGCTCGATGAGCAGGACCGTGTAGCCGTCGTCGCGAATCTTGCGGATCAACCCCATGAGGTTGTCCTTCTCGGCGGGGTTGAACCCGGCGGCCGGCTCGTCGAGACACAGCAGCTTGGGCTCGGTCGCCAGCGCCCGCGCGATCTCCAGCCGCCGCTGGTCGCCGTAGGGCAGGTTGCGCGCCTTGTCGGCGGCCCTGTGCGCGATGCCGACGAACTCCAGCAGGGCCATGGCCCGGTCGATCGCCTGCCGCTCCTCGCGGTGGTGGCGGGGGAGCCGCAGCAGCGCACCGACGACGCTCGTGCGGTGCCGGGCGTCCGCCCCGACGACGACGTTCTCCAGCGCGGTCATCTCGCCGAAGAGGCGGATGTTCTGGAACGTGCGCGCGATGCCCAGGCGCGTGATCTGGTGCCGTGACCGGCGCCCGAGGGGCTGGCCCTCGAGCCGGACCTGACCCGACGTGGGCCGGTAGACGCCGGTGAGTGCGTTGAAGCACGTCGTCTTGCCGGCACCGTTGGGCCCGATGAGCCCGAGGATCTCGCCGCGCTTCAGGTCGAAGGACACCGCGTCGAGCGCCACGAGGCCGCCGAAGCGCATCGTGACCGCGTCCATGCTCAGCAGGGTGTCGCCGACCTCGACGGCGATGTCGCGGTCGGGCGCGACCACCTCCGCGACCTCGGCCTCGCGCTCGGCGAGCTCCTCCGCCGTCATGTGGGCGAGCTGCTCGACGATGCTGCCCTCGCCGTCGGGGACGAGGCCCGGGCCCTCGGCGGCGAGGTGCTCGGTGTGCTCGTCGGCCCGCTGGACGGCCTCCTCGCGGGTCTGCTCGTCGAGCTCGACGCCGCCCTCGGTGTGCGCGGCGGTGCCCGCGGGGGTCGCGTCGGCGGCGTGCCTGCCGATCCGCTCCGAGCCGGAGGCCCGCTCGGTGCCGGGATCCGGGGCGGCGGGGTCGCGCCGGTCGTCGCCTGTCGGCTCGGTCATGAGATCCGGTCCCCCTCGCCCTTCAGCGAGCTGTCCGAACTGAGTTGCTCGGGTTTGCCGACGATCCGCAGGTACGCCTGCCGCCCGTAGGCGAGCAGCCGCTGGCGGGCGCCGAGCAGACCCTGCGGCCGGAAGATCATCAGCACGATGAGCGCGACGCCGAAGATCAGGTACTTGTACGCCGCGAGCTCGACGAACCTGTTCGGGATGTAGGACACGACGAACGCACCCAGGATGACGCCGACCTTGTTGCCCGACCCGCCGAGGACGACGGCCGCGAGGAACAGCACCGACGTCGGCACGTCGAACTTCTGGTTGTTGACGAAGCCGATCTGCCCGGCGAACAGCGCGCCGGACAGCCCGCCGATGGCCGCACCGATCACGAATGCCCACAGCTTGAAGCGGATCGTGGCCACGCCCATGATCTCGGCGGCGTCCTCGTCCTCGCGGATGGCGACCCAGGCCCGGCCGACGCGGCTGCGCTCCAGGTTTCCGACGAGGAACAGGACGATGATCGTGATCGTGACGCACAGCCAGTACCAGGGTGTGCCGTTGGAGACGGCGAAGATCGCGTTGCCCTCGGAGTTGGTGCCCGGCGGGTGGCCGACGCTCTGGAAGCCGACCTGGCCCTTGAGGGGCTCGACGATCGTCGCGAGGAGCCGGACGATCTCACCGAACCCGAGCGTGACGATCGCCAGGTAGTCCCCGCGTAGCCGCAGCGTGGGCGCGCCGAGGATGAGGCCGAACACCATCGTCACGGCCATCGCCAGCGGCAGCGTCCACAGGTACGGGATGTGCCACAGCACGGAGTCCGGGCTGGTCAGCAGCGCCGCGACGTAGGAGCCGATCGCGAAGAAGCCGACGTAGCCCAGGTCGAGCAGGCCCGCCTGGCCGACGACGACGTTGAGCCCGATCGCGATGAGCGCGAACCGCGCGACGTCGAACAGCGCGAGCGGGAAGTTGGTCCCCGGCTCGGTGGTGAGCAGCGGCGGGTTGAGCAGCGGGAGCGCGTAGATCAGCACGACCACCGGGACGAGCCACGCCCACTGCTGCGGCCGCGGCAGGCTGTTCCACCGGTCGCCCAGCCCGAAGAACCAGCCGCGGCCCGTGGTGGGGGTGGCCTCGCTCGCGGTGCCGGTCTTCGGCGAGGTCGAAGAGGTCGTCATACCCGCGCCCTCCCGAGGGACTCGCCGAGGATGCCCGTCGGGCGGATCATCAGGATGCCCACCAGTACGACGAACGCGACGACGTCGGTCCACTGGGCGTTGCCCAGCAGCGTCTGACCGTAGTTGCCGATGACGCCGAGCAACAGGCCGCCGAGCAGGGCTCCGCGGATGTTCCCGATGCCGCCGAGGACGGCCGCGGCGAAGGCCTTGATGCCGAGGATGAAGCCGCCGTTGAACTGGACGCCCGCGGGCACCTTCATGACGTAGAACAGCGCCGCGGCGCCGGCGAGGATGCCTCCGATGAGGAAGGTCAGCACGATGACCCGTTCCTTGTTGACGCCCATCAGCGTCGCGGTGTCGGGGTCCTGGGCGACGGCGCGCAGGCCGCGCCCGAGCCGGGTCCGGTTCACGAACATGTCCGTGATGATCATCAGCACGATGGCGGCGCCGAAGATGACGAGCTGCTGGCTGTCGATGGTCGCGCCGAAGATCTCGAAGACCGGCTTCGGCCGGAACATGATCACGGCCGGCTCGGGGTTGGCGCCACGCCAGGCGAAGAGCGCGTACTGGATGGCGAACGACGCACCGATCGCGGTGATGAGGAACGCCAGCCGCGGCGCGTTGCGACGGCGCAACGGCCGGTAGGCCACCCGTTCGAGGGCGACCGCCACGAGCCCGGAGACGAGCATGGCGACGAGCATCGCGAGGACGAGGTCGCCGACCAGGGCGGCGACGCTCAGGTTCGGTGCCGACGGGCCGAAGCCCAGCGCGGAGAGCACGAAGAACACCGCGTAGGCGCCGACGATGAAGACCTCGGAGTGCGCGAAGTTGATCAGCTGCAGCACGCCGTAGACCATCGTGTAGCCCATCGCGACCAGCGCGTAGATCGAGCCGTACGCGAGCCCGTCGATGGTGTTGCTCCAGAACTGGCTCACGAAGGCCTCGACATCGAACTGGATCCAGTCGGGGCCTTGGGCGAGCACGATTGTCGAGATCACGGGCACACGTCCCTCATGTGCGACGGGCATGCCCGCCGACGACCCGTGAGGTCATCGGCGGGCATGCCCGAGAGTGTCGTACTGATGTGATGGCCGTGTCAGCCGATCGTTCCGATGTAGACGATCTTGCCGTTGTCGACCTTGTAGCCGTAGACGGCGGTGGTCGCGAGCTCGCCGGTCGAGTCCCACTTGAAGTGCTTGCTGAACCCGTCGGCGTCGTAGTTCTTGACGTAGTCCTTCAGCGCCGCCCGGTCCTTGATGCCGGAGTCGATGCCGCGCAGCAGGATCGTCGTCGAGTCGTAGCCCTCGAGCGAGTACGTGCCGGGGGCGGACCCGCCGCTCACGCCCTGGTAGGCGCTGGCGAAGTCGGGCAGCAGCTCACCCGGGACGCAGGGGCAGGTGAAGAACGCGTTGTTCGACGCGTCGCCCGCCTGCTGGATGAACTTGTCGTCCTTGACGCCGTCGGGGCCGACGAACTTGCCGGTGAAGCCCTTGGTGACCAGCTGCTGGTCGAGCGGGGCGCCCTCGGCGTAGTAGCCGGAGTAGAAGACCGCGTCCGGCTTGGCCGCGATCACCTTGCTGGCGACGGCCGAGAAGTCCTTCTGACCCGTGGTGACCTTGTCCTGGCAGTCGGCCGCGACGGCACCGAGCGCCTGGTTGGTCGCGTTGGCCAGGCCGATGCCGTAGTCGGAGTCGTCCTGGATGACGCAGACCTTCTTGGCGCCGAGCTTGCCGGTGATGAACTTCGCGGCGGCCGGGCCCTGCACGTTGTCGTTGCCCAGGGCGCGGAAGAACGTCGTCCAGCCGTTCTGCGTGAGCGTCGGGTTGGTCGCCGACGGTGTCAGGTGCACCAGGCCGGCCTGCTCGAAGATCGCGCCGGTCGCCTTCGACTCACCCGAGAACGGCAGCCCGACGACGCCGATGATGTCGGAGTCGCTCGTGACCTGGGTGACGATGCCGGGCGCCTTGCCCGGGTCGCCCTCGGTGTCGAACTTCTTCAGGGTCACCTGGCAGTTCGGGTTCGCCTGGTTGTGCTGGTTGATGGCGAGCTGGACGCCGTTGAGGATGTTGATGCCCAGCTGCGCGTTGCCGCCGGACTGCGCACCGGCGAACGCGATGCTCACGCCGCTGCAGGTCGCCTGGCCGTTGCCGGCAGGCTTCTGCGCGTCCGGCGGCACGGGCAGGGTCGTCACCGCCGGGATGTCGGCACTGGCGGACGCGGCGCCGGAGTCGGTGCTCGCCCCCTGGTTGGCAGCACAGCCCGCGAGCACGACGGCAAGAACCGCCCCGCTCGCGACCGCTGCGATGCGCCTTGCTCTAGCCACGTTGACCTCCTCGCACCTGCACCCCCCGGGCGTCAGGCTGGCCTCGGCCCCGCCACGAACGGGCGAGGCATAGGCGCGAAAGCTAGTCCCGGCCCCTGCGAGCTGGACAGTTCGCGCCGGACTGTTGTGTCCAAGTCGTGATCGGGACTCGGGCGACGGCCGTTACCTCCGTCCGGCGGGGATCAACCGGTCGGACCCGATCGTCCGGAGGGGCCCGGATCGGGCCGGGTGTCGCGGTGCAGACACGTCAGCCGGGCGGTCGCGACACGGCTGCCCGAATCGTCCGTGATCACGATCTCCGAGGTGGAGGTGCTGCGGCCGACGTGCAGCGGTCGCGCGGTGCCGGTGACCCACCCGCTCGTCGCGGACCGGTGGTGGGTGCACGCGAGCTCGAGGCCGACGGGGAAGCGGTCCGGGAGGGCGTGCAGCGCCGACAGCGTCGACCCCAGCGTCTCGGCCAGTACGCCGTTCGCGCCCCCGTGCAGGAGGCCGAACGGCTGTCTGTTGCCGGCGACGGGCATCCGCCCGACGACCTCCTCCAGCGACAGCGACACGAGCTCGATGCCCATCCGGGTGGAGAGCAGCTCGGCGGCGTCGATGCTCGGCAGCGCGGCGAGCTCCGCGGGATCGATCGGCACGGCGGGACCCTACGCGGGGGGTGCCGCCGTCGTGATCACCGCGGTCGCCGCGCCGGTCGCCGCGCCGGGGGAGTCGTCGGTCGCGGCCGGCTCGTCGGCGTCGGCGGCGCCGCGACGAAGCCGCCCTCCCCGTCCACCCGGACGTCGACGAGGGGGTCGGCGAGGGCGTCGGCGTTGGCGCGCAGGCCGCCGGGCCGGGGCGGGCACCTGCGCGTGCGCGCCACCCGGCGTGCGGGCGATCTCCGACGACGTCGGCGGATCCGTTGCCGCACAACAGCTCGCGCCGGGCACGCCAACGCGTGGCCTACCGCCACGTCACGTCGGGCACGTCGGTCATGCCGCCGATCCCGGCAGAGACCCCGACGGGCCCCGCCCGGTCAGCCGCCGGGACGGTGCGTCACGAAGATCGCGGTGCCGGGGAAGAGCCTGCCGCGCAACGGGGACCACTGTCCCCACACGCGCTCGTGGCCCTCGGGCCACTCGGGCTCGACGATGTCGTCGAGCACCAGCCCGGCCGCGACGATGTCCCGCACCCGGTCGCCGATCGTGCGGTGGTGCTCGACGTAGGTGGCCGCCCCGGCGTCGTCGACCTCCAGGTAGGGGGTGCGGTCGAAGTACGACTGCCCGACGGTGAGGCCGTCGGGGCCGGGATCGTCGGGGAACACCCAGCGCATCGGGTGGTTGACCGCGAACACCCAGCGCCCTGCCGGCCGCAGCACCCGCGCCACCTCCTGCATCACCCGGCGCGGGTCGGCGACGAACGGGACCGCGCCGTAGGCCGAGCACGCGAGGTCGAACGAGGCGTCGGCGAACGGCAGCCGCTCGGCCCCGGCCTGGACGAGGGGGACCGGGACACCGGTTGCCTCGCCCGCGGCGCGGGCGTGCCGCAGCATCGCGCCGGACAGGTCGAGTGCGACGGGCCGAGCGCCCTGTGTCGCGAGCCACCGCGAGCACGGCGCCGACCCGCACCCGACCTCGAGGACCCGGCGTCCGGCGACGTCGCCGAGCAGCCGGGCGTCGGCCTCCCGCAGCGCCTCCGGGGACCACACGAAGTCGACGTCGCCGATGTCGGCGCGGTGTTCGGCGAGGTAGTCGTCGGCGTCGGCGTCCCACCACGCCCGGCTCGCCCGCTGCGACTCCGCCGAACCGACGCCGCGCCGCGCGATCCCGGCGGTGCCGAGCAGTGCCTCGGCCGAGGCGCCCGGCGCGCGGGGCGTGGCCGCACTCACGTCCTGTTCACCGTCGCTCACGGGGCGTCACCGGCGGATGCCTGGCTCGCGGGTACCGGCAGTAGTGTCCGCACGGGCACATCGTCCCAGCTAGTCAGGCCTCGTCCGGGGGGACCCGCATTGCCCCGATATCCGGGCGCCGCGTAGCATGAACCACACACCGTGGTCAACGCGGCGGACACCGCAGGGCCCTTGCCCGGGTACCGCCCGCCGCGGCGTCAGCACCATCGAGCATGATCTGCGAGACCCATCGACGATCCAAAGGGTGACAGCTACAACGTCACAGCTACACACCGACAACCAGGTCATCAGGACCACGCCGCAATCCAGCACCGGAGCAACCCACTACATGTCCACCGACACCACCGCCGCCCCGACCACGCCGCAGGTCGCCGTCAACGACATCGGGTCGGAGGAGGACTTCCTCGCCGCCATCGACCAGACGATCAAGTACTTCAACGATGGCGACATCGTCGAGGGCACCATCGTCAAGGTCGACCGTGACGAGGTCCTTCTCGACATCGGCTACAAGACCGAGGGCGTCATCCCCTCGCGGGAGCTGTCGATCAAGCACGACGTCGACCCCGCAGAGGTCGTCGAGGTCGGCGAGTTCGTCGAGGCCCTCGTTCTCCAGAAGGAGGACAAGGAGGGCCGTCTGATCCTGTCCAAGAAGCGCGCACAGTACGAGCGCGCCTGGGGCACGATCGAGGCCCTCAAGGAGGCCGACGAGCCGGTCGAGGGTACGGTCATCGAGGTCGTCAAGGGCGGCCTGATCCTGGACATCGGGCTCCGGGGCTTCCTGCCGGCCTCGCTGGTCGAGATGCGCCGCGTGCGCGACCTGCAGCCCTACGTCGGCCGCAAGATCGAGGCCAAGATCATCGAGCTGGACAAGAACCGCAACAACGTGGTCCTGTCCCGCCGGGCGTGGCTCGAGCAGACCCAGTCCGAGGTCCGCAGCGAGTTCCTCAACCAGCTGGCCCGCGGCCAGGTGCGCAAGGGTGTCGTCTCCTCGGTCGTCAACTTCGGTGCGTTCGTCGACCTCGGCGGCGTCGACGGTCTGGTGCACGTCTCCGAGCTGTCCTGGAAGCACATCGACCACCCCTCCGAGGTCGTCGAGGTCGGCCAGGAGGTCACCGTCGAGGTCCTCGACGTCGACCTCGACCGCGAGCGGGTCTCGCTGTCGCTCAAGGCGACGCAGGAGGACCCGTGGCGCCTGTACGCCCGGACCCACGCGATCGGCCAGATCGTCCCGGGCAAGGTCACCAAGCTGGTCCCCTTCGGCGCGTTCGTCCGCGTCGAGGAGGGCATCGAGGGCCTGGTCCACATCTCGGAGCTGGCCGAGCGCCACGTCGAGATCCCGGAGCAGGTCGTCCAGGTCGGCGACGACGCCATGGTCAAGGTCATCGACATCGACCTCGACCGGCGCCGCATCTCGCTGTCGCTCAAGCAGGCCAACGAGGGCATGACGGTCGACACCGAGTTCGACCCGACCCGCTACGGCATGGCCGCCGAGTACGACGACCAGGGCAACTACATCTACCCCGAGGGCTTCGACGTCGACTCCGGCGAGTGGCGCGAGGGCTTCGAGTCGCAGCGTGAGGCCTGGGAGAAGGAGTACGCCGAGGCGCACGCGCGGTACGAGCAGCACATCGCGCAGATCAAGAAGACCGCGGAGGCCGACGCCGAGGCGGCGGCCGACGGCGGCGGCACCAACTACTCCTCGCAGGGTGGGGAGCCGGCCGAGTCCGGCGGCTCGCTGGCCAGCGACGAGCAGCTCGCCGCGCTGCGGGAGAAGCTCTCCGGCGGAGCGTGATCGTCGGTCGCCCGGCGGGTCTCCCGTCCGGTGACCATCCGACGACCAGCCGAACGGCCCCGGTGACCTCACGGTCGCCGGGGCCGTTCGTCGTCGTGCGTGGCGGTGATCGCGGTGGCCCGTCTGCCGTGCGGCCGTGGGGTAGCGCCCGATCGTCGCAACCTCCTGCGGGACAGAATGTTCGCCAACGAAAGATCCGGTCACGATTGGGCGGCTATCGACGATCGGCCGGGCGCGTCTGGTGCGTTGATCTTGGAATGCTCCTAACGTCACCCGGGTGCGTGACACACAGCGTCGGCAACTGATCACTGCGGGCGCCGTGTTCCTGGGTTCGGTCCTCCTGGTGGGTGTGACGGGCTGCGCACGTGGACCGTCCGGGCCGGACACGTTGCCCGTGCCCACGTTCGCCACGTCCGCCTCGGCGACCGCCGGGACCGACGGCGCGGCGAAGAAGACCGGCCTGCCCGACGACTGCTCCGTCCTCATGTCGCCCGACGACCTCGGCGCGCTCTTCGCGCAGCCCGTCGGGACCGTCGTCGTGAACACGATCCGCGGGGTCCCGGCCCCGTCCGTGGGCCGCACCGAGCGGATCGCCTGCACCTACAGCAACTCCGACGTCCGCACCGGCAACGCGCTGACCAAGCTCGTCGACGTCAACATCGGCCGCTTCACCGACGAGAACGCCGCCCGCAGCCAGTGGCAGCTCAACTCCGACCTGGAGCGGGGCGGTGCCACCTCGTCGGACCTCACGATCGGCGACGCGACCGCGGTGCTCGTCTCCCGCCCCACCGGCACCACGCTGTTGGTGTGCTACCGGCTCGACACCCTCACGTTCGTCCTGCCGCCCGAGCAGGGTGGCGGCCGTCCCCCGCAGGACGTCCTCGTCGATCTGGCCAAGCGCATGATCCCGACGCTCGTCGCGACGATGCCGCCCGTCACGACGGCGCCGCCGGCCGACGTGCCCCAGCCGCCCGCCACCACGGCCTCCGTCGCGCGTGACACCGCCGCGGGAGCCCGCCACCGGTGATCGGTAACGTGGCCGGGTGCTGAGTGTCGGGCTGACCGGCGGGATCGGATCGGGGAAGTCGACGGTCGCGAGCCGGCTCGTCGCGCTGGGCGCCGTGCTGGTCGACGCGGACCGGATCGCGCGCGAGGTCGTCGCCGCCGGGTCGGAGGGCCTGGCGCGCATCGTCGAGGCGTTCGGGCCGGAGGTCGTCGGCGCCGACGGCGAGCTCGACCGACCCCGGATGGCCGCGGTCGTCTTCGCCGACCCGGCCGCCCGCGACCGGCTCAACGCCATCGTGCACCCGCTCGTGCGGGCCGGCTCGGCGGCGCAGGTCGCGGCCGCGCCGTCGGACGCGATCGTCGTCCAGGACGTGCCGCTGCTCGTCGAGGGCGGAATGGGCGCGGGTTTCGCGCTGGTCGTCGTCGTGCACGCCGACGAGGAGGTCCGTGTCGAGCGCCTCGTCGGCAGCCGCGGCATGGCGGAGGACGACGCGCGGGCCCGCATCCGCGCGCAGGCGAGCGACGCGCAGCGTCGGGCTGCGGCGGACGTGCTCCTCGACAACTCCGGTAGCGCCGCGGACCTGCACGCCCGGGTCGACGCGCTCTGGACCGGACGGCTCGTCCCGTTCCGCGACAACCTGGTCGCCGGCCGTCCGGCGGTCGGCGCCGCCGGCACCGCCGGCGACGAGGACGACGCCGCCGCGGCCGCGCGGCTCCTCGCCCGGGTCCGGGCGGCGGTGGGGGAGAGCGGCGACGTCGAGCCTGCGGTGTCGCCCGCGGGCGACGGCGTCGTCGAGCTGCGGGTCAGGCTCACCGACCCCGCGGCACCCGCCCTCGCCGAGGCGTTCGCGCGTCGCGGGTTCGTGCCCGACGGCGACGGCGGCTGGGCCTCCGCCGATCCCGGACTGCCTGCCCGGGTGCGCACGTCCGGGCGCGCCGGATGACCCGCGCCGGTGGGGGGCGTCGGTCCGGCGGTCGCTCCCCGGATACGATGGCCCGGCTTTCCGGCCGTTGTAACAGGATCGAGACCACGGTCGATGCACGAGTGTCGGAACGCGCCGGCTCCCCCGTCGTGCGTGCGGTCCGATGCCCAGACGAAAGGGATGACCAAGGTCGTGAGCGCCCTCGTGGAGCATCGCTCTGACCCCGGGGATCCTTCGCGGCGTCCCGCAACGGACCCGGGCGGCCCCGAACCCGACGGCGTCGACGACGCCACCCGATCCACACCCGCGGCGCAGGACCGGGGCGGTGACGCCGGCCCCGGGGCCGACGCCTATGGGGCCGACGCCTACGGGGCCGACGGATACGGCTACGGCACCGACGACGCCTACGGGTACGGCACCGACGAGTACGGCGACAACGGGTACGGCTCCGGCGACGGGTACGACCCGGCCGACGCCGAGCAGGAGACGTCGTACGCCCCGGTCGGGCAGCAGCGGGCCGAGTTCGGGCGCCACCTCGAGGCGCACTACCCGCGGTTGGTCGCGCAGCTCTACGCGATCACGCTCGACGCCGGACAGGCGCACGACCTCGTCCAGGAGGCCTACGCGCGCGCCTGGCGCAAGTGGGGTGAGCTCGTCGGTCGCGGCGACCCCGCCGACTGGGTGCGCCGCGTCGCGGTGTCGACGTCGATGCGCAGCTGGAGCGCGCTGGTCGGGCGGGTGGCCCGCCGCAGGCGGCCGCCGGAGATCGAGACCATGGCGCCCAGGGCCGCGTCGCTCGTCGGTGCGCTGCACCGGATCTCGCCCGCCGAACGGCGCGCCGTGGTGCTGCACCACATGGTCGGCATGCCGGTGCAGGAGATCGCCGAGATCGAACACAGGCCCGCACGCAGGATCGAGGCGCGGCTGACCCGCGCCCGACTGGCCGTCACCGAGGACATGGGCGACGTGTTCCTCGACATCCTCGGTGCACACGTAGGGGAGACGCCGTGACCGACCCGCTCCGCGTCGTCACCGAGGAGTTCCGCCGCCTCGACGACGAGCTCGCCGCCGGGGTGACCCTCCCGTCGGTCGACGACGTCATCCGCCGCGCCGGCCGGCTCAACCGGGCCAGCACCGCCGCCGCGGCCGCCGTCATCACGGTCGGCGCGCTCGGCGGGATCACCGCCGTCGCGCAGGCGTCGCAGCCCGACTCGGTCCCCGCGCCCGGCGGGCCGCTGCCGGCGGGTGCGGTGCTCGCGCCGCCCGGCGCGGCGACCTCGGCCCCGCCGACGACCACGACGACGACCACGAAGGCGCCGACCCGGGTGGCACCGCGGACCACGACCAAGGTCGTGCCCCGGACCACGACGGTGAAGCCGACGACGGTCGCGCCCCCGGTCACGACGACGGTGGCCCCGCCGGTGACGACCACACGCCCGCCGGTGAACACGACGCGCCCGTCGTCGGCCGCCCCGCGTACGAGTGCTCCCGCGGCCGGAGCCGAGAGCCTCGTCGCGCCGGTCGGCTAGTCCCAGCTCAGCGTGATGCCCTCGGTCGCGAGCCACGCCTCGAGGTCGTGGCCGTGCGCCGCGAGGGCGGCGACCGTCGTGTAGGCGCGCTGCATCCCGTACTCGGCGAGCGCGGGCGTGAGGACCCCGGCGGCCACGGCGTCGACGAACTCGTCCACGTCGATCACCTCCGACGACCGCCCCGAGCGCACGACGACGTCGAGGTAGAGGTCGGTCATCGTCCAGTGTCCGCCGGCCCGGTCGATGCGCGCGATGTCGAGGTAGAAGTCCTGGTCGCGGACATGGCCCGGGGCCCAGTCCCAGACCGCCACGGCGATCCCCAGGTCGGGCAGCAGCCACTGCCGGATCCAGGTCGCGCTCGGGCGGTTGACGACCGCGCGGCTCATGTACAGCCCGAACGGCTCCTCGCGGTACTCGTGGACCTCCCGCACGATGCCCTTGGTGTCGGTGTTGACGGCGGCGTCGACGTCGAAGGTCTGGGTCTTCGGCGGGTGCACGGGCCGATCCTCCCAGAGCCGCGGGCCGCCGCCGCCCGCCGCGCACGGGAAATCGTCGGTGTGGGCTCGTAGTCTGGGTCCGTGGCATTCGCGACAGAGGTCCCCGGCAGCGCCGCCGACAAGCACATCCGGCAGGGCATGCCGGTGGCGCACTCCGAGCACCGCCCGGTCGGCGACATCCCGCGCACCGGCGGGCGCTTCGAGGTGGTCAGCGAGTACGAGCCCGCGGGCGACCAGCCCGCCGCGATCGACGAGCTGGAGCGCCGGCTGCGGGCGGGCGAGCAGGACGTGGTGCTGCTCGGCGCCACCGGCACCGGCAAGTCGGCCACCACGGCATGGCTGATCGAGCGCGTCCAGCGGCCCACGCTGGTGATGGCGCCGAACAAGACGTTGGCCGCGCAGCTGGCCAACGAGCTGCGGGAGATGTTGCCGCACAACGCCGTCGAGTACTTCGTCTCCTACTACGACTACTACCAGCCCGAGGCGTACATCGCGCAGACCGACACCTACATCGAGAAGGACTCGTCGATCAACTCCGACGTGGAGCGGCTGCGGCACTCCGCGACGCAGAACCTGCTGTCGCGCCGTGACGTCGTGGTGGTCGCGTCGGTGTCGTGCATCTACGGCCTGGGCACCCCGCAGTCCTACCTCGACCGCTCGGTGCAGCTCGACGTCGGCTCCGAGGTGGAGCGCGACGCGCTGCTGCGCGCACTGGTCGACGTGCAGTACACGCGCAACGACATGGCGTTCGCCCGCGGCACGTTCCGGGTGCGGGGCGACACGGTCGAGATCATCCCGGCGTACGAGGAGCTCGCGATCCGCATCGAGTTCTTCGGCGACGAGATCGAGGCGCTGTACTACCTGCACCCGTTGACGGGCGACGTCATCCGCCAGGTCGACACGGTCCGCATCTTCCCGGCCACGCACTACGTCGCGGGCCCGGAGCGGATGGAGCGCGCCGTCCGCGACATCGAGGCCGAGCTCGAGGAGCGGCTCGCCGAGCTGGAGCGCCAGGGCAAGATGCTCGAGGCCCAGCGGCTGCGGATGCGCACCCAGTACGACATCGAGATGATCCGGCAGGTCGGCTTCTGCTCGGGCATCGAGAACTACTCCCGGCACATCGACGGCCGGGCCGCGGGGTCGGCACCCGCGACGCTGCTCGACTACTTCCCGGACGACTTCCTGCTCGTGATCGACGAGTCGCACGTGACGGTGCCGCAGATCGGCGGCATGTACGAGGGCGACATGTCCCGCAAGCGCAACCTGGTCGAGTTCGGCTTCCGGCTCCCGTCGGCCGTCGACAACCGGCCGCTGACCTGGGAGGAGTTCGCCGACCGGATCGGCCAGACCGTCTACCTGTCGGCCACCCCGGGCGCCTACGAGCTCTCCCGCACGGGCGGGGAGTTCGTCGAGCAGGTGATCCGGCCGACCGGCCTGGTCGACCCCGAGGTCGTCGTCAAGCCGACCAAGGGTCAGATCGACGACCTGGTCCACGAGATCCGGCTGCGTACCGAGCGCGACGAGCGCGTCCTGGTCACGACGCTGACCAAGAAGATGGCCGAGGACCTCACCGACTACCTGCTGGAGCTGGGCATCCGGGTGCGGTACCTGCACTCGGAGGTCGACACGCTGCGCCGCGTCGAGCTGCTCCGCCAGCTGCGCACCGGCGAGTACGACGTGCTGGTCGGGATCAACCTCCTGCGCGAGGGGCTCGACCTGCCGGAGGTGTCGCTGGTCGCGATCCTCGACGCCGACAAGGAGGGCTTCCTGCGGTCGGGCACGTCGCTGATCCAGACGATCGGGCGTGCGGCCCGCAACGTGTCGGGCCAGGTGCACATGTACGCCGACACGGTCACGGAGTCGATGCAGCACGCCATCGACGAGACCGACCGCCGGCGCGCCAAGCAGATCGCCTACAACACCGAGAAGGGGATCGACCCGCAGCCGCTGCGCAAGAAGATCGCCGACATCCTCGACCAGGTGTACCGCGAGGCCGAGGACGGCGAGGTCCCGGTCGGCGGCTCGGGGCGCAACCAGTCCCGGGGCAAGCGGGCGGCGGGCGAGCCGGGCCGCGCGACGGCGTCGGCGAGCTCGGGGATCGTCGCTGGCCGCGACACCAAGAGCATGCCGCGGGCCGAACTGGCCGACCTCATCCAGCAGATGAGCGACCAGATGCTCGCCGCGGCGCGCGACCTGCAGTTCGAGCTGGCCGCGCGGCTGCGCGACGAGATCGCCGACCTGAAGAAGGAGATGCGTGGGATGGACGCGGCCGGCATCCGCTGACTCCCGCCGCGGGCGGCGTGGCGCGGCGCTCGCACGGGTACTCCGGTGACGGGGCGCGGCGCGTTGCTCGCCCCGTGCGACCGGGCGCCGACGCGCTTGGCTACCGTGAGGCGTGACCAGCACTGCGTTACCGGCCGGAGGACCCGTGTGACCGTCTCGAGCATGCCGACGGCCGCGGCTGCCCTCACCAGGGTGCTGCGCACGCGTCTGACGGTCCCGAGGTCGACCTTCGTCGTCACGGTGCCGATGCTCGCGGTGGCGCTGACGGCGCTGCTGCTGCACACACACGGCTACCACATCGACCTCGAGGTCTACCGGATCGGCGTCGACACCTGGCTGGCCGGCGGGGACATGTACGGGCCGCTGCCGCCGACGGTCAGCGGCCTCGCGCTGCCGTTCATCTACCCGCCGTTCGCGGCGATGGTGCTGACGCCGCTGGCGCTCGTGCCCTGGACCGTCGCGTGGGTGTCGCTGTTCGTCGTGTCGTTCGCGAGCCTGGCGGTGACGCTCTACGTCGTCGCGCTGCGGGCGTGGCCCGCCGGCGGCCGCAGCGGTGCGCTCGCGGCGGCCTCGCTCGCGGTGCCGCTCGCACTCTGGATCGAACCCGTCCTGCAGACGTTCGAGTTCGGTCAGGTCAACATCGTGCTGATGGCGCTGGTCGCGGTCGACTGCCTCACGGTGCGCACCCGATGGCCCCGGGGGCTGCTCGTCGGCATCGCGGCGGCCATCAAGCTGACCCCCGCGGCGTTCGTGCTGTTCTTCCTGCTGCGCCGCGACTACCGGTCGGCCGCGGTGGCCGCGGTGACCGCGGCCGCCGCGACGGGGCTGGGTTTCCTCGTCGACCCCGCGGCGTCGGCGCGCTACTGGTTCGGCGGCCCGGCCTCCGGCGTGAGCGGGTCGGTCTTCTACACCAACGAGACCATCCAGGCGGTGCTGGCGCGGATGGGCGTCAGCGGGTTCGCGCTCACCGCGATCTGGGCGCTCGCGTCGCTGGTCCTGCTCGTGCTGGTGGTACCGGTGATCCGGCGGGCCGACCGACCGCTCGCGCTCGTCGTGACCGGTGCGTTCGCACTGCTCGTGTCGCCGACGTCGTGGTCGCACCACTGGGTCTGGATCGCGCCGGCACTCGTCGTGACGATCGCCCACGCCCTGCGTGGCCGCTCCGCGGGCTGGGCCGCGGTGTCGGCGGTCCTGCTGGTGGCCTTCTACGTCGCACCGTTCCGGTTCCTCCCGCACGACGACGGGCGCGAGCTGCACTGGAACGGCTGGGAGCAGCTGGCCGGGGCGTCGTACGTGATCGTCGCGGTGGTGCTGCTGGCCGTCGGCTGGTGGCACTACGGTCCGCGACGCGAGCGCGCGGCCGTCGCCGGGCCGGCGGCCGAGGACTGACCGTGGACCATCCCGAGCTCGTCGCCTACGCCCTGGCCAAGCCTGGTGCCAGCGAGGACGAGCCGTGGGAGGGCGACCTCGTCGCCAAGGTCGGCGGGAAGATCTTCGCGTTCCTCGGCGGGGGCGGGCTCGGCGTGAAGTGCGGTCGCGACGCCGACGAGGCCGCCGAGCTGCGCGAGCGCTACCCGGAGGCGGTGACGATCATGGCCTACATCGGGCGCTACGGCTGGAACTCGATCGACCTCGACGCGGCGGCGGGCGCGATCCCCGACGACGAGCTCCGCGAGCTTGTCGACGCCAGCTACGACGCGGTCGTCGCGAAGCTGCCGCGGTCGAAGCGGCCGGTCTGACCGCCACTGCGCGCCCGGGTCGTCCCGGTACGGCCGGATCCTGCCGAGGCTCCGGAACTGTCGGACCCCGGGGCCAGGATGGGCCCATGGCCATCGGAGTGCAGATCACATTCGACGCCCGCGATCCCGCCCGGCTCGCGGAGTTCTGGGCGCTCGCGCTCGGCTACGTCGTGCAGCCGCCACCGCCCGGTTTCGACGACTGGCCGTCGTTCCTGGTGACGATCGGGATCCCGGAGGAGCAGCACGACCGCGCGTCCGCGCTCGTCGACCCCGACGGTGCCGGGCCGCGCCTGTTCTTCCAGAAGGTGCCCGAGGACAAGACGGCGAAGAACCGCGTGCATCTCGACGTGAACGTCGGGGCCGGCGCCGAGGACCGCAAGGCTGCTGCGGCCGCGCACCGCGCGACGCTGGAGCGGGCCGGCGCGACCTTCCTGCGCGAGGTCGACGAGCCCGCCGGCTGGTGCCTGGTGATGCGCGACCCGGAGGGCAACGAGTTCTGCCTGCAGTGAGGCCCGGGCGCTCACGCCGGTTCCGCGAGCCGGGCGTGGGCGTCGGCCGGGTCGATCGGGAGGTCGGCCGCGTCGGTCTCCCAGAACACGAAGCGTGAGTCCGCCATGGCCGCGGCGTGGCGACGCATCACCGAGCGGTGCGGTTCGGTGCGGACGAGCCCGTCGACGGCCTCGCGGCTCGTCCATGCCGAGAGCGTCGCGAACTCGCGACGCAGCGGATGCGCGACGAGCGACATGCCGACCGCTCCCGGTGTGCGCGCGACCTGGGCCCGGACCCGCATCGCGTCGCGCAGGAAGGGGACGACGTGGCGGAACCCGCGCACCCGGAAACGCGACGCCATGACGACGACCGGTCCGGTGTGCGAGGCGGCGGCGGGGTAGCGCGTCCAGCGCAGGGTGGGCACGGTGTCTCTCCTCGGTGTCGAAGGCGGGGGTGACGGGTAGGCCGTGGCAGGCGGGCCCGTGACGGGTCGGCCGGTCGCGGTCGCTCGCCCGCGGTCGTTCGGTCGTCGTCGCGGGTCCCGCGGTGGCAGGTCGGTGCGGTTCAGCGCGTCGCCTGGTCTGGCTGAGGCGGGTCGGGGTCGGTCGGGACAGGTCGGGTCGGCCAGGACGGGCCGGTCAGGACGCCGCGACGGCCGCGCAGCAGCCGACGTAGAGCACCTGCATCGCGGTGCGCGGCACGAGCGGGGTGACGGATCGGCCGCCGAGCGAGCCGCCGGTGCGTGCGGCGTGGACGTTGGCCGGGAACATCGCGACGAGCAGCACGGCCAGGCAGCCGGCCGCGAGGCGGTAGGTCGCCGGGAGGGCCAGCCCGGCGGCCCCGGCGATCTCCAGGACGCCGGTGACCGTCACCAGCAGGCCGGGGCGCCGAAGCCCCGGCGGGACCATCGCGACGAGCTCGTGGCGGCGCGGGGCCAGGAAGTGCGCGCTCGCGGTGAGCAGGAACATCGCGGCGAGCGCTCCGCGTAGCGCCGGCAGCCATCCGTCGAGCGCGGCGACCCCCAGCAGGCCGAGTACGCGCAGTACCGCGAACGCGCCGACGAGCGTGATCAAGGACGCCATCGGGAACCTCCGTCTGAATGTTGACACTGACAAGATGCGCGCCGACGTCCATCTTGTCAATGCCTAGATTCCCGCTAGGCTGCGCAGGTGACCGATCGCCCGTACCACCACGGCAACCTCCGCCGGGCGCTGCTCGACGCATCCGCCCAGCTCGTCGGGGAGCGCGGACCGGCCGCGTTGAGCCTGCGCGAGGTCGCCCGCCGGGCCGGCGTGTCGCACGCGGCACCAGCACACCACTTCACCGACAGGCGCGGTCTGCTCACCGCCCTCGCCGCCGAGGGCTGGGGGCTGCTCGCCGCTCGCCTCGAGGACACGCGCGCGGCCGGCGCCGAGTTCGCGGAGCTCGGCGTGAGCTACGTCCTGTTCGCGACGGAGCACCCCGCCCACTTCGCGGTCATGCGGACACCCGGTCTCCTCGACGACGCGGATCCCGATCTCCTCGCCGCGCGCGACCGGGCGAACGCCCTGCTCTACGCCGGGGCCGGCGTCCCGGAGAGCGACCGTGGACTCGCGGCGTCGGCGGGTGGCCGGGGTCGGGTGCTCGCGGCGTGGTCGCTCGTCCACGGGCTGGCGGTGCTGATGCAGGAAGGGCTCGTCGTGCCGGGCCCGGGGGAGGACGTCGCCGCGGTGGCCCGTGCGGTCACGGCGCAGCTCCGCGACGCCTGACGCCCGGCCGATCCGCGGGCGCGCCGAGGGGGCCGGGTCGCCGCTCGAACGGCAGTGGTTGCGCGCCGGTCGTCAGCCGCGGGCGACGACCGCGGCGGCCTCGGCGCACAGCGCGTCGAGGACGGTGGCCACGGCAGGGCGGGCGGCCGTCGCCGCGCGGGCGACGGCCTCGACGGTCCGCGCCGCACGCACCCCGCGCAGCGGACGCCGGGCGAGCCTGCGGCCGCCGCGGTCGTCGGTCGAGTACCGCGGCAGCAGGGCGATGCCCAGGCCGGCCGCGACGAGCTCCTCGGTGACGGCGAAGTCGTTGATGCGGTGGACGACGCGCGGCTGCACCCCGGTCCTCAGGGCGATGGTGCGCAGCACGTCGTCCACCGGCCAGCCGACGCTCACGCTGATCCAGTCCTCGCCGGTGAGGTCGGCCAGCCGCAGGCCGCGGCGGCGCGCCAGCCGGTGCCCGGGCGGCAGGACGACGTCGAGCGGTTCGCGCATCAGGGGCACGCTCACCCACCGCCGGGCGTCGCGGGTCGGCGGTGGGTTGAGCTCGTCGTGGTGGCTGACGACGACGTCCACACCCGCGGTGAGGGCGGGCACGTCGCCCGGGGGCGGGTCGGCGACGTCGGCCCGGATCCGGATCGGGCCGTCGGCGAAGCGCCGCAGCAGGCCCGGCAGGAGCATCCGCGCCCCGGACGGGAAGAACGTCAGCGAGACCGCCCCCGCAGGCTCGGAGCGCAGCGCGTCGACCGCCGCCTGTGCCCGCGCCATCGCCGCCAGCACCTCCTCCGCGCGCTCGACGAGCACGAGACCCGCCTCGGTGAGCCGCAACCCCCGGCCCGCCGGCTCGGTCACCGGGCTGCCGATCTCCTCGGCGAGTGCCTTGAGCTGCTGCGATATCGCCGACGGCGTGTAGGACAGGGCGGCGGCGACCGCCGTGACGCTGCCGCGGTCGGCGAGCTCGCGGAGGACACGCAGGCGCTGGACGTCCATGAAGCGATTCTGAACGATCTGTTCAGTTCTTTTCGATCGACTTCCCTGATTCGCCGGGTGACGGTGGACGGGTGACTCCCCGCGACCGTCTGCTCGCCGTGCTCGTCGCCGTCATCTGGGGCGTGAACTTCCTGGCCATCCACATCGGACTGGGGCACTTCCCGCCGCTGCTCCTGGCCTGCCTGCGGTTCGCCGTCATCGCGCTGCCGACGGTGCTCTTCGTGCCGCGCCCGGCCGTGCCGCTGCGCTGGTTGCTGGGCTACGGCATCGGGTTCGGGACGCTGCAGTTCGTGTTCTTGTTCGTCGCGATGGACGTCGGGATGCCGACGGGGCTCGCGTCGCTGGTGCTGCAGGCGTCGGGCCCCTTGACGGTCGTGCTCGCCGTGCTGCTGCTGCGGGAGCGGCCGAGCCGGCGACAGGTGATCGGCATCGTGGCCGCCCTCGTGGGCCTGGTGGCGATCGCGGTGGCGCAGGCGCAGTCCGCCGCGCTGCTGCCCGTCGTGCTGACGTTGCTCGGCGCCTTGGGGTGGGCGTTCGGCAACCTCTCGAGCCGCCTCGCGGCGCCGCCCGAGCCGATGCACCTGACGTTGTGGATGTGCGTCGTCCCGCCGGTGCCGCTCCTGGCGCTGTCGCTGCTCGTGGAGGGCCCGGCTGCCGACCTCGCCGCGCTGCGGACGTCGTTCACACCGTCGGGCTGGGCGGGGATCGGCGCGATCGGCTATCTCGCGCTGGTCGCCACCGTCGTCGGCTCCGGGATCTGGACGGTCCTGCTGCGCCGGTACCCGGCGGGCGTCGTGGCGCCCTACTCGATGCTGGTCCCGGTGGTCGGCATCTCGTCGGCGGCGCTCCTGCTGGGGGAGCGGCCCGGGATCGTGGAGCTCGTCGCGGGGGTGGTCGTCGTCGCCGGGGTGCTGCTCGGCTCGGCGCGCCCGCGCCCGTCGGACGGAACGGTCCCGCAGCCCGCACGCGGGCGGACGGCGCTGTCGCGCAACTGAGCCGCGCGACACGGACGCTCGCGCCGCCGGGACGGGGCCGGGGGCGACGCGACGAGGACGACGGGAGGGCAGGGACGACGGGAGGGCGGGAACGACGGAGGGCGGCGACCCCTGCAGGGTCGCCGCCCTCCGGCCGGGCGCGGGTCGGGTCAGGCGCCGGATGCGTACCGGTCGATCAGCTGGCCGAGGCGGGGCAGGGCCTCCTCGACGTTCTTCTTGCCGTTCGGACGCAGCTTCGCGTAGACCTTCTTGGCCGCGTCGCTGCTCGTGACCTGGGCACGCTCGTCGGTGACACCCAGAAGAGCGTCGGCCGCCGCGTCGGAGCGGGCGGTGAGGAAGGCGCCGAAGTCGTTGCCACCGGTCGCCCGGTACTCGCCGTAGAACGGCTCGAGGGCGTCGGCGAACTCGGGGAGCATGCGGTTCATCGCCGACTCGACGATGCCGGGCTTGATCTTCTTCACCGCGGTGTAACCGGTCTTGATGACCGCGCCGGACACGCCGTTCTTGTCGGAAACCTCGGCGTCGACCAGCAGCTGCAGGTCGTTGATCACCGCGGGACGGCGGGCGGGGTTCAGCAGGATCTCTTCAAGCGTCTGGGCCACGGCCTGACGGTCCTTTCGGTCATTCTCGGGGGTATCGGACCGCGCCGTCGGGGCGTCGCGATCTCGACGCGGGGACGCTACTACAAGATCAACTAGCGCCTGAAACTCGGAGGGTGGTCGCCCGGAGGGATGACCCTCAGCTGGTGATGTCCTTGCGCTGGAAGCGCCACACCGCGAGCGCACCGAACACCGCGGCGAAGCAGAGCGAGGAGAACACCCCGCGCGTCATGTCGCCCCAGTCGACCTGGCCGGCGAGCAGGTCGGACCAGGCGTTGACGTAGTGCGTCGGCAGGTAGTCGCGCAGGTTCTCCAGCGCGGTGATCTGGTCGAGGATCTGCGAGACGATCGATGTCATGACGGCGCCGCCGACGGCGCCCAGCGGCGCGTCGGTGCTCACGGAGAGCAGCAGCGCGAGCGCGGCGACCCAGCTCATGCTGAGCGCCAGGTAGAGCGCGCCCAGCAGGACCCGCCCGACCGCGGTCCAGAACTCGAGCGACTCCCCGGTGGGTGCGACGAGGTCGCCGGTGCCGTAGGCCAGCGCGCCGACGACGAGCGACACGACCGGCAACAGCAGCAGTGCGCCGAGCGAGAGCATCCCGGCGACGATCGCCTTCTGCCGCAACAGCCGGGCCCGGGGGATCGGTGCGGCCAGCAGGTAGCGCAGGCTCGACCAACTGGCCTCCGACGCCACCGTGTCGCCGAAGAACAGCGCCACCACGACGACGAGCAGGAAGCTCGCCGACGCGAACAGCGCGAACACGGCGAAGTTCGCGGCGCCGTCCTTCGCGAGGTCGACGAGGTTGACCGACGCGCCGGGCGGGCCGTCGGCGGCCAGGCTGAACGCGATCCACAGGATGATCGGCAGGAGCACGACGAGCGCGAACGCGACCTGCGTGCGGCGGCGCCGCAGCTGGCGGGTCAGCTCGACGCGGATCGGCATCGTCCGGCGGACGTCGTAGGGCTCGGTCGGCACGGGGGCCTCGAACCCGGCGACGCGGCCGCGGTGCGTGGACGCCTCGGCGGTGTCGACTGCGCCGGTCCGCGTCGGACGTCCGGCGGTGTCGACTGCGCCGGCCCGCGTCGGGGGGGTGCCGGGACCGGCCGGGTCGGGGGTGTTCACCGGGTCGCTCACGGGGTCGCGTCCTCTCCGACGAGCTGCAGGAAGGCGTCCTCGAGCCGGCGCCGCGGTCCGGCGGACTGCACGCCCACCCCGGCCGTGACCAGCGCCTGCACCGCCTCGGCCCGCGGGGTGCCGTTCAGCTCGGCGTGCACGAGCGTCCCGTCGACGGCGACCTCGCGCACCCCGGCCAGCCCGCCCAGCACCGCGGCGGCCCGGTCGGGCTCGTCGACGGTGAAGCTGGCCGCCCCGCCGCCCGCGATGATGTCGGCGACGGTGCCGTCGGCCACGACGAGTCCCTTGTGCATGACGACGACGTGCGTGCAGGTCTGCTCGACCTCGGCCAGCAGGTGGCTGGACACGAGGACGGTGCGGCCGTCGGCGGCGTACCGGCGCAGGACCTCGCGCATCGCGTGGATCTGGGGCGGGTCGAGCCCGTTGGTGGGCTCGTCGAGCAGCAGCAGCTCCGGCAGCCCGAGCATCGCCTGGGCGATCGCCAGCCGCTGCCGCATGCCCTGGCTGTAGGCGCCGACGCGGCGGTCGACCGACGAGCCGAGCCCGGCGATGGCGAGGGCCTCCTCGACGTGCGCGTCCGCGGGCGGGCGGCCCGTCGCGGCCCAGTAGAGCCGCAGGTTGTCCGCACCCGACAGGTGCGGCAGGAACCCGGGCCCCTCGACGAAGGCGCCGATCCGGGCCAGCACGGGCGCACCCGGGCCGATCGGCTCGCCGAACGCGCGCATCGTGCCCGCCGACGGCCGGATCAGGCCCATCAGCATGCGCAGGACGGTCGTCTTCCCGGCCCCGTTGGGACCCAGCAGCCCGAGCACCATGCCGGGCTTCACGTCGAACGACACGTCGCGCACTGCGGTGAACCCGCCGCGGTAGGTCTTGGCGAGGCCGCGGATCTCCAGCGGCGGTGCGTCGGGGTCCGGGGCGGGCGCGAGCAGCCGGCGCCGCCGCCACCGCGCGACCAGCCATGCCAGCAGTGCGCCGGCGAGGATCACGCCGATGCCGACGAGGTAGCCGAACGGGACGGTGTTCTCGGTGACGGCGCGGCCGGGGACGGACGGCACGCTGACGGTGGGGTCGGCGCCGAGCCCGATCCGCCACACCGCGGGGTCGTTCGCCGGGGCGTAGGCCTGGTCGGTGGTGCTGACGCCGACCACGAGCCGGTCGCCCGCCTGCAGCGGAGCGACGACGGCGGGCAGGGTGAGCGTCACCGTCGCGGGCGAGCCGTCGGCGGGCACGGGGACCCGCATGGGCGCGACCGACGAGCCGAGCAGCACCCGCCTGCCGTCGGGGGACAGCGTCGAGATCCGCCCGAACAGCACCGCCTCGTTTCCCGCAGGCTGCCCCGGTTCCCGCGACACCGTGACCGTGACGCGCGACGACCCGGCGAGGGTCGTGGGCGCGGCGAGCGGGTCGCTGCGGAACTCGGCCGACTGGCCCGGCAGGTTCGCGGTGAACGCCGAGAGCCTGCCGGCGAGGCTGCCGATCGAGCCGCCGAGCCCGGGCAGCGACGTGATCGCCGCCGGGTTGCCCCCGGCCGGGTTCACGACGTCCTGCGGCGACCCGCGCAGCGGCAGGTGCTGCGCGGCCACCGGCGGGTTGCCCGCCAGCCCGGGGTAGGTGTCGGCGACGATCGTGCGGCCGGTGGGCGTCGTGCTGCCTGCGCGGATGCCGCTCTGCACGGCGTAGGCGAAGCCCGAGGTCGGGGCGGGCCCGCTGCGCATCAGGTAGTGGTCGAACCACTGCGCGATGTCGTCGCGCACGGACTGGCCCGGGGCGCCGCCGTCGTGCCCGCCCGCGTACCAGACGACGCGGACCGTGCCGCCCGCCGCGGCGATCTGGCGGGCGTTGGCGTCGGCCTGGTCCAGACCGAAGAGCGTGTCCTGCTCGCCCTGGACGAGCAGCGTCGGGGCGGTGATGCGGTCGGTGACCGAGGCGGGCGAGGAGCGGTACAGCAGCTGGGCCGTCGCGGGGGAGATGCGGCCGGTCGTCGCGGCCTCGGTGTAGGCGGCGCACACCTGCGCGGTGAACCGCCCGCAGGTCAGCGGCGTCCCGTCCGGAGCGGCGGACGCGACGCCGGGCGCGGCCGTGCCCTGGACCGCGCCCGCGCCACCCTGGCCCGGAGCATCCTCACGCGAGGAGCCCTGGCCCCCTGAGCCCTGACTCCCTGAGCCCTGACCCGACGAGCCCTGGTCGCTCGAGCCCGTGTTCCCCCCGCCCAGCACCGACGCCGCCTGCGAGCCCGCGGCCCCGGCCGGGCTCGCGCCCGCGGAGAAGAAGATCCCGGCCCAGCCGCGTTTGAAGACGCCGTCGTCGCCGAACGTGCGCGCCGCGGGCGTGTCGGCAGGCGGCGGGGTCCCGCCCGCGGCGTCGGGGAAGAGTGCTTGACCCAGGTCGTTGTAGGTGATGACGGGCGCGATGGCGTCGATGCGCTTGTCGTAGCCCGCGAGCAGCAGCGACAGGGCGCCGCCGTAGGACCCGCCGGTGACGCCGACGCGGGGGTCTCCCGGCCCGTCGAGCAGCACCTCGGGACGCTGCGCGAGCCAGTCGACGAGCCGCCGGGCGTCGGCGACCTCGTAGTCGGGTGAGTCGAGCGCGATCTCGCCGCCGCTGGCCCCGAACCCCCGCGCCGACCAGGTAAGGACGACATAGCCACGGGCGGCGAGATCACGGGCGTCGGCGTCGACCGACGCCTTGCTGCCGCCGAACCCGTGCGCCACGAGCACCGCGGGGGCGGGCGTGCGCGCGGGCAGGTACAGGGTCGTGTCCAGACCGACGGGCGCCGCGACGCCGGGACCCCCGCTCACCTCGATGCGTTGTTCGACGGTGCGGACGTCCGAGCTGGCCGCGTTGCCACGGCCGGCGGTGACCAGTGCGACGACCGCACCGACCACCACGACGACCACGACGGCGGCGAGCGCACGCAGGCGTGCGCTCCGGAGGGGTCGGGACACACGACGACGTTATGCGGTCCGGTGTCGGGTACCGGTGAGTGGTCCTCAGCGCTCTCTCAGTGCCGGCCGGTACCGGGGGCGCCGGTCAGCGCACGTCCTGGGCGTGCTCGACCTTCGGGTCGCCCGCGAAGAACGGGCCGATGAGCTCTCGCCAGCGCGGGAACCGCTCGGACTCGCGGAAGCCGACGGTGTGCGCCTCGACGCTCTGCCACTCGACCAGCAGCACGAAACGACTGGGCGACTCGATGCTGCGCGTCATCCGCGCGGACACGAACCCCGGTGTTGCCGCGATCAGCTCCCGAGCCTCGAGGTAGGCAGCGGCGAACTGCTCCTCGGTCCCGGGGCGGATGTCGAAGTCGGCGATCTCGAGCACCATAGCGATCATCCTCGCCCATCGGTGGGGCGCCGGTCACGTCCTGTGACGACCCAATCGCCGAACGTCTGTGGGCCCCGTCACGTCCGGGTCGTCCCCGAGGTGCCCTCGAGGTGGTGCAGCACGACGTCGCCGAGCCGCCCGTCGTCGATCGTCGCGGTCATCCAGGTGTGGGTCGGCTGCCGCCTGCGGTCGGTCGGCGAGCCGGGGTTGAGCAGCCGCATCCCGGCGGGCGTCGTCGAGTCCCACGGGATGTGGCTGTGCCCGAAGACGAGCACGTCGGTGTCGGGGAACAGCCGGTCCATCCGCCGTTCGCGGCCGGCCGCCTGGCCCGTCTCGTGGACGACGGCCAGCCGCACGCCGCCGAGCTCGACGCGGGCGACCTCCGGCAGCCGGGCGCGCAGGGCGGGGCCGTCGTTGTTGCCGTGGACGCCGACGAGCCGCGCGGCGCGCGCCGCGAGCTCGTCGAGCACCTCCACGCCGACCCAGTCGCCCGCGTGGATCACGACGTCGGCCTCCCCGACCGCCGCCAGGACCGCGGCGGGCAGCTCCCGCCCGCGGCCCGGGACGTGGGTGTCGCTGACGATCAGCAGCCGGATCGGGCCGTCGGCGCTCAGTGCACGCCCAGCAGGTCGACGACGAAGATCAGCGTCTCGCCGCCCTTGATGACGCCACCGGCGCCGGCGTCGCCGTAGCCCATGTGCGGCGGGATCTCGAGCCGCCGGCGACCGCCCACCTTCATCCCCTGCACGCCCTGGTCCCAGCCGGCGATGACGCGGCCCTCGCCCAGCGGGAAGTCCAGCGGCATGCGGCGGTCCCAGGAGGCGTCGAACTGCTCGCCGGTGGAGTGGGCGACCCCGACGTAGTGCACGCTGACGAACGAACCCGCCTTGGCCTCGGCACCGTCGCCGACCGTGATGTCGGTGACCCGCAGGTCGGTGGGGGCGTCGCCGTCGATCGGCTCGACCTCGGGCTTCTGCAGCGTCACGAGGAACTCCTTCTCGGTCACGAGGAGCACCGGCCGGACCGGTGCCGTGCGGCCCACCACCCTGCCAGACGGCGCGGGCGCGCAGCCCTGCGGTCGCGTCACGCGTTCGTGCGGCACAGACTGGGGCCGTGTCGCAGCCCGGTCCCGACAGCGACGGGCAGTCCTACGAACCCGACCCGAAGCGCTGGCGCGCACTGACCGTCACGCTCGTCGCCGGCTTCATGGGCCTGCTCGACGTCAGCATCGTGTCGGTCGCGCTGCCGTCGATGCAGCACGGTCTGGGCACGAGCCCGGCGCAGGTGCAGTGGGTCGTGTCCGGCTACGCCCTCGCGTTCGGCCTCGCGCTCGTCCCCGCGGGCAGGCTGGGCGACGCCTACGGCAGGCGTCGCATGTTCCTGATCGCGCTGACGGGGTTCGTGCTGTGCAGCGCGCTGGCCGGGGCCGCGCCGACACCGCTCCTGCTGGTGGTCGCGCGGCTCGCGCAGGGACTCGCGGCAGGCGCGCTGGCACCGCAGAACTCCGGGCTCATCCAGGACCTGTTCCGGGACGGCGAACGCGGTCGCGCGTTCGGCTTCTTCGGCGCGACGGTCGGTATCTCGACGGCCGTCGGGCCGATCGTCGGCGGGATCATCCTGGCGCTGGCGGGCGAGCAGACCGGCTGGCGCTGGATCTTCTACGTCAACGTGCCCATCGGGATCGTGGCGCTCGTCCTCGCCGCCCGGCTCATCCCGCCGACCCCGTCGCGCGGGCGCCGCCAGCACATCGACCACGTCGGCGTGCTGCTGCTCGGCGGAGCGGTGCTGGCGGTGCTGCTGCCGCTCGTGGAGGCCGGGTCGGGCGGGGTGGCCCGGCTGTGGTGGCTGTTCCCGGTCGGGGCCGCCCTGGGCACCGTGTTCGTGATCTGGGAACGGCGCGAGCTGCGCCGCGAGCGGCCGCCGCTGATCGACCTGCGGCTGCTGTCGGACACCCCGGGCTACGCGTCGGGCGCCGGGCTGGGACTCGTCTACTTCGTGGGGTTCAGCGGGATCTGGCTGGTGTTCGCGCTGTTCTTCCAGACCGGGCTGGGCTACACCCCGCTGCAGTCGGGGCTCGCGGTGACACCCTTCGCCGTCGGCTCCGCGTTCTCCGCCGTGCTCGCGGGGCGGGTCGTGGAGCGCTTCGGCAGGCGGCTCACCGTCGCGGGGCTGCTCACGGTCGCGACGGGGCTCGCGATCACGACCATCCTGCTCACGACGGTGCCGGCGCACGTGGCGGGGTTCGTCATCATCCCGTCGATGCTGCTCGGCGGGATCGGGGGCGGGCTCGTCATCTCCCCGAACGTGACGATGACACTGCGCTGTGTCCCGGTCCGGATGGCCGGCTCGGCGGGCGGCGCGCTGCAGACCGGGCAGCGCATCGGCGCCGCGATCGGCACCGCCGCGCTCACGGGCATCTTCTACGCCGTGCTCGGGCAGGACCCGACCCGGCTGCGGGGCGCGGTCGGGGTCGCGCTCGGGACGGCCGTCGTCACGGTGCTGGTCGCGTTGGCGATCGCGGTCGCCGAGCTGCGGGCGGGGCGACGTGCGGTGTCCGAGGGCCTCCCCGAGGCCGCCCACCAGCACCAGTAGCTCACACGGGCGGCGCGGGCACCCCCAGCGCGTCGCGCAGGAACTCCACCTGCAGGAGCAGCAGGTTCTCCGCGACGACCTCCTGCGGCGTCATGTGCGTGACCCCCGACAGCGGCAGCACGCTGTGCGGGCGCCCCGCCGCCAACAGCGCCGACGACAGCCGCAGCGTGTGCGCGGCGACGACGTTGTCGTCGGCCAGGCCGTGGACCAGCAGCAACGGCCGGTGCGGCGTGCGGGCCGCCGCGGCGTCGGCGAACAGCGACGAGCGGGCGTAGGCGTCCGGGTTGCCGTCGGGCGTGCCGAGGTAGCGCTCGGTGTAGTGGGTGTCGTACAGCGCCCAGTCGGTGACGGGCGCGCCCGCGACGGCGGCGTGGAAGACGTCGGGTCGGCGCAGCACGGCCAGCGCGGCGAGGTACCCGCCGAACGACCATCCCCGGATGCCGACGCGGTCGAGGTCGAGGTCCGGGTGGCGCGTCGCGAGGTCCTGCAGGGCCTCGACCTGGTCGTCGAGGACCGGCTGGGCGAGATCGCCGTGCACGGCCCGCTCGAACGCCGGGCCACGGCCCGGGGTGCCGCGCCCGTCGACGACGACGACCGCGAACCCCTGCTCGGCGAACCACTGGCTGGTCAGATGCGCGTTGCGCGCCGCGACGACGCGCTGCGCGTGCGGCCCGCCGTAGGGGTCCATCAGCACCGGCAGCGGAGTTCCCGGCTCCCACCACGACGGCAGCAGCAGGGCCGTCGAGAGGCCGCGGGCGCCCGCCGTCGTGATCTCCAGCCGCGGGTCGAGCCCGGCGGGGTCGGCGAACGACGTGATCGTGCGCGTCGCGCCGGTCGGCAGCGTCGCCGTCGTCGTGGTGCCCTCCGAGTCCAGGCTCGCGCGGCTGACCAGCAGGGTGCCGCCGACGAGACGCCCGGTGTGGACGCCGCGCTCCGGCGTCACGGCCCTGACCCCGTCGGCGCGCGACCACGTCCACAACCGGGTCGCGGTCGGGTCCTCGTCGAACGCGCTGAACAGCATCGTGTCGCCGTCGACGTCGAGGAGGGCCCTGACCTGCAGCGACTTCGGAGTGACCGGCTCGCCGCCGACGCACAGCCGGTTCGCGCCGTCGGCGACGCCCGCCGTGACGAGGGCGTCGCCCAGGTACGTCGGGACTCCGGGGACGATGTCGACCCAGTCCTCGTCGTCGATCGCCGCGACCTCCGACGTCGCGCCGGTCCCGGTGTCGACCCGCAGCACCCGCAGCGCGCGCTGGTCGCGCGACTGCACCGTCAGCAGCAGGTCGTGGCTGGTCCACGACACGTCCACGACGTACTCGTAGGTCGCCGCGTCCCAGGTGACGGGCACCCGGAGGCCGTCGAGCGCGACCAGGTGCAGGGTGACCTCGGCGTTCGCGGTGCCCGCGGCCGGGTAGGCGACGGGGACGGGCTCGCGGTCGGGGTTCGCGGGGTCCGCGATGTGCCAGCGCGTGACGGGCGCGTCGTCGACGCGGGCGGCGAGCAGGCGCTCCCCGTCGGGGGCCCACCAGAAGCCGCGCATGCGGCCCATCTCCTCGGCGGCCACGAAGTCGGCGAGGCCCCACGTCGCGTCCTCGTCGTCGGGGCGGACGAGCAGCGACGTGAGTCGGGGCACGAGATCGTGCACGTACAGCGCCCCGCCGGCGACGAACGCCACTCGCCTGCCCTGCGGGTCGGGCCGCGGGTCGACGACGCCCGGCGGGGTGTCGATCAGCCTGGGCGACAGGCCCGACGCGAACTCGGCGACGTAGAGCCTGCCCGACAGCGCGAACGCCGCCATCGTCACCGGCCGGTCGGTGGCGTAGGCGACGATGCCGCCCGCCTGCTCGCGCAGCCGCTCCCGCCGCGCCCGCTCCTGCGGCGGCAGATCCTCCTCGTTGCCCGCGGCCTCGAGTGCGCGGGGGTCGGCGACCAGCCGCTCCTCGCCGCTGTCCAGGTCGAGGCTCCACAGACAGGTGACGGGGTCGGTGCCGCCGCGGCTGCGAAGGAAGGCCACCCGCCCGCCGTCGGGGGACACCACGGCGCCGCGCGGGGCGCCGAGCGTGAACCGCCGGGTGCGGGCCTGCCTGCGGGGGAAGCTGTCGGTCACGGTGGGTCAGTCTGCCGCCCGCTCGCCGACGGCACCGTGCCGCCACCCCCACGCCGCCGACCGTTGAGCGGCGTCCCCCGGGTGGGTGCGTGTCGTGACGGCCGTCACAGCGTTGGCGGGTGTGCAGTGGGTAGCAGGTTCCCGATCGAGGGGAGTGGTCATCGATGATCAACCTGTACCTGTCCGGGCGGTCCCTCGCCGCGGCCCGGTCGGTGGACCCGGAGGTGTCGCCCGCGGCGGTGCACGCCGCCGTGGAGGTGGCGATCGTCGAGCAGCTCCGCGAGGTCGCCGGCTGGTCGGCGGAGGAGATCCGTCGGTGGGCGGACCGCATCGCCTGCGGCGACTGACCCGCGCCGACCGCCCCGGGAGCGACCGGGCCGGCCCCTCAGCTCACGCAGGGCACCGTCGCGCCGGTGATCGGCCGGACGGTCGTGGTGGGTGCGCCCGTGGTGGGTGGCGTGGCGGGTGGCCTGGTGGTGGCCCCGGTGGTCGGGGCCCGGGTCGTCATGGCCGGGCCGGTCGGGGTGGTCGTCCGTGCTGTCGACGGCGTGGCGGTCGACGGGGCGGTCGAGGGGGCGGTCGACGGGGTGGCGCCGGCGGACGTGCCGGTCGTCGGCGGCACGGGCAGGCCGTCGAGGGTGGAGCGGACGAACGAGCGGACCGTCGCGGGATCGATCTGCACGGCGACGCCGTCGCCCGGGGTGTAGAGGTCGGAGCGCACCGTCGGGATCGTGTGGAACTCGACGTTCGACGCCGACACCCGACGCACCTGGTCGACGAGCTGGTCGAGGTCCCAGCCCTGGTCGAGCACGACGTAGCGGCCGACGATGCCCAGCAGCCGCTGCACGGTCGCAGGGTCGGCCAGCCGCCCGCCGCCGAGCAGGGTGTGGGCCAGGCCGGCCATGTAGGTCTGCTGACGGGTGATCCGGTCGAGGTCGCCCGCGGCCAGCCCGTGACGCTGGCGGACGAACGCCAGTGCCTCCGCGCCGTCGAGGGTCTGCGGGCCGGCGGGCAGCACGGCGCCGGAGTAGCGCGCGTCGTCGACGGGTTCGGTGAGACAGACCGGGACGCCGCCGATGGCGTCGGTGAGCTCGACGAAGCCGGCCAGGTTGATCTCGGCGTAGTGGTCGACGACGATGCCGGTGAGCTGCGAGACCGTCGCGACGAGCTCCTTGCGACCGGCCTCCTGGGCCTGGCGCTGCAGGGCGGCGCCGGTGACCCCCTGGGCCTCCAGAGTCCGCTTGGCGTCGGTGACCGCCCGGCCGTACGCCGAGTTGATCTTGTGGGTGCCGTAGTCGCCGGCGAGCTTCACGTAGGAGTCGCGCGGGAACGACACCGCGACGACGGGCTTCGCCGGGTCTGCCGGGATGCGCAGCAGCATGATCGTGTCCGTGTTGAGCTGGCCGTCGTCCGGGCCCGCGTGCATCCGGTCGAGGACGTCCTGCGGCAGCGGGCGGCCCTGCGCGTCGGTCCGGCTGTCGACGCCGACGAGCAGGGCCGTGATCGTCCGGGAGGGGCTCCCGCTCGCCGTGGTGCCGTCCGAGAGCACGTCGCTGGTGACGATCGAGCCCGCGAGCGCGCGGAACGTCGACCAGCCGTACCCCGCCGCCGTCAGTACGACGACGGAGACCACCGTGACCAGCACCTTGCCGGCCAGTCCCCACCGTCGCCGCGCGCCGCCTGCCCGCCGCACCCGAATCCTGCCCCTCGCCACGTGTCCGAGACCCCGACGTGTCCCGACGCGGCGACGCTGAACGGGGGCGTCGCGCGGTCGATGTGGACACTCTATGGATGCGGCGCCCGGGTCCGCATGTTCGAACGGGCGAGTGGACGTGACGTACGGCACCGTCGATCACGCAGGGTCAACGGTCGATCTCTGCGCGCGAGCATCCGGTGCGGCTGTGCCACCGCGCGCTCTCGGCGGCCGGGGGCTACTCGGCGGCGTGCGCCACACAGTGGACAGGAAGCCCACGCGGAACCGGCGGAACCCGGAACCCGGAACCCGGCCGTCTCGGGACCGCCCCCGTCGGCGTGCGGCCGCCGCGCCACGCCGACCACGGCGTCTTGATCGCCAGCAGTAGCAGGTACGCCGTGGCGACCCGGCGCAGGATGGTGAACAGGGTGTGCGAGCGGGCGGTCAGCGCGGCGCGACGGTCCGGTGGAGGATGCCCAGCGTCGCCTTGAGCGCCGACTCGGAGATCACCGGGAAGATGTCGCGTGCCCGCCAGACCGGGTCGATGCCGGACCAGTCGTAGTAGGAGACGACGCGGGTGCCGCCCTCGGTCGGCTGGAGCCGGTAGCCGTAGACGTGCCCGATCGGCGGGCGCACGACCCCGACGATCGTCCAGGAGATCTCCCGGTCGGGCTCGAACGTGCCGATCGTGACCGTGACGTCGTACTGCCCGAGCGGCACGTCGCCGAGCGCCTCCCGGTCCATGTGGACGACGAACGTGTCGCCCGACGCCGTGACGCGCTCGCCGGACGCGCCCATGAGCATCCCCGAGGAGTCGATCGCGACGTGGCCGCGCGGGTCGGTGAGCACCGCGAAGATCGCCGACGGCTCGGCCGGGATCGTCCGCGCGACCTCGATGCGTTCACGGGTGCCGTCCTGGACATCGCCCTGCGTCATGCGCCCATCGTCGCACCCGGCCGATCTCCGGTCGCGCGCGTCGCGCGGGCCTCCGGTCGACGAGACCTCGTCGCCGCCCGGTGGCCGGGCGCCGCTACCAGCCGCGGGCCTTCCACTCCGGCAGGCTCGGGCGCTCGCGGCCGAGCGTCGAGTCGTCGCCGTGGCCCGGGTAGAACCACGTCTCGTCGGGCAGCGGACCGAAGACCCGGGCCTCCAGGTCGCCCACGAGCGAGCCGAAGTCCTCGGCCGACCACGTCTTGCCCGGGCCACCGGGGAACAGCGAGTCGCCGGTGAACAGGTGGGGTCCGTCGGCGCCGCGGTAGAGCAGCGCGATCGAGCCGGGTGTGTGCCCGCGCAGGTGGATGACCTCGAGCTCGATCTCGCCGAACGCGATCGTGTCGCCGTCCTCGACGACCTCGTCCATCGGGATCGGCAGCGACGGCGCGTCGAGCGGATGGGCGATCTGGCGCGTCTGGAACATGCCCGCGACGGCCCCGAGCGCCTGCCAGTGGTCGTCGTGCCGGTGCGTCGTGACGAGGTGGCGGAGCTCCGGCCGGTCGGGCCCGCTGCCCACGAGATCGGCGATCCGCTCCGGTTCGTTCGCCGCGTCGATCAGCAGCGCCTCGTGCGTGGCCGTGCAGACCAGCAGGTAGGCGTTGTTGTCCATGGGGCCGACCGAGACCTTGGAGATCGTCAGCGGGCCGAGGTCGCGGCGGATGGCCGCGCCGCCGGGGTCGGTGTGACCGGTGTACTCGTCGAGGACGTCCACGGCGGAAACCTTAGCGGCGGTGACCTCGGCGTCGACGTCCGCGGCGGCGACCCGGCAGGCCGACCCGGCGGGTGACATCGGCCGGGTGACATCGGCGGGGTGCCAGCGGCCGGGTGACGACGGAGGGGTGACAGCGGCGGGGTGACAGCGGCGGGGTGACAGCGGCGGGCGCCCCGCCGCGCGGGCCGTCGAACATGTGTGCGACTCTGGTCGGGCTCCCGGTCCGGTGGGACGTCCCACGGATGATCCGCGGCGGCCGGGGCGTTGGACACGACGACACCGCGGCCCGTGTCGGCGGCCCGCGCGCGCACGGCTCGGCGCGCGCCGCGGACCACCCACCGGACGGCCGCCGGGCGAGCGGTTCCTGTCGGACCCCCCGCCTAGCATGGGCGGGGATGTCGACGGGTCCGGTGAACGAGATCCGGGTATCAGGGTCCAGGAGCCGTCGGGAGGGGCACACCGTGGCGGATCGTCTCGTCGTGCGAGGCGCGCGCGAGCACAACCTGCGCGGGGTCGATCTCGACATCCCGCGCGACAGCCTCGTGGTGTTCACGGGCCTGTCCGGCTCGGGGAAGTCGAGCCTGGCGTTCGACACGATCTTCGCCGAGGGCCAGCGGCGCTATGTCGAGTCGCTGTCGGCGTACGCCCGGCAGTTCCTCGGCCAGATGGACAAGCCCGACGTCGACTTCATCGAGGGGCTCTCCCCGGCGGTGTCGATCGACCAGAAGTCGACGAACCGCAACCCCCGCTCGACGGTGGGCACGATCACCGAGGTCTACGACTACCTGCGGCTGCTCTACGCGCGCGCGGGCGTCCCGCACTGCCCGGTGTGCGGGCACGTCATCGAGAAGCAGACGCCGCAGCAGATCGTCGACCAGGTCCTCGCCATGACGGAGGGCACCCGCTTCCAGGTGCTGGCGCCCGTCGTGCGCACCCGCAAGGGCGAGTTCGTCGACCTGTTCACCACCCTGCAGGCGCAGGGCTACTCGCGGGTGCTCGTCGACGGCACGGTGCACCCGTTGTCCGACCCGCCGAAGCTCAAGAAGCAGGAGAAGCACGACATCGCGGTGGTCGTCGACCGGCTGGTCGTGCGGCCGTCGTCGAAGCAGCGGCTCACCGACTCGGTCGAGACGGCGCTGCGCCTGGCCGACGGGCTCGTCGTGCTCGAGTTCGTCGACCTGGAGGCCGGCGACCCGCAGCGGGAGCGCCGCTTCTCCGAACGGATGGCGTGCCCCAACGGCCACCCGCTGGGCCTCGACGAGCTCGAGCCCCGCACGTTCTCCTTCAACTCGCCCTACGGCGCGTGCCCGACCTGCAGCGGCATCGGCACGAAGAAGGAGGTCGACCCCGAGCTCGTCGTCCCCGACCCCGAGAAGAGCCTGGCCGACGGCGCGATCGCGCCCTGGGCGGGCGGGCACACCTCGGAGTACTTCGGGCGGCTGCTGGGCGGGCTGGCCGGCACCATCGGGTTCCGGATGGACACCCCGTGGCGCAAGCTCGACGACGCGGCCCGCAAGGCCGTCCTGCACGGCACCGACGACCAGGTCCACGTCCGCTACCGCAACCGGTACGGCCGGGAGCGCAGCTACTACGCGAACTTCGAGGGCGTCATCCCGTTCCTGGAGCGCCGGCTCGACCAGACGGAGTCGGAGTCGCAGCGCGAGCGCTACGAGGGCTACATGCGCGACGTGCCCTGCCCCGCCTGCAAGGGCGCGCGGCTCAAGCCCGAGGTCCTCGCCGTCACGCTCGAGCACCGCGACCAGGGCGATCGGTCGATCGCCGAGGTCTCGGCGATGTCGGTGGCCGAGTGCTCGGCGTTCCTCGACGGGATGGTCCTCGACGCGCGCCAGGCGATGATCGCCGGCCGGGTCCTCAAGGAGGTGCAGGCGCGGCTCGGCTTCCTGCTCGACGTCGGGCTCGACTACCTCTCGCTCGACCGCGCCGCCGGCACGCTCTCCGGCGGCGAGGCGCAGCGGATCCGGCTCGCGACGCAGATCGGGTCCGGCCTGGTCGGCGTGCTCTACGTGCTCGACGAGCCGTCGATCGGCCTGCACCAGCGCGACAACCGCCGGCTGATCGACACGCTGACCCGGCTGCGCGACCTCGGCAACACACTGATCGTCGTCGAGCACGACGAGGACACGATCCGCGCGGCCGATTGGGCCGTCGACATCGGACCGGGCGCGGGCGAGCACGGCGGCCACATCGTCCACAGCGGATCGGTCGCAGGCCTCGAGTCGCACGACACGTCGCTGACCGGCGCCTACCTGTCGGGTCGCCGGAGCATCCCGGTGCCGGCCCGGCGCCGCCCGCTCGACCGCAAGCGGACGCTCACGGTCGTCGGCGCCCGGGAGCACAACCTGCGGGGGATCGACGTCGAGATCCCGCTCGGCGGGCTCGTCGCCGTCACCGGTGTCTCCGGGTCGGGCAAGTCCACCCTGGTCAACGACATCCTCGCGACCGTGCTCGCGAACCGGCTCAACGGTGCCCGCCAGGTGCCCGGCCGGCACACCCGGATCAACGGGGTCGAGGAGCTCGACAAGCTCGTCCGGGTCGACCAGTCGCCGATCGGACGCACCCCGCGCTCCAACCCTGCCACCTACACCGGCGTGTGGGACAAGATCCGCACGCTGTTCGCGTCGACGACCGAGGCCAAGGTGCGCGGCTACCAGGCCGGGCGGTTCTCCTTCAACGTCAAGGGCGGCCGCTGCGAGGCGTGCTCCGGCGACGGCACGATCAAGATCGAGATGAACTTCCTGCCCGACGTGTACGTGCCCTGCGAGGTCTGCCACGGCGCCCGGTACAACCGGGAGACCCTCGAGGTCCACTACAAGGGCAAGACGGTCGCCGACGTCCTCGACATGCCGATCGAGGAGGCCGCCGAGTTCTTCGAGCCGATCTCCTCGATCAGCCGTTACCTGAAAACGCTGGTCGACGTGGGTCTCGGCTACGTCCGGCTGGGCCAGCCCGCGCCGACGTTGTCGGGCGGTGAGGCGCAGCGCGTCAAGCTCGCGAGCGAGCTGCAGAAGCGGTCCAACGGCCGGACCATCTACATCCTCGACGAGCCGACGACCGGCCTGCACTTCGAGGACATCCGCAAGCTGCTGCTGGTGATCAACGGACTGGTCGACAAGGGCAACTCGGTCGTCGTCATCGAGCACAACCTCGACGTCATCAAGACCGCGGACTGGGTCGTCGACATGGGCCCCGAGGGCGGCTCGGGCGGTGGCACGGTCGTCGCGGAGGGAACGCCGGAGCAGGTCGCGGCCGTCGAGGGGAGCTACACCGGGCAGTTCCTGCGCGGTCTGGTGACGCCCGAGGTGCCGAAGAAGGTCCGCAGGCCCGCCCGCCGGAAGGCCGCGGCGGCGAGCTGACCGGCCGCCGCACCGGCCGTGACCGATCGGTGCGGCAGGTCGTGCGGACTCGTCGGGGGACGAGCCGGTAGAGGCGGAAGAAGTCGTCGTCGACGTCGAGCACGTCGTCGTCGGCGAATCCGGCCTCGGACGCGTAGCGGCGCAGCGTGTCGGGCCGCATCACGGTTCCGGTGGCCGCGGTCCGTGGATGGCACATGCCGTCGGGCAGTTTCCGGGTGGGGCCCCCGATCGACCGGCTCGTCGACCTCGTGCGGGTCGAGGCCGCGCCGGGCGACCCGGCGGCCGCGGTGCCCACGCTCGTCGCGCGGCTGCGCCGGGCGCTCGCGACTCCACCTCCCGGACCTGCGCCGCGCCCGTCTCGCCGCAGGTGGACGACTCGACGACGCCGCCGCGATCGCGCTCGCCCGTCGTCCGGCCAGGGGTGCGGGGTCGGTGTCGGGGTCGGTGTCGCCCGGGGCCTCGGACCCGGCACCGACCCCGGGTGACCCGGTGGGAGGGGGCGTGTACCCTTCGGAATGCGACCACCCTGTCGCGCGTTGACTTTTTCGCGCTGTTCGCAGCGCGGATCAGCAACACCGTGTCAGGGCGATCAAGTGGAGCCCCGCTCCCACCCGCAGTCACCCCAGGTGGCCGGGTCCAGGTCCGATGCCGAGGCGGCGCATGCCGTCCGCCTCGTCGTCGAATCCCGGGTCTCTCTTGTCGTCGCCGAGCACACGACGTCTATACGAGGAGACCCCATCAGCACAGAGACGCGCATCAACGACCGCATCCGAGTTCCCGAGGTCCGGCTCGTCGGGCCGAACGGCGAACAGGTCGGCATCGTGCGTATCGAGGACGCCCTGCGGCTGGCGCAGGAGGCCGAGCTCGACCTCGTCGAGGTCGCGGCCCAGGCCCGGCCGCCCGTCTGCAAGCTCATGGACTTCGGCAAGTTCAAGTACGAGAGCGCGCAGAAGGCCCGCGAGTCCCGCCGCAACCAGCAGCTCACGGTGATCAAGGAGCAGAAGCTCCGGCCGAAGATCGACACCCACGACTACGAGACCAAGAAGCGCAACGTCGTGCGCTTCCTCGAGGGTGGGAACAAGGTCAAGGTGACGATCATGTTCCGCGGCCGCGAGCAGTCCCGCCCCGAGCTGGGGTTCCGGCTGCTGCAGCGACTGGCCGAGGACGTCGTGGACCTGGGGGTCGTCGAGGCCGCGCCGAAGCAGGACGGCCGCAACATGACGATGGTGATCGCTCCGCTCAAGAAGCCGGCCAAGCGCCCGGCCCACGCCGACAACGCGGCGGCCGACGGCGCGGGTGCCGACGCTGCGGGCGACGCCGCCCCGGCCGACGAGTCGCAGGCCTGACCGGCCCGCTCCGCCGACCACCGCACGCCCCCACCGACGTCCCCGGACGTCACACGTGAACGGATCAGCCATGCCCAAGAACAAGACCCACAGCGGTATCTCGAAGCGGATCAAGGTGACCGGCAGCGGCAAGCTCCGCCGGCAGCAGACGGGTCTGCGCCACCGGCTCGAGGTCAAGTCGAGCAAGGAGACCCGCGACCTGTCGGGCACCGTGCCCGTGGCCAAGGCCGACGTGAAGCGCGTCAAGAAGCTGCTCGGGCGCTGAGCCACCGACCCCGCTGACCCCGGCCGACGCCGGCGACCACGCTCGCCCGGACCGGCCGACCGAGAGACAGGACCACACCCATGGCACGCGTGAAGCGCGCGGTCAACGCCCAGAAGAAGCGCCGCACCACCCTCGAGGCGGCGAGCGGATACCGGGGCCAGCGTTCCCGCCTGTACCGCAAGGCGAAGGAGCAGATGCTCCACTCGCTGAACTACGCCTACCGGGACCGTCGCGCCAAGAAGGGCGAGTTCCGGCAGCTGTGGATCACCCGCATCAACGCGGGCGCCCGCGCCAACGGCATGACCTACAACCGCTTCATCCAGGGCCTCAAGGCCGCGGGTGTCGAGGTCGACCGCAAGAACCTGTCGGAGCTCGCGATCAGCGACCCGGCCGCCTTCACCGCTCTGGTCGAGCTGGCCAGGGCCAACGTCCCGGCCCAGGGCGCGCAGGACGGCAACGCCGCCTGAGCGAGCCCGTGCTCGGAACAGAACGCACCCCGCGCGTCGCGGCAGCCCGGAAGCTGCTGCGGCGCGCGGGTCGTGAACGGGCCGGTCGCTTCCTCGTCGAGGGCGCCCAGGCCGTCCGCGAGGCGCTGGCCGCGCCGCAGGCCGTCCACGAGCTGTTCGTGACCACCGACGCCGCGCAGCGCCATCCCGAGCTCGTCGCCGCCGCCCGTACTGCGGGGGCCCGCGTCGTCGACGTCACCGACGGCGCCGCCGCGAGCCTGTCCGACACCGTCACCCCGCAGGGCCTCGTCGCGGTCTGCGACCTGCTCGACGTTCCGCTCCCGCAGGCGCTGGGTGCTGCGCCGCAGCTGGTGGCCGTGCTCGTCGGTGTCGCCGACCCGGGCAACGTCGGCACCGTGGTCCGGTGCGCCGACGCCGCGGGCGCCGACGCCGTGCTGCTCGCGGGCGACACCGTCGACCCGCACAACGGGAAGGCCGTCCGCGCCTCGACCGGCAGCGTCTTCCATCTGCCGCTCGCCCGTGACCGCGACGCGGGCGCGGTGCTCGCCGCGTGCCGTGCCGCCGGGCTCGTCCTGCTGGCCGCCGACGCGCACGGTGAGCTGGACCTGCACGACCCCGCGGCGGACGCCGTACTGGGCGGCCGGGTCGCCTGGGTGTTCGGCAACGAGGCCCACGGCGTCCCCGACGAGGTGCTCGCCGCCGCCGACCACCGGGTGTCGGTCCCGATCCACGGCCGCGCCGAGAGCCTCAACCTGGCTACCGCCGCCGCGATCTGCCTCTACGGCTCGGTCGCAGCCAGGACCCGGCGGCAGGGTGCGGATCCGGCGGGGATGCGCAGGTCGGGCTGAGGGCCCGACGGCCCCGCGCCTAGGATCGGCGCCACCATGAGTGACAGCACGCAGGAGAAGGCCCCGGCCGGGGACGGCACGGCCGCCGGCCCGCTCGACGCCGCCACCCTCGACGCCGCGGCGGACGCCGCGATCGCCGCCTTCGCCGCGGCCCCCGACCTGGCCGCGCTCGCGGCCGTGCGGCCGGCGCACCTGGGCGACAAGGCGCCGCTGCTGCTGGCCCGTCGCGAGCTGGGTTCGCTGCCGGGACCCCAGCGGGCCGAGGCGGGCAAGCGGGTCAACGCGGCGCGGGTCCGCGTGCAGGAGGCGTTCGACGCCCGGCGCGAGGTCCTGGTCGCCGAGCGCGACGCGCGGGTCCTCGTCGAGGAGTCCGTCGACGTCACGCTGCCGTGGGACCGCACACCGCGGGGCGCCCGGCACCCGATCACCCAGATCGCCGAGCAGATCGGCGACGTGTTCGTCGCGATGGGCTGGGAGATCGCCGAGGGCCCGGAGGTCGAGGCGTCCTGGCTCAACTTCGACGCCCTGAACTTCGGCAAGGACCACCCCGCCCGCACCATGCAGGACACGTTCTACCTGCGTGAGGACCACGAGACCGGGAAGGTCGACACCGCGTCCTCGACGCTGGTGCTGCGCACCCACACCTCCCCGGTGCAGGTCCGCGCGCTGCTGGAGCGGGAGCTGCCCGTCTATGTCGTGTGCCCGGGGCGGACGTTCCGCACCGACGAGCTCGACGCCACCCACACGCCCGTGTTCCACCAGGTCGAGGGCCTCGCCGTCGACAAGGGGATCACGATGGCCCACCTCAAGGGCACGCTCGACGCGTTCGCCCGCGCGATGTTCGGCGCGGACTCGCGGACGCGGCTGCGCCCGTCGTACTTCCCCTTCACCGAGCCGTCGGCCGAGGTCGACGTCTGGTTCCCGGAGAAGAAGGGCGGCGCCGGCTGGGTCGAGTGGGGCGGCTGCGGCATGGTGAACCCCAACGTCCTGCTCTCGGCCGGTGTCGACCCCGAGGTGTACTCCGGGTTCGCGTTCGGCATGGGGCTGGAACGGACGCTGCAGTTCCGCAACGGCCTGCCCGACATGCGTGACATGGTCGAGGGCGACGTCCGTTTCAGCCGGGCCTTCGGGGTCTGACCCCGCCACCCCCGCGAACACCACCGCAGAATCCTGGAGAACTCGTGCGCGTCCCCGTGTCCTGGCTGGCCGACCACGTCGAGGGCGACCTGCCCGCCGACGCCGACGAGATCGGCGAGGCGTTCGTGCGGGTCGGCCTCGAGATCGAGGACGTCCACCGCGCCGAGGAGATCACCGGACCGCTCGTCGTCGGCCGGGTCCTGGAGATCACCGAGCTCACCGAGTTCAAGAAGCCGATCCGCTACTGCCGGGTCGACGTGGGCGACGAGCACAACGACCCGGCGGGCGACGACCCGGCGGGCGGGACGGGCGGTGGCTCGCGCGGCATCGTGTGCGGCGCCCGCAACTTCGTCGTCGGTGACCTGGTCGTCGTCGCGCTGCCGGGCAGCGTCCTGCCCGGCGGGTTCGCCATCGCCGCGCGCAAGACGTACGGGCACGTCTCCGACGGGATGATCGCCTCGGCCCGCGAGCTGGGCATCGGGTCCGACCACGCCGGCATCCTCGTGCTGCCCGAGGGCACCGCCGTCCCCGGCGACGACGCCCGCCCGGTCCTGGGCATCGACGACCCGGTGATCGAGCTGAACGTGACGCCCGACCGCGGGTACTGCTTCTCGGTCCGCGGCCTGGCCCGCGAGCTGGCCGCGTCGTTGGGGCGCGACTTCACCGATCCGGCCGCGCGCGTCGCGGTGCCCGCCGAGGCGGCCGAGTCCTGGCCGGTGCGGCTCGACGACGCCGAGGGCTGCCCGCGCTTCGTCGCCCGCCGCGTCACCGGGGTCGACCCGAACGCGCCCAGCCCGTGGTGGCTGCGCCGCCGGTTGCTGGCGGCGGGGATGCGCCCGATCTCGCTGACCGTCGACGTCACCAACTACGTGATGATCGAGCTCGGCCAGCCGTTGCACGCCTACGACGCGTCGCGGCTGCAGGGCCCGATCGTGGTGCGCAGGGCCCGGGCCGGGGAGAAGCTGCGCACGCTCGACGACGCCGAGCGCGCGCTCGACCCCGACGACCTGCTCATCACCGACGACTCGGGCCCGATCGGCCTGGCGGGCGTCATGGGCGGCGCGAGCACCGAGATCCCGGAGACGCACGAGCCGGGCGCGACGATCGACGTGCTCATCGAGGCCGCGCACTTCGACCCGGCGACGATCGCGCGCGGCGCGCGCCGGCACAAGCTGCCCAGCGAGGCCTCGCGGCGTTTCGAGCGGGCCGTCGACGCGCAGCTGCCGCCCGTCGCGGCCGAGCGCGCCGCGCAGCTGCTCGTGGAGCACGGCGGCGGCACGATCGTCGCCGGCCGCACCGACGTCGGCGCGGCGCCGGTGCCCGCCCCGGTGCGCATGGCGCTGGACCTGCCCGACCGCACCGCGGGTGTGGCGTACGCCCGCGGCGCGACCGTGCAGCGGCTGACCCAGATCGGCGCGACCGTCGAGCTGGAGACGGGCCCCGACGGCAAGGGCGTCGTCGTCGCCACGCCGCCGTCGTGGCGGCCCGACCTCGCGATGGCGGCCGACCTCGTCGAGGAGGTGCTGCGGCTCGAGGGCCTCGACGTCATCCCGTCGGTGCTCCCGTCGGCCCCCGCGGGCCGCGGCCTGACCGCGGCGCAGCGACGCCGCCGCGCGGTGTCGCGGGCGTTGGCGGAGGCGGGCTACGTCGAGGTGCTGCCGTTCCCGTTCGTCGGCGATGCCGTGTGGGACGCGTTCGGGCTGGCCGCCGACGACGTGCGCCGGCGCACCGTCACGGTCGTCAACCCGCTCGACGCCGAGCGCGGCTCGCTGGCGACGACGCTGCTGCCGGGCCTGCTGGACGCCGTGGTGCGCAACCGGTCCCGTGGCCTCGACGACGTCGCGCTGTTCCACGTCGGGCAGGTCGTGCTGCCGCACGCGCAGCCCGTCGCGATGCCCGAGCCCGGAGTCCGGGTGCGGCCGAGCGCCGCCGAGTACGCCCAGATCGACGCCGCGCTGCCCGCCCAGCCGCAGCACGTCGCCGTCGTCCTCGCCGGTGAGCGCGAGCCGCGCGGCTGGTGGGGCCCGGGCCGCGAGGCCGGCTGGGCCGACGCGGTCGAGGCCGCGCGGCTGGTCGGCCGGGTCGCGGGCGTCGAGCTGCGCGTGACCAAGGGCGAGCTCGCCCCGTTCCATCCGGGGCGCACCGCGGTGCTGCGCGTCGGCGACTTCCCGGTCGGTCACGCCGGCGAGCTGCACCCCAAGGTCGTCGAGGCACTGGGGCTGCCGCCGCGGACGTGCGCGATGGAGCTCGATCTCGACCTGGTCCCGCTGACCGACCCGCGGCCGGTCCCGCGCGTGTCGCCGTACCCGCCGGTCGCCGTCGACGTCGCGCTGGTGACCCCCGACGACGTGCCGGTGGCCGACGTCGCCGACGCGCTGGAGGAGGGTGGCGGCGAGCTGCTCGAGGAGGTCCGGCTCTTCGACGTCTACAGCGGTGCGCAGGTGGGGGAGGGCCGGCGCTCGCTGGCGTTCTCGCTGCGTTTCCGGGCCGACGACCGGACGCTGACCAGCGAGGAGGCCAACGCCGCACGCGACGCGGCGGTGGCGCTCGCCGGCAGCCGCACGGGCGCGGAGCTGCGGGGCTGACGGGGCCGGTCGAGCGGCTCCACCGGGCGCCGTCCTCCTCGGCCTGGCCGCGGAAGGGGACAGGACGCCGCAGTCGCGCGGGACGCGCGGTGCGGCCGTCGGGCCGGTTCGGACGGATGTCAGAGGCGCTTGAGCGCCTCCCGCCGGGACAGCGGCGACAGCTGCGGGTGCGCGTCGACGAACGCGCGCACCCAGCCCGGGTCGGTGCGGGCATGCTGGCGCAGCGCCCAGCCGATGCCCTTGCGCAGGAAGAAGTCCCGGTCGTCGATGCTGGCCTCGATCGCGTCGGTGAGGAGGTCGAGGTCGGTGTCGCCCTTGGCCTGCAGCTGGCAGATGATCGAGGTGCGGCGCAGCCACGGGTCGGGGTCGGTCGACCAGGCCCGCACCACGGGGGTCAGCTCGGCGGGATGGGCGCGCAGGAGCGCTCCCACGCGCCGCGACGCGATCTCGTCGACGTGGTCCCACCACGCCCCGGTGACGATCCAGTGCCGCAGCCGCGGCACCCAGGAGACGTCGACGAGCCGCGCGTAGCGGCGGTGCCCGACCAGCCCCGACGCGAGGTAGCGCTCCTCGCGCCGGGTCGCCCCGTCCCACAGCGCGTCGGCCGCGGCCCCGACCTCCCCACCGCCCGGTCCGCTCCCGTCGAGGGGATGCTCGTCGACGAGCCGGCGCAGGAGCGTCTCGCGCGCCGGGGCGGGGACGCCGTGGAACGGCATCTCCGATTTCATGTAGCGCTGCATGGCGGCGGCCGCGACGGGATCGCCGAGCTGCGCCAGCCCGGTGCGGACGGCCTCGACCAGCGCGGCCGCGGCAGCGGCGAGCGGGGCCGGGACGGCCGGGGTGGGGGTGGCGGTGACGGGCGCGTCGGTCACGTGGCGCACACTACGGCCGCGCACCGACGAAACGCGTTGCATCTGAATTCGTCGACGTGCATACTCATGCACATGATCAGGGCAGCGGTGGCGGGCGCGAGCGGGTACGCGGGAGGCGAGCTGCTCCGGCTGCTGCTCGCCCATCCCGACGTGGAGATCGGGACGGTGAGCGCGGGCGGGAACGCCGGGACCCGGTTGGGGGAGCTGCAGCCGCACCTGCTCCCGCTGGCCGACCGGGTGCTCGCCGAGACGACCGTCGAGAACCTCGCGGGGCACGACGTCGTCTTCCTCGCGCTGCCGCACGGGCACTCCGCCGAGATCGCCGCCCAGCTGGGCGAGGACGTGCTCGTCGTCGACTGCGGGGCCGACCACCGGCTCGCCGACGCGGACGACTGGGAGAAGTGGTACGGCGGCCCGCACTCCCCGAACTGGCCCTACGGGCTGCCCGAGCTGCCCGGCGGGCGCGACGCGCTGCGCGGCACCAGGCGCGTCGCCGTTCCCGGCTGCTACCCGACGGTCTCCAGCCTCGCGCTGGCCCCGGCGCTGGTGGCGGGTCTCGTCGAGCGCGAGGTCGTCATCACGGCGGTGTCCGGGACGTCGGGCGCGGGCAAGTCGCCCAAGCCGCACCTGCTCGGCTCCGAGGTGATGGGGTCGCTGTCGGTCTACGGCGTCGGCGGCGCGCACCGGCACACCCCCGAGATCGCCCAGAACCTCTCGCATGCGACGGGCGGCCCCGTGGCCGTGAGCTTCACCCCGGTGCTCGCCCCGCTCCCGCGTGGCATCCTCGCCTCCTGCTCGGCCGCGCTCGCCGCCGACGTCGACCCGGCCGGCGCCGCCGACGCCGCCCGCGCGGTCTACGAGAAGGCCTACGCCGACGAGCCGTTCGTGCACCTGCTGCCCGTGGGCCAGTGGCCCACGACGGGCGCCGTGCTGGGGTCGAACGCCGTCACCCTGCAGGTCGCCGTCGACGTCGCGGCGCGGCGGCTGGTCGTCGCCGCCGTGGTCGACAACCTGGCCAAGGGCACCGCGGGCGCGGCCGTGCAGTGCATGAACATCGCGCTCGGCCTGCCCGAGACGGCCGGGCTGCCGCTCACCGGCGTCGCTCCCTGATCAGTACGCTCCCCGAAGGACTTCCGACATGACCGTCACCACCCCGCGCGGGTTCCGGGCCGCGGGCGTCGCCGCCGGGCTCAAGGCCTCCGGCGCGCTCGACCTCGCGCTCGTCGTCAACGACGGGCCCGAGCACCACGCGGCAGGTGTCTTCACCCGCAACAAGGTCAAGGCCGCGCCCGTCCTCTGGTCCCAGCAGGTACTCACCACCGGCACACTCACCGCTGTCGTCCTCAACTCCGGCGGGGCCAACGCCTGCACCGGTCCCGAGGGCTTCCAGGTCGCCCACGCGACGGCCGAGAAGGCCGCCGAGCTGCTGGACTGCGGCGCGATCGACGTCGCCGTCTGCTCGACCGGGCTGATCGGCAAGCAACTGCCGCGCGAGGTCGTCCTCGCCGGCGTGGAGAAGGCCTCGGCAGCGCTCGACACGTCGGGCGACGCGGCGCTCGCGGCCGCCACCGCGATCATGACGACCGACACCGTCGCCAAGCAGGCCGTGCACGTCGACCCCGCGGGGTGGAGCGTCGGCGGCCTCACGAAGGGCGCCGGGATGATCGCGCCGTCGATGGCGACGATGCTCTCGGTCGTCACCACCGACGCCGTCGTCGACCCGGACTCGCTGGAGGAGGTGCTGCGGGCCGCGGTCCGCGTCAGCTTCGACCGGCTCGACGTCGACGGGTCGATGTCGACCAACGACACCGTCCTGCTGCTCGCCTCCGGCGCGTCCGGGGTGCGGGCCGACGCGCAGGCGCTGACCGCGGCCGTCACCGCGGTCTGCCGCGACCTGGCCCGGCAGATGCAGGCCGACGCCGAGGGCGTCACCAAGCGGATTGTCGTGCGGGTCACCGGCGCGCGGACCGAGGACGAGGCCGTCGTCGTCGCCCGGACGGTCGCGCGCGACTCGCTGGTCAAGACCGCGCTGTTCGGGTCCGACGGCAACTGGGGCCGGGTCGCGGCCGCCGTCGGCTACTCCGACGCGCACGTCGACCCCGACCGCATCGACATCACGATCAACGGTGTCCGGCTGTGCACGGGCGGCGTCGCGGCGGGCGGGCGCACCGACGCCGACCTGTCCGGCCCGGACATCGTCGTCGACATCGCCCTGGGACTGGGCGACGGCGCCGGGGAGATCCTCACCACCGACCTCTCGCACGCCTACGTGGAGGAGAACAGTGCCTACCCCTCCTGAACCGGGCGCCGCCGCCGCGCGGCTCAAGCGCGCCGGTGAGAAGGCGGGCGTGCTCGCCGAGGCGCTGCCGTGGCTGCAGCGCTTCCACGACAAGATCGTCGTCGTCAAGTACGGCGGCAACGCGATGATCGACGACGAGCTCAAGCAGGCCTTCGCCCAGGACATGGTGTTCCTGCGGCTGGCCGGCATCCACCCGGTCGTCGTGCACGGCGGCGGCCCGCAGATCAGCGCGATGCTCGACCGCCTCGGGCTGCCGGGGGAGTTCCGCGGCGGCCTGCGGGTCACCACGCCCGAGACCGTGGACGTCGTGCGCATGGTGCTCGTCGGCCAGGTCGGGCGCGAGCTCGTCGGGCTGATCAACCAGCACGGGCCGTACGCCGTCGGGCTGTCCGGCGAGGACGCGGGGATGTTCACCGCGGAGAAGCGCACGGCGCTCGTCGGCGGCGAACCGGTCGACATCGGGCTGGTCGGCGACGTCGTCGCGGTCAACCCCGACGCGGTGCTCGACATCGTCGCCGCCGGGCGCATCCCGGTCGTCGCCGGCGTGGCACCCGACGTCGACGGGCAGGTCTACAACATCAACGCCGACAGCGCCGCCGCGGCGCTCGCCGGCGCCCTCGACGCCGCGAAGCTCGTGGTGCTCACCGACGTCGAGGGGCTCTACGCGAACTACCCCGACCCCGACTCGATCATCAGCGAGCTCACCGCCGACCAGCTGGAGCCGATGCTCCCGACGCTGGAGAGCGGCATGGCGCCGAAGATGGAGGCCTGCCTGCGGGCGGTGCGCGACGGGGTCGGCCAGGCACACGTGATCGACGGGCGGGTACCGCACTCGGTGCTGCTCGAGGTGTTCACGTCCGAGGGAGTCGGAACGATGGTGATCCCATGACCGAGACAGGATCGACGCGGACCTACGCCGACAGGTGGCAGGCCGCGATGATGAACAACTACGGCACCCCGCCGCTCGCGCTGGTGCGCGGCCAGGGCGCCGAGGTCTGGGACGCCGACGGCCGACGCTACCTCGACCTGCTGGGCGGCATCGCCGTCAACGCGCTCGGGCACGCCCACCCGGCCGTCGTGGAGGCGGTCACCCGCCAGGTCTCGACGCTGGGCCACACGTCGAACCTCTACGTCAACGAGCCGGCGCTCGCGCTGGCGGAGAAGCTCCTGGAGCTGCTCGGCGTCCCCGGTGCGCGCGTGCTGTTCGGCAACTCGGGGGCCGAGGCCAACGAGGCCGCGTTCAAGATCGCGCGGCGCACCGGCCGGCTGAACATCATCGCCGCGGAGAACGCGTTCCACGGCCGCACGATGGGCGCGCTCGCACTCACCGGACAGCCGGCGAAGCGGGCGCCGTTCGAGCCGATGCCGGCCGGCGTCTCGCACATCCCGTACGGCGACGTCGACGCGCTCGACCAGGCCGTCGACTCCGACACCGCCGCGGTGGTGCTCGAACCGATCATGGGTGAGGCCGGGGTGATCATCCCGCCGGAGGGCTACCTGCGGGCCGCCCGCGAGATCACGGCCGAGCGGGGGGCGTTGCTGGTCCTCGACGAGGTGCAGACCGGTATCGGCCGCACCGGTGCCTGGTTCGCCCACCAGCCCCTGGGCGTCGTCCCCGACGTCGTGACCCTCGCGAAGGGGCTCGGCGGCGGGCTGCCGATCGGCGCCTGCATCGGCATCGGCGCGGCAGGTGAGCTGCTCGAACCCGGTCACCACGGCACGACGTTCGGCGGCAACCCGATCAGCTGCGCCGCCGCGCTCGCGGTGCTGTCGACGATCGAGTCCGACGGCCTGCTCGACCACGTGACGCGCGTCGGCAAGGAGATCGTCACCGGCGTCGAGGGCCTCGGCCACCCGCTGGTCGACCACGTCGACGCCGCCGGCCTGCTCGTGGGCATCGCGCTGACCGCGCCGGTCTCGGCCGATGTGGCCAACGGGGCGCGCGACGCGGGCTTCCTCGTCAACAACGCCGTGCCCGACCGCGTCCGGCTCGCCCCGCCGCTGGTCCTCACCGAGTCCCAGGCGGGCGAGTTCCTGGCGGCACTCCCCGGAATCCTCGACGGAGCGGCACCGTGATCCGCCACCTCCTGCGCGACGACGACCTCACCCCCGACGAGCAGCGGGAGGTCCTCGACCTCGCCGACGCCATGAAGGCCGACCGGTTCGCCCACACGCCGCTCGCGGGGCCGCGGTCGGTCGCGGTGATCTTCGACAAGTCCTCGACCCGGACCAGGGTGTCGTTCGAGGTCGGCATCGCCGAGCTCGGTGGCAACCCCCTGATCATGGACGCCGGGTCGAGCCAGCTCGGCCGCGGCGAGACGATCTCCGACACGGCCCGGGTGCTGTCGCGCTACGTCGACGCGATCGTGTGGCGCACCGGCGCGCAGACCCGCGTCGACGAGATGGCCGCCGCGGCGACCGTGCCGGTGGTCAACGCGCTGACCGACGAGTTCCACCCCTGCCAGGTGCTGGCCGACCTGCAGACGATCCGCGAGCGCAAGGGCAGGCTCGCGGGGCTCACGCTGACCTACTTCGGCGACGGCGCCAACAACATGGCCCACTCGCTGCTGCTCGGCGGCGCGACGGCCGGGCTGCACGTGCGCATCTGCGCGCCGCAGGGCTTCGCCCCGCACCCGCAGTTCCTCGCCGACGCCAAGGCCCGCGCGGCCGAGACCGGCGGCGGCGTCGACGTCGTCGCCGACCCGCAGGCCGCGGCCGACGGTGCCGACGTCCTGGTCACCGACACGTGGGTGTCGATGGGCCAGGAGAACGACGGCCTCGACCGGACCGCGCCGTTCCGCGCGATGCAGCTCAACGCGGACCTGGTCGCCCGCGGCGCCGCCGACGCGATCGTGCTGCACTGCCTGCCCGCGCACCGCGGCGACGAGATCACCGACGACGTGATCGACGGTCCGGCGTCGGCCGTGTGGGACGAGGCCGAGAACCGGCTGCACGCGCAGAAGGCCCTGCTCACGTGGCTGTTGCAGCGGTCGGGGTCGGAGCGGTCCCGACGATGACCGTTGCGCGCAGCGGCGCCGCGTCCCGGGCGACGCGGCAGGCGAGGATCGTCGAGCTGATCGCCTCCCGGGCGGTGCGCAGCCAGGGGGAGCTGCTCGCGCTGCTCGCCGATGCCGGGATCGAGACGACCCAGGCCACCCTGTCGCGCGACCTCGACGAGCTCGGTGCGGTCAAGGTGCGCGGCGCCGACGGCGGCACGGCGGCCTACGTCATCCCGGAGGACGGCAGCCCCGTCCGCGGGGTCGAGGGCGGCACCGCCCGGCTGTCGCGGTTGCTGGGGGAGCTGCTCGTCTCCGCCGACCACAGTGGCAACCTTGCCGTGCTGCGCACCCCACCCGGCGCGGCGCACTACCTGGCCAGCGCGCTCGACCGGGCCGCCCTGCACGACGTCGTCGGCACCGTCGCCGGCGACGACACCCTGATGGTGGTGGCGCGCGAGCCGCTCACCGGCGCACAGCTCGTCGCCCGCCTGCGCGACCTCTGAACCTCGACCAAGGAGCACCCAACCCGTGAGCAAGGTCCTGACCTCACTCCCCGCGGGCGAGCGCATCGGCATCGCCTTCTCCGGGGGCCTCGACACGTCCGTGGCGGTGGCCTGGATGCGCGACAAGGGCGGGATCCCCTGCACCTACACCGCCGACCTCGGCCAGTACGACGAGCTCGACATCTCCGGCGTGCCGGCCCGCGCGAAGCAGTACGGCGCCGAGATCGCCCGCGCCGTCGACATCAAGCCGCAGCTCGTCGCCGAGGGCCTCGCCGCGCTCGCGTGCGGGGCGTTCCACATCCGCAGCGGCGGCCGCACGTACTTCAACACCACGCCGCTGGGCCGTGCCGTCACCGGGACGCTGCTGGTCCGCGCGATGCAGGCCGACGACGTCAACATCTGGGGCGACGGCTCGACCTTCAAGGGCAACGACATCGAGCGGTTCTACCGCTACGGCCTGCTGGCCAACCCCGAGCTGCGCATCTACAAGCCGTGGCTCGACGCCGACTTCGTCGAGGAGCTCGGCGGGCGCGACGAGATGAGCCGCTGGCTCACCGCCCACGGCCTGCCCTACCGCGACTCCGCCGAGAAGGCCTACTCCACCGACGCCAACATCTGGGGCGCGACGCACGAGGCCAAGACCCTCGAGCACCTCGACGTGTCGCTGGAGACCGTCGAGCCGATCATGGGCGTCAAGTTCTGGGACCCGTCGGTCGAGATCGGCACCGAGGACGTCTCGATCACCTTCGAGGCCGGCTACCCGGTCGCGATCAACGGCAAGCGGTTCGCCGACGACGTCGCGCTCGTCCTGGAGGCCAACGCGATCGGCGGCCGGCACGGCCTGGGCATGTCCGACCAGATCGAGAACCGGATCATCGAGGCCAAGTCGCGCGGCATCTACGAGGCGCCGGGTATGGCGCTGCTGTTCATCGCCTACGAGCGGCTGGTCAACGCGATCCACAACGAGGACACCGTCGCGAACTACCACAACGAGGGCCGCAAGCTGGGCCGGCTGCTCTACGAGGGCCGCTGGCTCGACCCGCAGGCGCTGATGGTCCGCGAGTCGGTGCAGCGCTGGATCGCGTCGCTGGTCACCGGCACCGTCACGCTGCGGCTGCGCCGCGGCGACGACTACTCGATCCTCGACACCCGGGGTGAGGGCTTCTCCTACCACCCGGAGCGGCTGTCGATGGAGCGCGTCGAGAACGCCGCGTTCGGCCCGACCGACCGGATCGGCCAGCTCACCATGCGCAACCTCGACATCGCCGACTCCCGGGCGAAGCTGGAGGCCTACGCAGGCCAGCCGCTGGAGCAGGGGACGGTGCTCGTCGAGCACGGCACGCTGTTCGGGGAGCTGCCCGCGGGCGGTTTCGACTCGATCGCCGCCGCCGACGAGGACGTCGAGCCCGACGCCGAGCGGCCGCTCGACGAGGCCGCGCTCGAAGCCGGGAACGACTGATGGCGCTGTGGGGCGGGCGGTTCGAGGGCGGGCCCGCCGACGCACTGGCCGCGCTGAGCAAGTCCACGCAGTTCGACTGGCGGCTCGCGCCCTACGACCTGCGGGCGTCGATGGCGCACGCGCGGGTGCTGCACGCCGCGGACCTGCTCACCGACGACGAGCTCGCCGGCATGCTCGACGCGCTGGCCAAGCTCGCCTCCGACGTCGAGACCGGGGTGTTCGGCCCCGCCCCCGACGACGAGGACGTGCACTCCGCGCTGGAGCGCGGCCTCATCGAGCGGGCCGGACCCGACCTGGGCGGCAAGCTCCGTGCGGGTCGCTCCCGCAACGACCAGGTCGCGACGCTGTTCCGGATGTGGCTGCGCGACGCCGCCCGCCGCGTCGGCGCGGGCGTGCTCGACGTCGTCGACGCGCTCGTCGAGCAGGCCACGGCGCACGCCGACGCCCCGATGCCCGGGCGCACCCATCTGCAGCACGCCCAGCCCGTGCTGCTCGGCCACCACCTCGCCGCGCACGCCCACGCGCTGCTGCGCGACGTCGACCGGCTGCGCGACTGGGACCGGCGCACCGCGGTGTCGCCCTACGGGTCCGGTGCGCTCGCGGGCTCGTCGCTGGGGCTCGACCCCGAGGCCGTCGCCGCCGAGCTGGGCTTCGACGGGAGTGCCGCGAACTCCATCGACGGCACCGCCGCCCGCGACTTCGCCGCCGAGGCGGCGTTCGTGCTGGCCATGATCGGCGTGGACCTGTCCCGGATCGCCGAGGAGGTCATCGTCTGGGCGACGGCGGAGTTCTCCTACGTCACGCTCGACGACGCGTTCTCCACCGGCAGCTCGATCATGCCGCAGAAGAAGAACCCCGACGTCGCGGAGCTGGCGCGCGGCAAGGCGGGCCGGCTGATCGGGAACCTCGCCGGGCTGCTGGCCACGCTCAAGGGCCTGCCGCTGGCCTACAACCGCGACCTGCAGGAGGACAAGGAACCGCTGTTCGACTCGGTCGAGCAGCTCGACCTGTTGCTGCCCGCGGTCGCCGGCATGGTCTCGACGCTGGTCTTCCACACCGACCGGCTGGCGGAGCTGGCCCCCGCGGGCTTCACGCTGGCGACCGACGTCGCCGAGTGGCTCGTCCGGCAGGGGGTGCCCTTCCGCGTCGCGCACGAGGCGGCCGGGGGCTGCGTCCGCGCCGCCGAGGCCCGCGGCGTCGGGCTCGAGGACCTCACCGACGACGAGCTCGCCGGCGTCCATCCGGCGCTCACCCCGCAGGTCCGCGAGGTCCTGACGGTTGCCGGGTCGATTGCCTCCCGCGACGCCCGCGGCGGCACCGCGGGCCCGCGCGTCGCCGAGCAGCTCGACGGCCTGCGCACCGCCGTCGCCGCAGCGCGGGAGTGGCTGTAGCGGCGGGCGGGCAGACCTCGGCCCTGCGCGCACGACACCGCGCCGCGTCAGGGACCGTACCGCTCGTCGGTCCGGGGCGGCGGCCGTCGCCACAGGCGCTGGACGAGGGCGAGCACGATCACGGCGGCCACGACCGCGAACACCACGTCCCAGCCCACCACCCCGGTGGCGGCCAGCACGACGAGGACGGCCACCGGCAGCCCGAGCGGGAGGACCGACGTCGCGGCGTTCATCGGCGCGCCGCCCTGGCCTGCTCGACGTAGTCGGCGAGGTCGCGCCACGACGCCGCGACCTCGGCCGGCTGGCCCGACATCGCCGCCGGGTCCTCGCGCCACGCCCGGCGTACCCCACCCCCGCTCGGCGCCCCGCCGCTGCCCGGGGTCGCGCCGCCCGCGGTGTCGTGCGGGCGCTGCCCGTCGCGGCTGCCGCCGACGAGCGCCGACAGCTCGTCGAGGCGGGTGGCGATCCGGCGCATCCGTGGGTCGTCGGTCGGGACGCCGTCACGTCGCAGGGCGTCGGCCTCCCGGTAGAGCTGGGGCCACTCGACCTCCAGCAGGTACGGCAACGCCGGTCCGGCCTGCGGGGCGCCCTCGGCGAGCGCGGCGCGTTCCTCGTCGTCGAGATGACGGTCGAGCAGTGCCTGCACGCCCGGCCGGGCGTCGCGCATGAGCGTCAGCAGCTCGCGGGGGTCACCGAGGTGCGTCCCGGCGCCCGCCCGTTCGCGGACGTCCGCGACCCGGGCGCGCAGCCGTCCGAGCTGCTCGATGGTCACGTCGAGCTGCGCCAGCTGGTCGGTGAGCAGCCGCGGCGCGTCGACGGGCGCCGCGAGACACGTCCGGATCGACTCCAACGGCAGCCCGAGATCGCGCAGTACGAGGATCACGTACAGCCGCGCCAGGTCGTCCGCGGTGTAGGCCCGGTGCCCGCCGTCGCTCCGCAGCGTCGGGCTGAGCAGCCCGATCTCGTCCCAGTGATGGAGCGTGCGCACCGTCAGCCCGCTCGTCTCGGCGACCGCGCCGACCTTCCAGGTCCCGTCCATGACGCGATCATGCGACCTCACGCCGCGTGAGGTGCAAGCCCGACGTAGCATCCGCCGCGTGCCGGACCCGCTCGTGAGTCGTGCCGAGCTCGCCGCCGACGTCCTCCAGGTCGCCCCCCGCCTGCTCGGCACGGTGCTCGAGGCCGACACGCCCGACGGCCCGGTCGCCGTCCGCGTCGTCGAGGTCGAGGCCTACCGCGCCGCCGACGATCCCGCGTCGCACAGCTACCGGGGCCGGACCCCGCGCAACGCCGTGATGTTCGGTCCGGCGGGCCACCTGTACGTCTACTTCGTGTACGGGATGCACTTCTGCGCCAACGTGTCCTGCCTCCCGGACGGCGAGGCGGGCGCGGTGCTGCTGCGCGCGGGTGAGGTGCTCTCCGACCTGGGGGTGGCGCGCCTGCGGCGCCCGACCGCCCGCCGGGACGACGACCTCGCCCGCGGCCCCGCCCGGCTCGCGTCGCTGCTCGGGCTGCGGCGCGAGCACAACGGCATCGACGTCACCGACGCCGCGTCGCCGGTGCGGCTGCGCGTGGGGGAGCGGGTCCCGGACAGCCGGATCGCGACGGGACCCCGCGTCGGCGTCGCGGCCGCGGCGGCGTTGCCGTGGCGGTTCTGGGACGCCGCGTCCCCCGCGGTCAGCGCATACCGGCCGGGCCGGGAGCGGCACCGGATCGCGCCCGGACGCAAGCGATAGGGCAGCCTGCGTGCACGCGCGGTACGCCCGTTCGTCGTCCTCGCCTCCCTGGTCGCGCTGCTGGCCGTCGCTGCTGTGTGGGGGACGTGATCCGTCGACGGGCTCGGCCGCGCCGTCCGGGTCAGCGGGCGCCGCGTTCCCCGCGACCGTCAGCCACACGTTCGATACGACGACCGCTCCGGCCGCTCCGCAGCGTGCCGTGTCGCTCGGCTGCACCGACCAGGACGCGATCCTCGCGCCGGGGGTCGTGCCCGTCGCGATCCGCGAGTTCACCGGCAACCGGCCGCCGGCGACGTGGCCGTGGGCGCAGCCCGGACTCGCCCGCCGGACGCCGACCGTGCCGCCGGTCGGTGACGTGTCCACGGAGTCGGTCGCCGCACCGGGCCGGACCTGATCGCCGGCATCTCGGCGGGCCGCGCCCAGGAGCAGTACGGCATTTACTCCACGATCGCGCCGACGGTCGCCGCCCTGCCCGGGTTCGTCGACCACGGCACGCCGTGGCAGGACGCCACCAGGCTGACCGGACTGGCGCTGGGCAGGTCGACCGAGGCCGAGAAGCCGGTCGCCGACCTCGAGGCGCGGCTCGCGCGGGCCAGGCAGCAGTACCCGGCGCTGCAGGAGCTGCGGGTGTGCTTCCTCGAGGCGCTCGGCCTGACGACCGCCCGCCGGGTTCGACCTGCTCGCCGGCAACCGGTTCTCCGCCCGGATCAGCACCGAACAGCTGGGCACGCTCGACCAGGCCGACCTCCTCGTCCTGATCACGGCGTCCGCGCAGGAGCGGGCGGCGTGCGGGCGCTCCCCGGCTACGCCGACCTGACGGCGGTGCAGCAGAACCGGACCGTCGCGTCGACGACCGGCAGTCCGCCGCCCTGTCGTTCAGCAGCGTGGAGGGCCTCCCGGCGGTGCTCGGCACCCTGCCCGGCCGGCTCGCGAGCACGGTCGGCGGACCGTCCGACGTCCCGCCTGCGCGCCCGGTGTCCACCCGGCCACCGGGCGCGTCGCGTTGTCCGGCACGACGAACCCGCTGTGCCGCAGGGCATGCGGGCACCGAACGGCCGGGCACCGACCCGCGGCGCGTCGCCGTGCCGCCGCACGCCGCTCGCGGCGGCCCGGGCGCACCGGGCGGACGAGGTGCGCGGCGATCACCCGGGGGACCGGACGCGGCGGCCGGGGCACGGGCCGGTCTCCCTCGGCGCCCTCGTGCCGGATTCGAGGCATCGCACACTGCGTGAGCTGGGAGAACAACGAAAAGGGACCCCCCCTGCAGAAGGCCTCGTGGGGTCGTGTAACTTTCTCCAGGTCGCCACGGCGGGCAGCACGACAGACCGGGACGGTTCTCCGGCCCAGAGTCAGCCCGACAGACGGCGACAACCTCCGGCAGGACGAACACTTCGGTGTAGGCCTGACGGGCGTGGGCCGAGCGGGTTGACCCCGGCACTCTGGACCACGTAACATAAGAAAGTTGCTCCGGACCCGGTCCGCGTGGCAGCATGACAGACAAGCCCCGGACGTCGCTCGCAAGGCGATCATGGTGTGCGGGTGTCTTTTGAGAACTCAACAGTGTGTCGAGCTTGTTTTTCGGATTGGCGGTT
>NZ_BPRG01000041.1:0-10542 GCF_036984265.1 Pseudonocardia sp. D17 | reverse complement strand
CACCGGCCCCACACCGCGCTCGGCGGCCACCCACCCGCCCACCGCGTCAACAACCTCTGCCGCGGCGACAACTAGCCGGTCGCGCCACCGCTGCCACCACCCCACCGTCTCGGCCGCGCCGGCCTCGACACCAGGGCGCTGCTCGACGCCCTGGCGCTCGACGGCCTGGTGCTCGACGACGTCCTGGTGGTCGACCAGTTGCGCGAGCTCGGCGGCGGCCGGCTGCGCGAGATCGGTGGCGATGCCGAACAGCTCCAGCTGCTCCGGCTCGCCCGCGACCGTCAGGGTCGGCTCGGCGACGCCGCGGCGCTCCAGCTCCTGTCCGGCCAGCTGGTCGCGCACCCGGGCGTTCTCAGTGGCGGCGAACCACTCCTGCCGGGCCTGGTGCACGGTCTCCAGCTGCCGGGCGCGTTCGGTGTAGTCCAGGGCCAGTCGCTCGGCCCGCTCGACGTCGAGCCGGGTCGCCTCGTACGCCGGGCTGTCGACCTCAAGTATCGTCAGCTCGGCGGCGTAGAGCGCCGCGTCCTGCCGGTAGCCCTCGGCCACGGTGTAGGCCGCCGCCATCTCATCGGCGACGAACGGCGGCGCCCAGGTCTGCTCCCGCTGCCAGCACGTCTGGATCTCGCGCAGCTCGGCGTCGGTGGCCGTGGCCAGGTCCAGCGCATCGGCCGGGCGGCCCAGCGCGGCGTACGCCTGCTGCCACAGCGCCCGGCGGAACTCCTGCTCCCGGCTGGGCGCGACACCGATCGACACCTGGTCCTCGGCCACCGCCGCCAGCTCGCGGTAGGCAGCGACGATCCCGGCCCGGCGCACCCACTCCGCCCGCTGCCCCGGCTCGGCCGGCGGCAGGCCCAGGTGCTCGACCGCCCACCGCGGCAGGTCCTCGGCCGCTCGCTGGCCCAGCTCGTGCTGGCGGTTGCTGGCCACCACCGCCATCTCCTGCAGCCACTGCCCCACCGGGCCCTCGATCGGCGGGCCCAGCGTCGTCCAGTCCCCGGCGTCGACCTGCTGTTCGGGCAGCCGCTGACCGGCCAGCAGCCGCACCCGGTAGCGCAGCACGTCGGTCACGCTGTCGGCGTCGTCGAGGCTGCGCGCGTTGACCGCCGCGGCGAGTACCCGCTCGACGTCGTGCCCGGCCAGCTCGGCCTCGCGCAGCGTGCGCATCAGCCGCCCCCACCCGTGCTCGCGCTGCGCGGTCTCGACCTGCTCGCCGTCGCCGAGCAGCCCGGCCAGCATGTCGCTGTAGCGGTACTCGGCCCACTCGCGCGACACGAGATCCCACTGCGTGCCGATCCAGGCCAGGCTCTGGCTCTCCTCGACCGCGGCCCGGTGCTCGAGCTCGGCCGCGCGGGCCGGGTCGGCGTTGTCGAGGATGTTGGCCAGGGCGGTGACCGGGTCGATGGCCAGCCGTTCGGGCTCGTGCGCATCCGGGGCCCGCTCGGTGGTCAGGTAGGCGATGGTGCGTTCCCGGCCGCGGGTCATCGCCACGTAGGCGTCCTCGCGGCTCGACTGCACACCGAGCAGGTTGTGGGAGGTGTCGACGGTGCGGCCCTGCGCGGTGTGGATCGTGCCGGCGTAGCCGAGCGTCACATGCTTATGCACGTAGTCCCTCGGCAGGTAGGCCGTCGCGCCGTCGCGGGTGTCCGCGACGAGCCGGCCGCGCCCGTTGACGCCGCGGACGGTGTAGACCTCGCGGTTGACGACCATGCCGCGCCCGCCGCGTACCTCGATCTCGTAGTCGTTGCGGCGAGCCTGGATGACGTCGCCGACGCTGATCGCGTTGTCATCCCTGCCGGTGGCCAGTACCCGTGCGTCGACGCGGCCGAGTGCGACCAGCTGCTCACGAACGGCACGAGACAAGTCCGCGGCCTCGGAGTTCGTCCCGACGATCAGCAGGGAGTCCAGGCCATCCAGGGTGTCGGCGAGATAGCCGCGCACCGCGGCGTCCTGCATCTGCTCGACCGTGCCCCCGCGCAGTCGGCCGCGGTCCTCGTACTCGCCGATGACGCTGGTGTCCCCGGCCCGCAGCCGGATGCTGGCCTGCTTCTCCCAGTCCGCGGAGAACCGCCGCACCGCGTCCAGCTCGTACGCGCCGTTGTCGGTGGCCAGCAGCTCCAGCAGGCCACCGGCACCCACCGCGCCGAGCTGGTGGTGATCACCGGTGTAGAGCAGCTTCCCCCCGCCCGCCTCGATCAGCGCGCTGATCCGGGCCAGCTCGGCGGTGCCCGACATCCCGGCCTCGTCCAGCACGAACAGGTCACCGGGACGCACCTGCTCGCGGACCACTCCGAGCGGGTCCGGGGAGAACCGGGCCAGGAACTGGAAGGTGTTGATCGCCTCCAGCCCTTCCTCGTTCAGCACTTGCGCCGCGCGCTGCGAGGTCGCCAACCCCAGCACCCGCCCACCGGTGTGCTCGCTCCACACCCTCGCCAGCGTGGCCACGGTGAAGCTCTTGCCGGTGCCCGCCGGGCCGATCAGCACATCCCCGGCCCGCCCGGAGGAGACCACCCCGAGCACCGCGGCCCGCTGGTCCTCGGTGAGCGTGGTCGCCGCCAGCTCGACCCGCAGCATCTCCAGCTCGGGGCCACGGATGGCCGGCGCGGTCAGCTGCCGGGCCCCGACCACGATGCGCCGCTCGGTCTCCAGGTGCGCCTCGGTCGTGTACACCTCGTCCAGGTGCGGCCGGTAGACCAGCCGCCCGTCCTCCGGACGCTGCAACGCCTCCGGCACCTGCACTGGGTCCGCCGCGGTCAGCACCAGCACCCCGAAGTCGTTCCCCGCGCGAACCGCCTCCCGGGCCAGTTCCTCGAGGTAGGCCGGCCGCTGCTCCGGCGCGCACGGCGCGCTCAGCACCTGGCGGTCCACTGCCGCGATCAGGTTCCCCAGCGTCCACGTCGCATACCGCGACTGCACGTCCAGCACCGCGGCCTGCAGAATCGCCGCCCGGTCGCCCTGGTCCGGCATCAAGCGGGCGTCCGGGTGGCCCTCGCGCGCCACCTCGGCGGCCGCGGCCTCGACCTCCTCCAACATCGCGACCAGCCGTCCCGCGCGCTGCTGCCCCCACGCGCGCAGCGCCTGCGGCCCGGCCTCCGGGCCCTTCGCCTGCCGGGTTTCCAACGTCGCCATCTGCATGATCGCCTTGCGCGCGGCCGGGCTCGGTGCGCGCCCGTGCCGGTCCACGTAGGCCTCGACGAGCTCCGTGGCGCGCTCCTGCACCTGCGCCCGCCGGGTCGACGCCTCGGCGACCAGCGACGAGTCCACCGAGGATCTCGCGGGCCTTGCCGTCCGGGCGGGTCGCGAACACCACCCCGAGACCAGCGGTGAGCTTGTCCTCCAGCGCCCGCTCGTAAGCGACCGCCACCGCCTCCTTGATCGGGCGGAACCCCTTCGCGTCCAGCGCCCGGATCACCCCGTCGCTGGCCGTCACAGCCCGGTTCAGCACCGCCGCATGACAGTGCAGCTGCGGCTCGTTCGACCGACTCGTCGAGTGATCAAACTTGATCACCGCGAGCCCGGTCGCCCACTCGTAGCGCCCGACCGAACGCCCACCCATCGTCTTGCCGTGATAGCCCGCCCGCACGTACGCGCCGTGCTCCTCCAGATGCCCCAGCGCCACGTCCACGGCCTCGCACCGGCTGCGTCTGCCCATCGAGACCCCGACGCGCCGAGATGATTCGGAATCATGCGTGGGCGCGCTGACCTTGCAGGCCAACGGTCTCGCAGTCTGTCGGCGCCGTCCGCACGTTCGTCACCGACAGGTCTCAGCGAGTCGCGAACTCCTCGAACCGCGTGCGCGCCTCAGAGATGCGTTCTCGAGCTGCGGCACCGAAGCTTGCAGCTGCTTCGAGTTTGCCGAAGAGCTGCTCGTACACGTCTAAGTCGCGACGATCACTGGTGAGAGCCGTCGCGGTCTTCGTACCGATCTGCACTGCTTGAGCGTCGTAGATGTGGAAGCCGTGAGGTGCGGCGAAGTCGAGGACAGTAGCGAGGCTGACGACGCCCAGATGGACGTTCGGGAGCTCGCTAACCATGAGCAGATGCTCGAGCTGCTCCACCATGACCGCGGCCCCGCCAAGATTCCAGGTCAGCGAGCCCTCCGTCTGGATCAACACCCAGGTCCGTGAGGGATCTTCAAGCATCATGCGCGATCGGCTCAACCGCGACTCGACAGCCGCCGCCGCTTCTGCGGCTGGCCGCCGACCGAAAACGGCCCGCGCATATGCCTTGGTCTGTAGCGACCCGATCACCATGGCAGGCTGATAGGAGCGCACTACCGCCGCGCTCTCCTCCATGCGGCGAATGCGCTCCTGGAAGTGGTTGGTGCCGCGTTGGAAGATCAGCCTCGAGTCCACACGGCCCGGCTTGAGAGCCTTGGCCCACTCCACGAGCTGACGGCGCTCGTCGGGGCTAGCGCCGTACCAACGCGCGAGTCGGTCGACCTGGGACGGCTCCAGCAGGAACAGGCCAGACTCCGCCCGGCTGATCTTGTTCTGGCTAACGCCGATATGGCCAGCCGCCGCGGTCTGTGAGCGCCGCGGTTGTGCACCTTCCCTGAGGGCGCGCAGGCGTGCCGCCAGCCCTGCCAGGCTGGCATCCGCAGGTATGGCGGTCGAGGGCAAGGGAGTCAGGCCACCTGCCTGCCGTCGCGGTGGAGATCGGAGTTGCGCTCCCACCATTGGTTGAACGGTTCTGCGGCTCCCCAGGTCTGGTCTCGAACGTCCCGCAGCAGCGGGACCAGTCCCGGCTGAAGCGTCGCGCCGATGAACTCGCCGCTGATGCCGTAGTGCATCAGCAGGCCGTGCTCGTCGTCTAGCAGCCAGAAGTCCTCATCGACCTCCGAGACGACGTGGGGGAGCGGTTGTGCGCGAAGGTCGAGGATCCGGATGTCTTCACCGGCGTTTGCGTTCGGGACGTACCCCCACTCGCACTCGTAGCGGGTGTAGGCCGTCACGGGCGCGGTCACGATGCGCACGCGGTGGCGATAGAGGTTGGCCTCACGCTCAGCACGGAGTCGCCGCAGCCAGGGCTCCTTCCGCTCTGGGGTAGGGGCGGGTTCACCGCGGAGGTATCGGCCGAAGTCGTTCCCGTCGGAGGCAACCTCGTACTGCTGCAGGGTCTCCAGCCGAAAGGCGGTCCGGGTGAAGTGCGCCTTGATGTAGGCGCGGAGCGCGGCAGCATCCATCATCGGCTGATCACGGCCTTCCTCAGTGCCGGCGGGATGTCGTTGAGCTCGACGCGGTAGAGACGCTCGCCGTCGCCGATCCGTGCCCGGTGTGCGTCATAGATGTCGTTGTGATCGCTCTGAGTGCCGACTAGGTAGGCCCATCCATCAACGGCAGGCACTTCAGGGACGAACGCCTCCGGTAGCCGGAACCGGCCGCCGCCGTGTGGCTCTCCGATGAAGTACAGCGCCTCGGGGTCGCCAACGTCGCTGATGGTCGGACAGGTCTCGTCGTCCGCGCACTCGCCTCGTAGCACCTTCACCTCGACTGTGCGACTCCGTCTGGTCATCCGGGCCCCCTCCTAAGCAGCAGCTGCCCTCAGAAGTGTCGGAGGCGGAGCCTACCGCGTCAACCAATGGCTCATCAGATGGCTATCCACCGCTCTGCCTGCGCGGCTTGCGCCATCTAATGGATCATTGGATAGTCTACAAGTCGGGGCCCGGTCCCCTCAGGACTCCGGCGAGAGCCTCGGTAGGCGCTGGAACGCCTACCGAGGCCGTGGATCGCTCACCAGACCCCTTGACGACCAGGAGAAACGACCCATGCGGATTCTTTCCTGCCTGCTCCAAGCCTCGCTCGCGCCCCTAGCACGGCGGTTCGGTGAGCAGGACGAGCGAGCCCTCACCCAGGGGTGGACGGTGACGGCCGGCCGGTTCGGCTCGCGGATCTATCGCGACCCTCGTTGGGATCACGTCGAGGAACTCCGCATCGCACCCCTCCGCCGCAAGTCCAGCGCTGAAGAGCTGGATGCCGATACCAGCAACGGCACCTCCGTCCGGGCTTCTACGCCCGTCCTGCCCAGCATCCCGGCGCCGCGGCCACAGGGACCCCGGGATGCTCGGGTCCTCGGCCGTCCGGCGGTGACTCGATGAACAGGCGGTCCGCCGCACGCACCGTTGTCGGTGCCGCTACCTCGGTGACATCGGCGGCCGACGGCCTGGCCCACGACGTCGAGGACACCGAGGTCCTCATCGGCCGACCCCGCGGCCGCTACGTGGCCGTGTGCGGGGCCACCGTGCATCCCGCCGCGTTGACTGCTCCCGCCGGGCGAGTGTGTCGATCGTGCGCGGGCCTGCGCGTCCCCGACCTCACCGAGGAGTCGATGCAGCAGCCCGCGCGCGGCCCGTCGCGCGCAGTCGCGGTGGCTGGCGACCTGTTCGGCGATCATGCGGGGCACGCTGCACCGTCCCGCGGTGGTGTGGTCATGACCGCGTCCGCCGCACCCGGCGGCGCCCGGACCCGGTCACTGAGCGCGCTGCCGCTGCTGGCGTGCACCCAGTGCGGCCACGCCTTCACCCCGACGGTCGAGAAGATCGCCCGGCTCGGGGCGACCGGTTGTCCACGCTGCCAGGGCTGGACCTGGCTGGTGTCCACAGCCGTCGCGGAGGCCCCTGGTGCTGTGCCGGTTCCTATGCCCCGCGGTCGCGACGAGGAGAATGGCGATGACTGACCTGTCTTCTGGTGCCCTGCGTGGGCGAGCCGAGGACACCGAGACCCCGATCAACGGGGTCCACCGACCGGGCCCCGCCGCCTTGACTGCTGCCCGGATCGTGCAGGACCTCGACGCGCCCGCCCCGGCGACGTCAGCGACGGCAGCGCCCCCGGCGACCCCGCATCCCGACCATGCGATCGCGCCGGGCCGTGAGCCCGCGAACGCGAAGAAGATCCGGGCGATGCGCGAGACGATCGAGCTGCGCACCGCGACCGCCGGCTACCACCGCGAACTCGCGGACCTGCAGCGCGACCGGGCCCGGCTCGACGTGCTCTCGGCGACCGAGGAGCGGCTGGAACGGCGCGCCGCACGCAGAGTCCGGAGCCTGGGCCGCCGCCACGACGTCGCCACCGCCGTCGCGACCGCCCGCCTCGACGGCCGCCAGCGCCGCGCGGACCGCCAGCTCGCCCGCGCCGAGCTCACCGACCAGGTCTGGCAGCGCCGCGCCCTGGCCCGCCGCCGGCGGCTGCTCGACCCCACCTCACGGCTGGCGTCGCTGCAGCGCACCCACGTCGGGGTCAGCCTCGTGCTGATGGCCGTCGCCGTCGCCGGGATCGCGTGGACCTCGATGGGCGTGCACGACGCGCTCGTCGGCCCGGACGGCACCCCACTGGCCTACATCGTCGAGCCGCTGTTCTCCCTGCCGCTGCTGGTCATCATGACCTTGCACGCCCGGGCCGCGCAGTGGGGCCGGACCTTCCCCCCCGGGAGAACCGGACCCGCGTCCGGGTGCTGGAGGCGTTCCTGCTGCTGGCCACCATGGCCATCAACGCCTCACCGGTCCTGCCGGTCCTCGGGACCTGGCGCGACGTCACGACCCTGCTGGCCCATCTGGCCCCACCGGTGCTGATCGTCGTCGCGATCGTGCTGCAGCCGCTGGCCGCCGCGTTCCTGGCCACCATCCTCGAGGAAGCCCACGTCGAGATCACCGACGCCGGCCCCCACCGGCTCGCCGCCGACACCGTCGACACCCTCACCCTGGTCACCAAGGTCCGCGCCGCGATCGCAAGCGGGCAGCTCGAGCCCTGGGACGAGACCGGTCTACCCAGTGTCGAGGCGATCCGCCGCTACTTCGGCTGCGAGAAGCGCCGCGCCCAGGGCGTGCACGACGCGCTGAAGCTACTGACCAACGGCCACCACACCGGTCACGCCAGCTCGGCGGAGGCGCCGGCATGACGACCTCCGTGAAGCCACCCACCGCACCCACCACTACCTCCTGGCGTCGACGGGGCCGCACCTTGGTTCTCGTGCTCGCGGCCGCCACCGGAGCCAAGCTCTCCCTCACCCCGGGGGATCGGGGGTGGCTGATCACCGCCACGGTGACCGCCGCCGCGGCGGCCGCCGCGGTGCTCGTCGCGCGCAACCGCCCCGGGGCGCGGCTGCGCCGCCACCTCGGCGCCGATGGCTGGGCAGGTTGGCTCGACCGCCACGAGTACCGCACCATCGCCGGGCCCGCGCCGTCCGCCGCCTCACCGGCGCCCCTGCCGGGTCGGCTCCGCACCACAGCGGGCAGCGGCTGGGCCGGCTGGTCTCTGGCCCGCTGCTGCTGCGCGGCCGACCGGTCTACAGCCCGCACCGGCGGGGCATGCTCGTGCTGGGCCCGCAGGGCTCGGGCAAGAGCTCGTTCATCGTCAACCCGATCCGGGAGTTCCCCGGCGCCGCGTACGTGACCAGCACCAAGACCGAGCTCGTCGACCTCACCGCCGCCGACCGGGCCGCCCGGGGCCCGGTCCTGGTGTTCAACCCCACCGGCCTCGGCGGCCTGGCCTCGACCCTGCGCTGGGACCCCGTCGCCGGCTGCGCCGACGCGGCCATCGCCGACGCCCGGGCCCGCGCCCTGGTCCGCGGTGGCGGCGGGGCCAAAGGCACTCAGAACGCCGACTTCTGGGCCGACCGGGCCGCGGAGATCCTGCGCTGCTACCTGCTCGCGGCCGCCCTCACCGGCCAGGACATGGCCCAGGTCATGGCCTGGACCCTGCACCCGGACGACCGCGCCCCCTCGGGCATCCTCGAACAGCACGGCGGCGCCGTCCCGCCCGGCTGGCTCGGCACCCTCGACTCGCACCTGGCCGCGGCCGCCAACACCCGCACCGGCTACTTCGCCGCCCTCACCCCCCGGTCGCGTTCATGGACTCCCCCACCGTCGCCGCCGCCTGCCGCCCCACCCCGGGGCCGCGCGGCGGGCACGTCGACCTGACGAGGTTCCTGCGCGAGACCGGGACGATCTACGTCGTGGCCGGCGACGACGCCCGCGTCGCGCCGCTGCTGACCGCGCTCACCGAAGCAGTCTTCGCCACCGCCAAGCAAGTCGCCGCGACCAGCCCGAACGGATACCTCAACCCCGGGCTGGGCCTGTATCTCGACGAGGTCGCCCACACCACCCCTGTCCCGCTCGATGTGTGGGCCGCCGACTCGAGGGGCTGGGGCATCACCGTCAACGCCATGGTCCAAGACCTCGCCCAGCTCGAAACCCGCTGGGGCGCAACCCGCGCGCAGACGATCTTCGCGAACCTGCCCACCCGGGTCGTGCTGCCCGGGGTGGCCAACCGCGACGACCTGGAGACCCTGGCCTACCTCGGCGGGCAGCGCCGCGTGCAGCGCAGCAGCCACGGCCGTACCGACAACGGCAGCGGGCAGACCAGCCGCTCCCACAACCAGTCCTGGGCCACCGAACAGGTCATCACCGGCCACACCATCCACGGCCTGCCCCGCTGGCACGCCTACGTCCTCGGGCTGGGCACCAAACCCGCGATCGTTCGGTTCACCCCGGGCTGGCGCCGGCGCCCCGCAACCCCCACAGGCCCCGTCCCGGCCCCGGCACCGGGGGACCATCTGCTGCGCCGAGACCAGCAGACCGGCCACGCCGACGGATACTCGACCGCGCCGCTGCCCGGCGCGGTGCAGGATGCTGCCTGATGAACGACACGCCTTCCGACCCGCCCGAGGAGCCCGGCCGGGCGCGGCGGCCTGGCACGGCCCCTGACGGCGGCCCGTACAACCCGCCGCCGTCGGCCGGCATGGCGGCCGCGTTCGGCGAGACGCGCAGGCTGCGCGAGGAGGTCGCGCAGCTGCGCGCAGCCGTCAGCGACGACGCGGGACGCGGCGAGCTGCGCGCCCTCATCCAGGACCTCACGGCCCGACACGTCGAGCTGGCCAGCACGGTCTCCGAGGGCCTGGCTCCCGAGCTCGGCGCGCTGCGCCAGTTCGCCACCGAAGAGCTCGGCCGCCAACGCCAGCAGCTCGACGAGGTCCTGCAAACCCTCGGGCGCGAGCGCAATCCTCCGGTCGACTGGCCCCGGCTCACCGCAGCCGAGGCGCGCGACCAGTGGGCGGTCCTCGCGCGGTGGATCGCCGAGGTCCTGGTTCCCTGGTACGAGATCACCCGCGAGGAGCTGCCCGACTGCTGGGCCCTGCACCGCCCCGCCGTCATCGAGCTGTCCTGGCTGCGCAGCGCGCACGTGCAGGCCTACGCCCCGACCTCGCCCCCGCACGTCGCCGGCGAATGGCACCAACGCTGGCGCCCCGGCGCCATCGCCCGCCTCGCCCAGGTCATCGACCGCCGCCTGTGCCGGCCTGGGGAACACCTCGTGCCCCAAGGCGAATCCCGAGGCGGCCCACCGGCCCCGCCCCGACCAGGGGAACGGCTCATCCCACCCAGCCAGCAGCTGGCCGAAGGCCGACACTGGCAGGAGAACTACTTCGCCGCTGTGCAGGCCGACCTGCAGTGGCGGACGCAGCGAGAGGCTGAAGCTGCCGCCGCCGACAGTGGCGTCCGCCAGGGTGGTGTGCGACCCGACCCTGGTGAGGGGCGTGGCGTAGACGTGTAGG
>NZ_BPRG01000040.1:0-65081 GCF_036984265.1 Pseudonocardia sp. D17 | reverse complement strand
AGCATGATCAGCTACCAGCGCGACTCCACATAGGATTAACACGCCGACTTCTGAAACGACGTCTTACTCGTCTAGGCGCCTGGCTCGGCGCCGCCGAGGCGGGCCGCGGCGAGCTGCGTGACGCACTCGCGGTGACGCTGGGCGACCCGTCGTTGCAACTGTTGTTCTGGCTGCCCGCGCAGGGCCGCCACACCGACGCGGCCGGTACCTCGGCCGTCCTGCCGGAGGAGGGCGCGCCGCGGAAGGCCGTCGAGGTCGAGAGCGCCGGCGAGCGCGTGGGCGCGATCGTCTACGACGCCGTCGTGCTGCCCGACCCCGCGCTGGTCCGCGCCGCCGGCCGCGTGGTCGCCCTGGCGATGGAACGCGAACGCCTGACCGCCGAGCTGCTCGCGGGACGCGCGGCCCTGCGGGAGTCCCGGGCCCGCATCGTGGAGTCCGGCGATCTCGAACGCCGCCGTCTCGCCCATGACCTGCACGACGGTCTGCAGGCTCACCTCGTCGTCCTCGCCCTGCGCGCCGGGCAGCTCGCCGTCCGCGCGGCCCCGCCCCTCGCCGAACAGGCCGAGGCGGTGCGGGCCGACGCCGAGACCGCGATCACCGAGCTCCGCGGCCTCGTGCACGGGATTCTGCCGGCCCTGCTCGCCCAGCGCGGGCTCTTCGCCGCCGTGCAGGAGCTCGTCGACCGGATCCCGCTGCCCAGCACCCTGAGCCTGCCCGCCGACGACACGGCCCTGCCCGCCGCCGTCGAGACCGCCGCCTACTTCAGCGTCGCGGAGGCCGTGGCCAACGCCGTGAAACACGCCGGGGCGCAGAAGCTGTGGGTGACCCTGACCCACGACAGCCGCCGGCTGGGCATCGAGGTCCGTGACGACGGCGTCGGCGGCGCACACCTCGACAGGGGCAGCGGCCTGCGCGGGATCGCCGACCGCGTCGAGGCCCTCGGCGGCAGGCTGAGTCTGGCGAGCCCGCCGGGGCAGGGCACACGGCTGTGCGTGGAGCTGCCGTGCGAGTCGTGATCGGCGAGGACGAGGCGCTCCTGCGCGAGGGCCTCGTCCTGCTCCTGGAGGGAGCAGGGTACGAGGTGGCGGCCGTCGCCGACAACGCCGTCGACCTGGTCTCCCACGCCTCCCGCCACCGGCCCGACCTGGTGCTCACCGACATCCGGATGCCTCCCGAGCACACCGAGGACGGGCTGCGCGCCGCCATCGCGATCCGCGCGGCGCATCCGGCCACCGCGGTCCTCGTGCTGTCGCAATACGTGCACCGCCAGTACGCCCAGGAGCTGCTCGCCGACCGCCCGGCCGGCGTCGGCTACCTGCTCAAGCAACGAGTCGCCGACGTCGCCGGCTTCTGTCGCGACCTCGACATCGTCGCCGGCGGCGGGACCGTGCTCGACCCCGAGGTCGTCTCGGCGATGCTAAGCCGTGCACGGTCGGGCCACGACGCACTCACCCGGTTGACCCCACGCCAGAGCGACGTCATCGAGCTGGTCGCACAGGGACGCACCAACTCCGGCATCGCCCGCAGGCTCGGAATCTCCGAGAAGGCCGTCGTCCAGCACGTCTCGCGCATCTACGACCTCCTGGGCCTCTCGATCACCGACGACGACCACCGCCGCGTGCTTGCCGTCATCCGCTACCTCACCTCGTAGCCAGAGCAAATTCGCTCTTGGACTCGACGCGAAGTCAACGAGGGGTTGTCAAGGGCACACCGAAGGTCTGTCGCCGAAGGCGACGCGGAGCGCAGCGTCCTTGATGGAGAGGGCGGCCGCGACAAGCTCGGGGCCACCGGGCCGCACGCCGAAGGCGCGATCACCGGTGGTCTCGGCACGAGCTCACTGGTCGGGTGGAAGCCCGTGCAGTGCGACGAGCGCGCGCAGCGCACCGGCGCCAGGCACGGTCGCGTCGTGAACATCCACGTCGTCGACCGCGTCGAACGGGCCGTCGATCCCGTGGATCGCCGCGAGGGCGTTGCGCACGCTGGTCTGATGCAGGGTGCTGTCGTGACGGGGAATCGATGAGAGCGCGACGTCGATCTCCAACGGCGGCACGTGCATACCTTCCAGGGTGTGGCCCGGCCGGGCTCCCGGCCGGGCCGTCGGACGACTGGTACGTGAGAACGATGAACGACTGCCTGTACGGGCTCACCTCCCGGGGTCGTCGACCAGTTCGGTACCCCGCGCCGACCCGGAGGACTGCGCTCCCGACGCAGCCTCGCCGGGCTGACACAGGCCGGGCTCGGCCGGCGCGCCACCGTCCCGGTGGCGCCGGACTGCCAGTCCCGGCCTCCCCGGTCCCGCAGAACCGTGACGGCTGCGGACGGCGGCGTCCGGCGTGGGACGGGCGCGTCGGAGGGGAAGTTCGACTCGACGATCGCGACGAAGATCCGGTCGACCGTGACCTGGTCGGGCAGGTCCGGGCGGCGAGGTGCCGGGCTCGTCCCCAGGACGGCTCCCACGGCCGGCCTCAGGCGTCGATGGCCCGACGCTCGTGGTCGTGGTGGGAGATCGCGATCCTGCGGGGCTTCGCCTTCTCCGCGACCGGGATCCTCAGGACCAGGACGCCCGCCTCGTAGTTCGCCGAGATGTGGTCGGTGTCGAGGCCGTCGCCGAGGAACAGCTGCCGGGAGAAGACGCCGAGGGGACGCTCCGCGATCTGCATCTCGCAGTCCTCCCCGCGGGCGGTGGGGCGCCGCTCGGCCTTGACCGTGAGCACGTTGCGCTCGACGGACAGCTCGATCGCGTCGGGCGCGACGCCCGGAAGGTCGAGCTCGACGACGAACTCGTCGTCGCGGCGGTAGGCATCCATCGGGACCGGGCTGGGCCGGGACCAGGTGCCGACCGCGCCGAAGGCCTGCTGAGCGAGTCGGTCCAGCTCACGGAAGGGGTCGGTACGCATCAACATCGGGGGCTCCCTTCGTGTCGGCGGTCGAGTGATGCATGGCGGACCGGAGGGGTTGGCTCCGATCCGATACCTGCAATCGTAGCTATAGATTTTCACGCTCGCAAGGACAGATTCTCTCTACTTTCGGACGCAGTCTCGACGTGTGTGTCCGACGAGGCCCGCGCCTGGGCCCGGCACGTCGGCAGGCCGTGGTCCGCTGCGTCCTGCTCGGTCACCCCGACCGCGCTCGGGGACGCGCCCGCGCTCGAATCCGAGCGGCAGGCCGTGCTTCGGCCCCATCCGGTGCCGTCGGTGACAATCAGCCCTCGCGGCGCCGCACCATCTCCGTGATCCAGGCGGGTGCGAACGGCGACGTGCAGTTCGGCGGCGTCGGGTAGTCCGCGAGCACCTGCAGGCGCTCGCCGATGTCGAGCGCGCGGGCGCGGTGCTCGGCGTGCTCGATCCCGATCTGGGCCAGGCAGTGGTTCATCGCCCACTGCAGCCGGTCGGGCGCGTCCTTCAGTTCCGCCTCGATGACGTCGAGCAGGCCGGCGAGGTCGAGGCCATCGGGCTTCTTGGCCACCCGCTCCGTCGTCAGCGCCCAGCCCGCGCTCGCGACCACCGGATCGGGGTCCGCGAGCCAGCTCACCCGCAGGGCCTCGGCGTACGGGCTCCTCGCGACGACGTAGCCCACCAGCCAGTCGTGCACCTTCGGGGTGCGTGCCGCGCGGAGCATGGCGTCGAGCTCGGCGCGCTCGAACGCCCTTGGACGGCACACGAGCAACGCGACCAGCCGGCCGGCCGAGTCGCCGGTCGCCCAGAGCGCGCGGGCGAGGTCGTGCTGCTTCTTCAGGCGCGCCGCGACGGCGCGCAGCTTCGTCAGGTTCACGCCGTGGTCGTCGCCGTGCTTCTCGTTGACCGCACGGATCCGCGGGTCGTCGAGGGCGGCGAGCTCCGCCATGACCTCGGCGACCGACACCTCGGGGATCGTCGTGGACATCGAGGCCTCCCGTCCGTCGTCCGGCGTCAGCGTACGAGGAGATGCGCACGGAACGGGCTTCTCGTCCCCTTCCGTCGCCTTCGCATCGGGCTACGCTGCGAAACAGCACAGGACGAACAGATCGACGCCGGCGCGGCCCCGCGGCGCGGCTCGCGGCGGAGAGGGGGACCGCCATGGCGTTCTTCAGGAGCGTCGGTCACGTCCCGCCCAAGCGGCACACCCAGCACCGCCCCGTGGACGGCGGCGAGCTCCACTACGAGGAGCTCATGGGGGAGGAGGGCTTCGGCTCGGACTCCTCGCTGCTCTACCACCTCGGGGTGCCGTCGGCGATCGTCGACGCGACGCCGTGGGACCTGCCCGATCAGTCGACCACCGAGAACCGGCCCCTGCTGCCGCGCCACCTCGAGCTGCACCGGCTCACCCCGCCGGACTGGAAGGCCGTCGACGCGATCACCGGACGACGCCTGGTCCTCGGCAACGACGACGTGCGGATCGGCTACGTCGTCGCCGGTGAGACGTCGCCGCTCTACCGCAACGCCGTCGGCGACGAGTGCGTCTACGTCGAGTCGGGGTCGGCCACCGTCGAGACGGTGTTCGGCGCGCTGGCCGCCGTGCAGGGCGACTACGTCGTGATCCCCCGCGGAACCACGCACCGCTGGCTCCCGACCGGTTCGGAACCGTTGCGGCTCTATGTGATCGAGGCGAACTCGCACATCGCGCCGCCCAGCCGGTACCTGTCCCGGTACGGCCAGCTGCTGGAGCACGCGCCGTACTGCGAGCGCGACCTGCACGGTCCCACCGAGCCGCTGCTCCACGACGGCACCGACGTCGAGGTGCTCGTGAAGCACAGTGGCTCGCGCGGCATCACCGGCACGCGGTACGTCTACCCCGCGCACCCGTTCGACGTCGTGGGCTGGGACGGCTGCCTCTACCCGTACACGTTCAACATCGCCGACTTCGAGCCGATCACCGGCCGGGTGCACCAACCGCCGCCCGTGCACCAGGTCTTCGGGGGCGAGAACTTCGTGATCTGCAACTTCGTGCCCCGCAAGGTGGACTACCACCCGCTGTCGATCCCGGTGCCGTACTACCACTCCAATGTGGACTCCGACGAGGTGCTGTTCTACTGCGGCGGGAACTACGAGGCGCGCAAGGGCTCCGGCATCGGCCAGGGCTCCGTCAGCCTGCACCCGGGCGGGCACAGCCACGGGCCGCAGCCCGGTGCGGTCGAGCGGTCGATCGGCGCCGAGTTCTTCGACGAGCTGGCCGTGATGGTCGACACGTTCCTCCCGCTGGAGCTCGGCGAGGGCGGTCTGGCCGCCGAGGACCCCGATTACGCCTGGACCTGGTCCGGACGGGGACCCTCGGCCTGAGCACGACGGCCGGCCGCGCCGCGCCCCACCCCGAGCGCAACCTCACCGTCGCAAATTTGCGCCGGGAGAGCAGTGGGGTTGCGCGCGGAAGGGGGAGCGCGGCCGGGCCTCATCCCGGGCGCGGGCTCAGCGTCTCTGGTTCGGGCCGGGAGTGGGTGGGGCGATCGCGAACCGGGAGCCGAGCCAGTCGGCGATCTCGGCAGCGGCGAGCTCGGCCCCGGTGGGCTCGCCGTCGGCGATCGCGGCCCCGAAGTGCAGCCCCCGCACCGAGGTGCGGGTGAGGTCGGCGGCGCCGAGCGCCTCGACCATCCGCCGGGAGTCGGAGGGGAACGCGGCCTGGTCGCCGGTGAGCTCGATGAACAACGTCGGCGCCGTCACGCCGGGGGCGCAGCGCACGAACCCGGCGTTCGAGCTGAGCCCCGACCACGTCGACAGCCAGGCCTCCGGGGTGGAGAGCCTGCCGAAGCCGACCTGCCCGTAGTTGATCAGGTCGGGGCGGGCGCCGAACAGCGACCCGTAGGGCCGCTCGCTCGGATCCAGCGACAGGTCCACGGTCCGGGGGTCGGCGTCGGTGCGGAAGACGGTGAGGATCCGCGGCGCGAGCGCCCGGCGGCGGTCGGCCGCGGCACCGGTCCGCGCGTACGCGGCCCGGGCCTCCGCGGTGCGGGCCAGCGACTCGCGGGCGACGGCGTCGATGCGGGCGACGCGGTCGCGCTGTGCCGCCCGGTACCTCCGCAGAAAGTCCTCGTCGTAGGACGCGCTGGTGGGCGGCTCGGCGAAGCCGTTCGCGGGGTCGAACGGGTCGAGCTCCGGGACGACCGAGAGCGGGTCGTGCTCGTCGGCGACGGACGGGTCGATGCAGCCGAGCAACAGCCGGCCCTGGCCGGGGTGCGGGGCGAGGAACACGGCCGCGTCCGGGACCGGCATGACCGCGTCGGCGAGCCTCGTCGCCCGCCCGCCGGGGGTGGTCGCGATCCGCTGCCCGGGCTCGCGGCCGGCCTGCTCGTGGTAGAAGGCGAACAGGGCCCCGCCGCCGGAGTGCCCGAGCGTGACGACGGAGTCGAACCCCCTGTCACGCAGGAACACCTGTCCGGCAGCTGCGTCGAGCAGGGCCTGTTCGTGGACGAGGGTGAGGTCGTTGTTCGGTGATCGCGACCCCTGCGTCCAGACAGCGACGCCCGCCTGCAGCAGCAGGGGGACGAGCGGGTGGTGGGTGACGTCCTGGCGCGGGTGCATCAGCGTCACGACGGTCCGCGCGCCCGGGACGGTGGCGAGCACGCCACGGACCGACGCGCCGTCGACGGTGGTCAGCTCGTGCACCGAGGTCACGGTCGCGGCGGGGCGTTCACCCGCGGCGAGATACCGGCCCGCGCCCAGCCGGCCGTGCCGCACGGGGGCGCTCACGCGGGCTCCACACGCAGGGCGTCCTTGTCGTGCTTGGTGATCGCGGCACCCGGAGCGACCCCGGCGACGCAGGAGTACCAGACCGCGTGCCGGGCCCCGACGGCTCGCCGGTCGATCACGATCGGCTGGTCGGAGGAGATCACGAAGTACGGCCCGAGCCGCCCGACCGTCACCGCCGGGTCCTCGGCGGCGACCTTCGGGACGGCGATGTTCTCCGGCACGTCCAGGACGTAGAGCGTGTTCACGACGCCGGTCCCGTCGAGGCCGGCTCCCACCCGGCGGCCCGCTCCACGATCAGCTCGGCCTTGCGCGCCAGGAGTTTTCCGAACGTCGGATCGGGGCCGGACACGACGTCGAGCAGCGCGTCGATGGTCAGCCCGGCGTCGAGGTCCTCCTGCGGGGTCACCGGCCGCAGCGCCCGGGTGATCTCGAAGAAGTAGCCGTTCGGGTCGTGCGTGTAGATCGACTCGATCGTCTCGTGCTGGATCTGCATCTCCACCGGCCAGTCGCTCGCGTCGAGCCGGCGCCGGTACTCCAGGAGGTCCTCCTCGCCGTCGACGTGGATGGCCAGGTGCCGCGACCGCACGAAGTACTCCGGCACGTCGGCGGCGAAGCGGCCGTACACGTCCCCCTTCGCCCCCCGCGGCCCGCCGACGGACGGGTCGGTGCCGAAGTAGTAGAAGAACGCCATCCGGTCGTCGTTGCCGATGTCGAAGAAGAAGTGGATGAAGTCGGGGTGCTGCTCGGGGCCCCAGCCCGCCGCGCAGATCGAGTGCACGACCGGGAACCCCAGCACGTCGCGGTAGAAGTGCACCGTGGCCGCGGGGTCGAAGGTCGGGAACGCGACGTGGTCGACCCCTCGCACCCGGTGGTCGAGCTCGCTCATCACTACCTCCATGTCAGACGTCGGTGTTTCGGGTGGCCGGGTGCCGGGCTCAGCGCGACCTCGCCAGCAGCGAGCCCGCGCGGGGCAGCACCGGGTCGAGGCCCAGGCCGGTGAGCAGGGAGTGGGCGCCCGCGGTGGCCGCGGACAGGACCGGCAGCCCGAACTCGCGTTCCGCGTCGTCGACGAGGGCGAGCGAGGGCATCTGCACGCACGCGGACAGGACGAGCGCGTCGGCACCGGTCAGGTCCAGGCCGCGGGCCGCCTCCATGACCCGCTCGCCCGGGATGCAGCCGACCTCGGCGTTGTCGTCGACCTCGAGCGCCGCCCAGTCGACGACGTCGAAGCCCTCGGCCTCCAGGTAGCCGACGACCTGCCGGGCCAGCGGCCGCACGTACGGCGTGACCAGCGCGACCCGCCCGGCGCGCAGCGCCGCCAGCGCGTCGACGAGTGCGCCCGCGCTGGAGAGGACCTGCGCGTCCGGCAGTTGCTCGCGCACGGCCGTCTCCACGCGCCGGTGCTCTCCCGGGCCCTGGGCCATGATCGCGACGAGGCAGGCGTAGAGCACGGCGTCGACCCGGGCGTCGCCCAGCTCGTCGATGCACCGCTCGCGCTGCGCGTTCATCGCCGCGAGCTCCTCCGGCGAGACCGTGTGCATGCGCATCCGGCTCGAGTGGAAGGAGAACGACTCCGCGTGCCGCGACAGCAGCGCGGGGATCTCGGTCTCGACGGTGACGTTGGAGCTGGGGACGACCAGCCCGATGCGATGGGTCACGACCGTCCCGTCCGTTCGGCGTCGAGGATGTCCGCGATCTCCGCGGCCAGGCGCTTCTTGTCCAGCTTCCCGACGAGCGTGCGCGGGATCTCGGTCAGGTGCTCGACGCGCTCGGGCCACTTGAACTTGGCGACGTCGAGCGCGGCGAAGTGCTCCTGCACCTCGGGCAGGGTCAGCTCCGGGCCGTCGACGACGACGAAGGCGCACGTCCGCTCGCCGAGCCGCGGGTCGGGCATCGCCACGACGGCGGCCGCCGTGACCCGCGGATGGCGGAGCAGCAGCAGCTCGACCTCCTCGGCGTTGATCTTCTCGCCGCCGCGGTTGATGAGGTCCTTGATGCGGCCCTCGATGCGGACGTGGTGCTCTCCCTCGATCTCGACCAGCGCGGCGAGGTCGCCGGTGCGGTAGAAGCCCTCGCGGGTGAAGGCGCGCGCGTTGTGCTCGGGGGCGTCGTAGTAGCCGCGCAGCGTGTACGGGCCGCGGCAGACCAGCTCGCCGACCGCGCCGGACGCGACCTCGGTCTCGGTGCCGGGCTCCAGGATGCGGATCTCGTCGAGCGGTGACAACGGGGTGCCGACGGTCGTCGCACGGGCGAGCCGGGAGGTGCCGGGGCGGGTCGTCAGGAACAGGCCCTCGCCCATCCCGAACAGCTGGCCGGACCACAGTCCGCGGGCCTCGATGCCGTCGAACAGCGCGGGCGGGACCTTCGCCCCGGACAGGACGACCTGCGTGACCGCCTTGACGGCCGCGTCGAAGTCGGGGTGGTCGGCCGCGCGGTAGTGGCCGTGCCCGAGCAGGACGTGGGTGGCGGCCTCGCGGGCCATCAGCGGCAGCGCCTCGTCGAGGTCCGGCGTGGCCAGTACCAGGCACGCGCCGACGCTGTGCGGGGCGTGCACGGCACAGACGACGCCCGCGTTGTGGATGATCGGGATGAGGTGCGCGACGCGGGTCCGTTCGGTCCAGCCCCACGAGCGCGCGTACTCGACGGCGTTGTACCAGTACTCGGCGTGCAGCCGCGGGATGACCTTCGGGACGCCGGTGGTGCCGCCGGAGAGCTGGTGGACCGCGACGGCGTCCGGGTCGATGCCGGCCTGGATCGTCTCGACGAGCGCGCGGGCCCCACGCGGGTCGATCCCGGCGCCGAGGGAGTCGAGCCCGACGCCGCGGGGGTCGTCCCCGATCACCAGGACGTGGCGCAGGGTCGGGTGGTCGCGCTGCTGCTCCCGGGCGAACCCGACCAGGTCGAACCCGCGGAGGCCGGCCTCCACGAGGTGCGCCACCGCGCCGACCCGGCGGCTGATCCCGCCGATCTCGTGGCCGCGGTGCGCGGCGAGCGTCGCGACGGGTACCAGCCCCGCCTTGAGCACGGCGTACCAGGCGACGACGCTCTCGATCCGGTTGGTCACCTGGAAGAGCACGGGGTCACCGGGCCGGAGCCCGAGCCCGGCCAGGCCCGCGGCGACGAGGTCGGTGCGCTCGTCGAGCTCGCGGAAGGTGAGTCTCGCGGCCGTGGTGACGACCGCGTCGCGGTCCGGGTGGAGCAGTGCGATCCGGTGGAACTCGGTCGCGATCGTCGCGGTGCCCCACAGGCCGGCGTCACGGTAGCGCCGCACGTCGGACGGGGGGTGCGGAACGAGTGTCACGGGGTCTCCTCGATGAGCGCCACCAGGTCGGTGCGGCCGCTGACGAGCCCGACGGCCAGATCGTCGCGCAACGCGGCCGGTCCCTCCACCGCAGTCAGCGTGCCGGTCTCGAGCCGGACCCGTTCGGCCAGGTCCAGACGGGTGAGCAGGGCCGGGCGGGTCGCGGGCCCGGCGAGCAGGACGCCGTCGGTCGCGCGGGCCCGCGCGACGACGGCGTCGCCGTCGGGGGACCAGGGGTCGTCGAGGTCGGAGTCGATCCGGGCGAGCGTCGGGACGGTGGTCCGGTCCGCGAACCGCCTGCCGCCGTGGGTGAGCGGGCGCCCGAGGACCCAGCCGGTGAGATCGCCGCCCGCCGGGTCGACGTGGGGCCGACAACCGGCGTACTGCCGCAGGGCGGGCCCGACCACGTCGGGGCTCGACCGGGCGAAACGGTCGAGCGGGACGTTCCCCGCCCGGGACATGTAGGCGACCATCAGCTGCTCGACGGGCAGGTGCATGCGCGCCGGGAACGACTCCCACCACAGCCGGCTGCGCCTGGCCAGCTCCTGCAACCGGGCGACGGCCGGCCGGCGGATCTCCTCGTACCGGGCGAATGCGGTGGCCCGGTCCGGGGCGGTCCGCAGCTGCTCGACCAGCACGATCGCGTCCTCCATGGCCAGCTTGGTGCCGGAGCCGATCGAGAAGTGGGCGGTGTGCGCGGCGTCGCCCAGCAGGACGGTGTTGCCGTCGGACCAACGGGCGGCGTGCACCGTCCGGAACCGCAGCCAACGGGTGCGGTTGCCGATGAGCGGACGCCCGCGCAGCAGCTCGGCGAAGATCGACTCGAGGTACCGCAGCGACGTCTCGTCGGAGGCGTCGGGTGCCGGCGGCACCATCTCGAGCGCCGCCGTCGTGACGTCGAAGCCCGCGCGGCGCCAGGTGTCCTCGTCGGTCTCGACGAGGAACGTCGACCGGTCGGCCGAGTAGGGGTAGGCGTGCGTCACGAACGTGCCGTGCTCGGTCGTCACAGGTGCGAAGACCGCGTCCGGCAGCGCGAAGTCGGTGCCGCACCAGAGGTAGAGGCCCTTGCCGACGTCGATCCGGGCGCCGAAGTCACCGTTCTCGCGGGTCGCGCTGCTGACCCCGTCGGCGGCGACGACGACGTCGGCGTCGAGATCGGCGGCCGCGCACCGGGTGCCGAACCGGAGCTCGACGCCGGCCTTCTCGGCGTGTCGCTGCAGCACCGCGAGCAGCTCGGTGCGCGCGATGCCGATCAGCCGGTCGTTGACCACCCGGGCGACCGCCGGCCCGACCCGCATGGTCATGTTGTGCCGCAGGCCGGCCGCCGCGATCTCGCGCAGCGTGTCGGGGTCGGCCGCCTCGAGCTTGCGCTGCGTCCCGGCGGCGAGGCCGACGCCGAACCCGAAGGTCGTGTCGGGATCGCCCTGCTCGTGGACGACGACCTCGCACGCCGGGTCGGCCAGCTTGAGCAGCCGCGCTGCGTAGAGACCCCCCGGGCCTCCGCCCAGCACCGCGACCCGGCGTAGCTGCATCCCCTTACCTCCGTGGCCTCGCCTCGACGTGGCGGCGCGCTGCCGCTTTGACTTCATCGTCGACTATTCGACGACACGTGCGGGCCGAAAGTCAAGATTGCCCTCAGCATTGATGTCGAATAGTCTACGCCACAGTCAGCAACCCGATCGCGCGAAGGAGCGCCCGAGATGGCCTATGTCATCGGCGTGGACGTGGGCGGCACGTTCACCGACGCCGTGCTCGACGACGACGCAGGGACAGTGATCGCCGCGAAGTCACCGTCGACGCCCCCGGACTACTCCCGGGGGGTGCTGGACGTCCTCGAGCTGCTCGCCGACCAGCTCGGCACGAGCCTGCAGGAGATGCTGGCCGAGACCCACCACATCGCCCACGGCACGACGTCGTCGCTGAACGCCCTGGTCATGCGCAACGTCCCGCCGGCCGGCTTCCTCACGACCAAGGGCCACCGCGACTCGATCTTCATCATGAACGTCGAGGGCCGCTACCTGGGCCGTGCGCCGCACGAGCTGCAGAACGTCCTCGGCCAGGCCAAGGACCACGGCCTGGTGCCCAAACGGCACGCGCTGGAGGTCACCGAACGCATCGACCGCGACGGCAACGTCGTGGTGGCGCTCGACGAGGACGAGGCCCGTGCGGCCATCCGGTCGCTCATCGCCGACGGGGTGGCGGCGATCGCGGTCTCGCTGTTGTGGTCGTTCCGCAACGACGTCCACGAGCAGCGGTTGCGCGAGCTGATCGCCGACGAGGACCCCGACCTGTTCGTCGCGCTGTCCAGCGAGGTCAGCCCGAGGATCCGGGAGTTCGCACGGCACGCGACCACGATCATGAGCACCCAGATCGGCCCGGGCCTGCGCGACTACCTCGGCGCGCTCGAGTCGTCGCTGCGCGGCAACGGGCTCACCGGACCGCTGCTCGTCATGCAGTCCAACGGCGGCGCGGTCGCCGCGGCCGAGGCGCCCGCCTCGGCCATCAGCACGGTCGGCTCGGTACTCACCGGGGGCGTCGTCGGCTCCGCGGTGCTGGGGCGCCAGCTCGGCCATCGCAACATCATCTCCACCGACGTCGGCGGCACCACGTTCCTCGCCGGTCTGATCGTCGACGGCGAGCCGGTGCGCGACACGACCACGGTGATCAACCATCATCCGATCAACGTGCCGACCCTGCGGGTCGACGCGATCGGTTCCGGCGGCGGCGCCATCGCGTGGCTCGACTCCGGGGGCAACCTGCGCATCGGCCCGCGCAGCGCGCAGGCCGTCCCGGGGCCCGCCTGCTACGGGGGCGGCGGCACCGAACCCACCAACACCGACGCCAACCTGGTGCTGGGCATCCTCACCGAGCGAGGCCTCATCGGCGGCCGCAAGCCGCTGTCGCTGGAGCTCGCGCGCCAGGCCATCGACACCCAGATCGCCAAGCCGCTGGGCCTGACGGTCGAGGAGGCAGCGGCCGCGATCTACGCCGTGCAGAACGCCCAGACCGGCGACCTGCTCCGCAAGACCGTCGTCGAGGCGGGGCACGATCCACGCGGCTTCGTGCTCTACGCCTTCGGCGGCGCCGGCCCCGCGCACTGTGCGGGCTATGCCGCTGAGGTCGGGGTCGGCGAGGTCGTCGTCCCGCTCGGCCCTGTTGCCTCCGCGTTCTCGGCGTTCGGCCTGGCGTCGTCGGACATCGTGCTGGCCGCCGAGCTCTCGGACCCGACTGTCGTCCCGTTCGACCCGGCCCGGGCCGAGCACAACTTCGCCGTGCTGGAGCAGCGGGTGCGCGACGGGCTGGAACGCCAGGGCGTGCGTTTCGAGACCGTCGAGCTGCACCGCGAGGTCGACATGCGCTACGCGATGCAGCTGGCCGAGGTGACCACCCCGGTCGCGAACGGCCCGCTGGACATCGCCGCGATCGAGGACGCGGCCACGGCGTTCGAGGCGCGCTACGCCGAGCTGTACGGCAAGGACGCCGGCTTCCGCGAGGCAGGCATCCAGGCCATCACGTTCCGCGTCCGCGGTGTCGGGGTCCTGCCGTTCAGCCCCGAGCTCCCGCTCGTTCCCGGGGCGACCGGCCCGGCCGAGCCCGCGGCCACCCGGCCCGTCTGCCTGGACACGCGCCGGGGCTACGTCGACACGCCGGTCTACGACTACCGCGAGCTGCGAGCCGGCCACGTCCTGACGGGCCCGGCGATCGTCGAGGTGCCGACCACGACCGTCGTCGTCCCCGGCGGGACGACCGGCACCGTCGACGAGCTCGGCAGCCTGACCATCCGCCCTGGCCGCCGCGAGGACCCCGTGGGGAGTGCCTGAGATGACCATGCCGATCCCTGGCTCGGAGGCCTTCTCCAGCCGTCCCGTCGATCCCGGCGAGCTCGCCCGCTCGCTCCCGTCGAGCCTGCCGGTGCACAGCGTCACCCAGGAGCAGATCGACGCGCTCGACCCGCTCACCTACGAGGTCGTTCGGCACCGGCTGTGGTCGGTCACCGACGAGATGGGCGAGGCGCTCAAGCGCATGTCCGGCTCGCCGATCGTCACCGACGCCAACGACTTCGACTTCGCGATCTCCGACGAGCTGGGCCAGGAGGTCCAGGTCGGGCTCTACAACACGATGCTCGTGGGCGCCGTCGACCTCGCGATCTACTGGACGCTGCGCCACCGCGCGACCAACCCGGGCATCGAGGCCGGCGACATGTTCCTCACCAACGACCCCTGGGTCGGCGGTGGCCTGCACCAGAACGACGTCATGGTCTACCAGCCCGTCTTCCACGACGGGAAGCTGTTCGCGTGGACGAGCGCGATCGCCCACCAGCCCGACCTCGGCGGCGTCGGCCTCGGCTCGTTCTCGCCCGCGGCGCAGGACGTGTTCTCCGAGTCGCTGCCCACCCCGCCGGTCAAGGTCGTGCGCGGCGGCCGACTGCAGCGCGACGTCGCCGACCTGTGGGTCCGTCGCTCGCGCGTCCCGATGCTGATCGGGCTCGACCTGCGGGCCAAGATCGGCGCCAACAACGTCGGCGCCGAGCGGCTGCACGCCCTGATCGAGCAGTACGGCCCGGACACGGTCAAGGCCGTCATGAAACGGATGATGTCCGACGCCGAGTCGCGGCTGCGGGCCAAGCTGTCCGCCCTGCCCGACGGGTCCTGGTCGGCCACCGGCTACCAGGACCAGTCCCACGAGGGCGACCGAGGGCTGCACAAGATCACCGTCACGACGACGAAGACCGGCGACCACCTGGAGTTCGACTTCACGGGGACCGATCCGCAGGCCGGCGTCATCAACTGCACCTACGCCGGGATGCGCGGTGGGGTGATGCTGGCGCTGCTGCCCATCCTGGCCAACGACATCCCGTGGTCGGCGGGGGGCCTGATGCGGTGCTTCGACCTCGTGACCGAGGAGGGGACGCTCAACAACGCGACGTTCCCCGCCGCGGTCGGCCGCGGCCCGATCGGGCCCGCGTGGCTGACCGGCAGCCTGGTCGCGGAGTGCCTGTCGCAGATGCTCGACCGCGACCTGGAGCTCGGCCGGAACGTCCAGGCGACCTGCTGCGGCACCTGGGACACCGCCGTCATCGCGGGGCTCGACGAGCGTGGTGAGCAGCCCGCGCCGTTCCTGAACATCCTCATGGAGCCCATGGCCGGGGGCTACGGCGCGCGTCCGCACGCCGACGGCATGGACACCGGCGGCCTCTTCTGCATCCCGCTTGGCCGGGTGCCCGACGTCGAGATGACGGAGTTCCTCTACCCGGTGCTCGCGCTGTGGCGTCGCGAGGTGCCGGACTCCGGCGGGCCCGGGCGGCACCGCGGCGGGCTGGGCGCGTCCGTCGCCTTCACCCCGCACGGCACCAGCATCCCGATGGGCCTGGTTCTCGCGTCGGCGGGCAAGGCCGTCACCCAGAACCAGGGGCTCTCCGGTGGCCACCCGGGCAACACGGGCCTGGACGTGGTCGCGCGCCGGAGCCGGGTCGCCGAGCTGCTGGCGGCCGGGACGATGCCGTCGGAGCTCGCGGAGATCAGCGACACCCTCGAACCGGGGCAGAACTACGCGTCGAGCTACCTCGCTCCCGGGGAGGTCTTCTCGATGACGTGGCAGGGCGGTGGCGGCTACGGCGACCCGCTCGCCCGCGAGCCGCAGGCCGTCGCCCGCGACCTGCGCGAACAGAAGATCACCACGGCTGCCGCGCTCGCGGTGTACGGGGTGGTGGTCGCCGACGGCGAGGTCGACGAGACGGCCACCGCCGCCGAGCGCGCGCGGCTGCGCGACGTCCGGCGTGACCGGTCGCGGGTGACCGGGCGGACCGGCGGCAAGGCCGACCTGGGCTCGGCCAGGCGCGTCGACGACAACCTCGTCGAGGTCGCCGGCGGCAGCGGCACCACCATCGCCTGCGCGCACTGCGCGGAGGTGCTGGGCGACACCGCCGACGGCCCGCTGGCGCTGGCCGTGTACGAGGGCGCGCCGACCGAGGCGGGCCCCCAGATCGTCGCGACGGCGGCGGACTACGTCGACGCCGAGGTGGTCTTCCGCCAGTACTGCTGCCCGTCGTGCTGGACCGCGGTGTCGTCGGCGGTCGTCCCGGCCGACCATCCGGACCACGCGGCGACGATCGGCAGGCTCACCGTCGCCACCGGATGAGGGCACGCCCGGCCAGCGTGCGGGCGCGGCGACGTCGCGCCCGTAGCATCGGGCCCGCGTGGAGGCCCGCGTGGAGGCCCGGTCGAGGGGTGGGCGAGAACATGACGGACCCGTCAGCCGACATCGGGTGGCCGCGGGCCCCGTGGTGGCGTCACGAACACCGGTGACGTGATCCGCCACGGGCCGCCGCCGGACGCGTTCGCGGTGGTGATGGCCAGCGCGATTCTCGCGGTCGCCGCGGCGGAGAGCCACTACCGGCCCCTCGCCCTGGTCCTGTTCGCGGTGGCCGCGGCCGCGCTCGTCGTGCTCGTCGGGTGGCTCGCCGTCGGTGTCCGCGGCCTCCGGCGCAGCGCACGCGAGCTCCGCGCACCGGACGTCGTGCTGCGGGCGTTCACCCTCGTCGCGGCGCTCACGGTGCTCTCGGCGGCGGTGCAGCAGCTCTTCGGCGGTCCCGGCTGGGCGGTGGAGCTGCTCGCGGCGGCGGGGTTCGCCGTGTGGCTGGTCCTGCTGCCCATCGCGGTGCGCGACGTCGGCGCGCGGCGCCCGTCGCAGCTGCGCGACCAGGTGCACGGCGCGTGGCTGCTCGTCTCCGTCGCCACCTCCGGGCTCGCCATCGCGGCCGCCGCCCTCGCGGTGCGGCTGGGCACACCGGTGCTGGTCGCGGCGGCCGCGGCGCTGTGGCTGCTCGCGATCCTGCTCTACCTGGTTCTCGTCGCACTGGTGATCTGGCGGCTCGTGTCCGCGCCCCTCGTCCCCGCCGAGGTCACCCCCGACAGTTGGGTGCTGATGGGCGCGCTCGCGATCAGCGCGTTGACCGGCAACCACGTGCAGGCGGCGCTGGCCGCGCTCGACGTCACGGCGGGCGCGGCGGCCGCGCACGGTCTCACCGTGGCCGCGCAGGTCGCCGCCATGGCCTGGCTGGTGCCGCTGCTGGGGGCCCAGGTGTGGACGGCGGGGAAGATCCCGGGCCTGCTCACCTACCGCGACGCGTGGTGGGCGGCGGTCTTCCCGTTGGGGATGTTCGCCGCCGCCTCCGCCGCGACCGCGCGGACCTGGCCCCTGGAGCCGCTCACAACGGTGGCGCTGGTGGTGTTCTGGGACGCCCTCGCCATCTGGGTCGTGGTGGCCGCCGGGCTCGTCCACCACGGGGTGAGGGCCGTCCGTCGCCGCCGGACGGCGGAGCGCGCCGTCGGATGAGGGCGGCCGTGCCGCCCCTGGCCTTCGAGCGGTCAGTCCCTGGCGAGCCGGGACCGCAGGACGGTCTCCCCGACGGCCTGGACCATCTCCGCGACCGCCGCCTCCGGCGGTGGGGCCGCGCGACCGAGCGCCTCGCCGAGCGCGGAGCGCAGGGCGCCGATGATCACCGCGCCGGCGAGCCCGGCGTCGATCGACCCGGGCAGCTCGCCGGCGCGCTGGGCCCGCCGGATGTTGCGCGCGGCCGCGGCCTCGTGGACCCGCTGCCGTTCGGCGTCCGCGCGGGTCGCGGCCGGCTCGTGCAGCAGCCCGGCCGCGACGGCGCGGCCCAGCGGATGCCGGTACAGGAAGGCGACCTCCCGTTCGATCCGCAGGGCCTCCTGCTCGAGCCAGCCGCGGCCGGGCCCGGCCGGTGTGCTGAACACGGCGGCGTCGTACTCGTCGTAGAACGCGTGGACGACGGCCGCGACCAGCCCGTCCTTCCCGTCGAAGTAGCGGTACAGCACGCTCGCGGAGACCCCGGCGCGCTCGGCGAGCGCCGTGACCTCGAGTGCGCTGCCCTCCGCGAGCATCTCCTGTGCCAGCGCGAGCAGCCGCTGTCGCGTCCGCTCACCCTTGGGGCTGTGCCCGGGAGTGTGCCCGGGGGCCTGCCCGGCCGTCGGCCCCCGGCTCACAGCTCGATGACGTGGTCGGGGTTCGGCCGCCGCTCGGGCGGTGCCTGGCTGTAGTCGGCGAAGTCGCCGTCGCGCCGGGCCACCGCGGCGCGCACGCCGTCGCGCTCGGCCAGGTCGATGAACCGCTTCGCGTCGGGGGTGTTGCGCATCAACCCGTCGAGGATCGGGCCCAGTGTCTGGGTCGATGCCAGGCCCATGTTCTCGTAGGCCTGGTTCACGATCAGCTTCATCGCCGCGAGCTGCGACGACGGGATGCCGGCCAGCCTCGTGGCCGTGGCCCGGACCGTCGTCTCCAGCTCGGCGAACGGCACCGACCGGTTGATCAGCCCCATCGCGACGGCCTCGGGGCCGGTCAGCGCCGCGCCCGTCAGCGCGTACTCCTTGGCCCTGGTCAGCCCCAGCCGGTAGAGCCACATGCCGGACAGGTAGCTGCCCCACATCCGGCTGTACGGGGTGCCGATCACCGCGTCGTCGCTGGCGACGACGATGTCGGCGCACAGCGCGAAGTCGCTGCCCCCGCCGACGCACCAGCCGTGGACCTGCGCGATCACCGGCTTCGGTGCACGCCAGATGCTCATGAACTTCTGCGTCGGCGCGATCGCGGGCGCGGTGGCGAGGACGAAGTCGCGCCCGGGGTCCCAGGCGCCGTCCGTCGACAGCCACTCGTCCCAGTGGTGGAAGCCGTCGCCGAAGTCGTAACCGGCGCAGAAGGACCGGCCGGCGCCGCGGACGACGATGACCTTGACCTCGTCGTCGCGCACCGCGTCGGCGACGGCCGCCTCCACCTCGTCGGGCATCGGCGGGACGATCGTGTTCAGGTGCTCGGGCCGGGCCAGGGTGATCGTCGCGACGTGGTCGGCGACGGCGTAGACGATCGTCTCGTAGGTCCGCTGCATCGTCGGAGCATCGCCGCGTCGAGGGCCGCGGTCAAGAAATGAATTCACTTCTCTTTGCTCCACCACGCAGGATTTCCGGACATCCCGTGCAGGCGGGCCGCCCGGCTCGGTGGGACGCCCCGCGCGGGCTAGCGTGACGCCATGGAGATCGGTCTGCATCTCTCGGATCTCACGTATCCGAACGGTCCCGGCGCGCTCGCCGACGACCTCACCCGCATCGTGACGACGGCCGAGGAGGCCGGCTTCGCGCGGATCAGCATGATGGACCACGTGTGGCAGATCGCCGCGCACGGTCCGCCCGAGCACGACATGCTCGAGGCGTACACGACCCTCGGCTACATCGCGGCCCGCACCAGTCGCGTCGGTCTGGTCAGCTGGGTCACCGCGGTGAGCTACCGGGCTCCGGGCCTGCTCGCCAAGCTGGTCAGCACGCTCGACGTCCTCTCCGGCGGCCGGGCGTGGCTCGGCGTCGGCGCGGGATGGAACGCCGAGGAGGCAGCGGGGCTCGGGCTCGACTTCCCGCCGCTGGCGCAGCGGTTCGAGATGCTCGAGGAGACGCTCCAGATCTGCCGGCAGATGTGGGACCCCGCTGCCGACGGGCCCTACGACGGCACGCACTACCAGCTGAAGCGAACCCTCAACGTGCCCGCTCCGCTGCACCGGCCCCGGGTCCTCATCGGCGGCGGCGGGGAGAAGAAGACGCTGCGGCTGGTCGCGAAGTACGCCGATGCGTGCAACATCATCAACTCGCCCGAGCTGGAGCACAAGCTCGAGGTGCTGCGCGGGCACTGCGAGCGCGAGGGCCGCGACTACGACGAGATCGAGAAGACCGTCCAGGTCGTGCTGGACCTCGGCGACGACGGCGAGAAGACCGACGAGTTCCTCGCGACGCTCGAGCGCCTCGCCGCGCTCGGCGTCGACTCCATCCAGGGGAAGCTGCCGCAGGTCTGGGAGCTCGACCGGGTGCGGCGCTTCGGCCGCGACGTCATCCCGGCCGCCGCCGCGCTCTGACGTGCTGCCGCGGCCGGGAGACCGGCCGCGGTTCACGTCGTCGGCGATGTCGCGGGGTCCGGCGGTACGCCTGCGGTTGCCCGACGCGACCCCGGTGCCGCCCACCGTCGCCGCGACCATCGAGGCGAGGACCAACGGGCTGCCCCGACGCACCCGCGACGCGCTCGCCGCCGGGGCCGTGATCGGGCGCGACGTCCCGCCCGACCTGCTGGCGGACCTCCTCGATCTCCCGGACGAGGCCGTCGCCGACGCGGCCCTCGCCCCGGCCGTGACGGCCGGGTTGCTGCGCGCGGTCCCCGGCGGGTACCGCTTCGCCCACGTCCTGGTCCGCGACGCCGTCGAGGACCGGCTCGCCCCCGACCGGCGGGCACGCCTGCACGATCGCCTCGCCGACGTCCCGGACGGGGTGCTGACCGCCGCGGAACGGGCCGAGCACGCGACGCGGGTCGTCCGCACGCCACGGGAACGGACCCGGGCCGCCCGGCTCGCCGTCGTCGCGGCGCGCGACGCGCGCGTCCGGCTCGCCCACGAGGAGGCCGAGCGCGCGGATCGGCGCGCGCCCGGCACCGATGTACGGCGCGGCCCAACGGTTCTTCGTCCTGCGTCGGTCCGGGCGCGCCTCCGAGGCGTCGGACGATCTGTACGCGGCCGCGGCAGCGTATCCGCGGCTCGTCACGCTGCGGTGCGGCATCGCCCTGCTGCACGCCTCGACGGGGCGCCGCGCCGACGCGGCCGCCGAGCTCGAGGCGCTGACCGCCGACGACTGCGCCGCCATCCCCTTCGACGCGCTGCGAATGTCCGCGCTCACCCAGCTCGCCGAGACCGCAGTGCTCCTCGGCCACCGCCCGGCCGCGGCGGCGCTGCGCCGGGCCCTGACACCCCACAGCGGCACCCTGGTCCTCCAGGGGCTGGTCGTCTGGATGGGCGCGGTGGACCACTACCTCGGAACCGTCGCGGCCGTCCTCGGCGACGAGGCCGACGCGAGGCGCCTGCTCGACCGGGCCGTCCGGCGGCATCAGGAATGGGGCGCGCCGGTCCTGGAGGCCGCCAGCAGGCGCGCCCTGCGCACGGCGACCGCTCCCGCCCTCACCGAGCGGGAGCGCGAGATCCTCGACCTCGTCGCGGGCGGATCGGCCAACAAGGAGATCGCCCGGCGGCTGGGGATCAGCGTGCACACGGTGGAACGGCACGTCGCGAACGGCTACTCCTTCGTCGGCCTGGACGAGGGCCGGTTGAAGGACGCCGTCGCCGAGCTCGGGGCATCACACGGCTGCGCCGTCGCCGACGTGACCGACGAGGCGGCCGTGGTCGAGGCGATCGGCGCGGCCACCGCCACCCTCGGCGGCCCGCTCGACGTGCTGTTCTCCAACGCGGGGATCAGCGGGGCCGTGAGCGGGGTCGTCGACTACCCGTCCGAGATCTTCAGCCGGACCCTCGCCGTGCACGTCACCGGCGCGTTCCACATGATCAAGCACTCGCTCCCGGTGATGAAGGACGGGGGCAGCATCGTCATCACGTCCAGCGTCGTCGGCCTGATGGGCTTCGGCGGGCTCTGCGGGTACATCTCGGCCAAGCACGCGCAGGTCGGGCTGATGCGGGCCGTCGCGACCGAGGTCGCCCCGCGCCGGATCCGGGTCAACACGCTGCACCCCGGGCCGACCTCGACGGCGTTCCAGGACGAGATCGAGATGGCGGCCACCGGGCTGGACCAGGCCGCGGCCGCCGCCGTGTTCGACGATCTCCTCCCGCTCAAGCGCCACGCCGTCCCCGAGGAGATCGCGGCGGCCGTCGTCTACCTGGCGTCGGACGAGAGCAGCTTCGTCACCCGGACCACGCTCGCCGTCGACGGCGGCCTGGCCGGTTGACCCGCGACCCGCCGGGCGGCCCGGTTCAGTCGTCGAGCGGGTCCCGCGACAACGCGGCGGTCAGCAACGCCACGAGCGCCGCGTGCTGGACGTCGGTCGAGGAGGAGGCCTCCGCCGGCGCCGCGCCGTCGAGGGCCTGGGCGGCGAGGTTCCCCTTGTCGTCGATGAGCTCGGCGATCCGGGCGTCGATCGTCTGCGCCGCAATGATCCGCCACGCCGTCACGGGCTCGGTCTGACCGATGCGGTGGCAGCGGTCGATCGCCTGCGTCTGCTCGGCCGCGGTCCAGGACAGCTCCGCGAGCACGATGTCCGACGCCACCTGCAGGTTCAGGCCCACACCGGCGGCGGTCAGCGAGCAGACCGCGATCGCGACGTCCGGGTCCTCGACGAACGCGTCGACGTTCTGCTGCCGGGCGGTGCGGGACTGCTCGCCGCGGATCGAGGAGAAGCGCACACCCTGCCGGGTGAACAGGTCCTCGGCCGCGTCCATGACGTCGACGTGCTTGGCGAAGAAGACGACCTTGCCGGCACTCCGCGCCAGCTGGGCCGCGTAGTCGGCGGCGAGCTCGGCCTTGGCCTGGCCGATGAGCCGCATCATCGTGAAGACGTTGTCGCCCGACGACGCGGACGTCGCGTCCTTCTGCTCCCAGCTCGCGACCTGGTGCACGAGCTCGTGGTCGATGCCGTCGACGGCGTCGACCTCCGGGCCGTCGCGCCGGGCGGCCAGCGCGCTCTCGTACCGCGCCACCATGCGCCGGGCCAGATCGCGCTCGGCCGCGCGGATGGAGCGGCCCGCGGGCCCGTCGAGCTCGACGGGAAGGTCCGCGATCCGGCGGGCCGGGATGTCGGCGGCCACGTCGACCTTGCGTCGGCGCACGATCCCCATGTCGACGACGCACTGCCGCGCCGCCGGGTAGAAGCCCGGGTCGGCGGGGGTCAGGCCGGTGTCGTCGAGCGCGGCCATCAGCGCGGGAAGCGGCTTCTTCTCGTCGATCCAGCCGAGGAACTGCCAGATGGCGAGGAAGTCCTCGATGTCGTTGATCAGCGGGGTGCCGGTCAACGCCATCAGCAGCGGCTGCGGGGTGCGCGCCCGGATCCGCTCGGACAGGCTCAGGACGTGCTGGGACCGTTGCGAGGACTTGTTCTTGATGAAGTGCGCCTCGTCGACGACCATGCCGCGCAGCCCGAAGTCGCCCAGCCAGCCGACGTGGCGGTCGAGCACCTCGTAGTTGACGACGACGATGTCGGCGAACCCGTCGATCGTCTCGCCGTTGCCGTGGATGACGGTGGCCGTGCGCCGCGGCGTCCAGAGCGCGGCCTCACGGGCCCAGTTCGTCTTGACGACGTTGGGCACCACGACGAGCAGCGGGTACGCGTCGGCGGCCTCCGCGGCGAGCAGGGCCTGCGCGGTCTTCCCCAGCCCGGGCTCGTCGGCGAGCAGGAAGGTCCGGTGCCCGGCCGCCGCCGCGGTGACGACCTCGGCCTGGTGCGGCATCAGCTCCAGCCCGGTCGAGGTCGTCCGGTTCAGGGGGTCGGGCAGCGTCATGCATGCCGGCGCGCCGGGCGCGGCCCGCTCGAACGACCGCAGCAGCGGGTCGAGCAGCTCCCACGTGGCCAACCGCGTCGCGCGGGGCGCGGGCGGGCGGGGCGCGGAGAAGTCGGGTGCGAGGAAGGGGTTGGCGAGCTGGCGGGACACCACCGACTGCGGCACGACGCGGTGCGTGTTCTCCACCGCGGCGGGCTCGGGCGCGCGGACCTCCTCGGGGGGCGGCTCGATGCCCGCGCTCGTGAGCAGGTCCCGCTTGAGCAGGCGCGCGTCGTCGGAGACGACGGCGTCCTCGTCGAGCAGCGCCATGAGCGCGGCGTCGCGGACGGCGGTGGTCGCGAGGATCGTCGCGATGCCCTCCAGCCGCTTGAGCTGCTCGGACCGCTTCGCCTCGCTGCTGTCGGCGTCGGACCGGACGCGGGCCCGCTCCTCGCGCAGCAGCAGTGCGACGGCCTGGAACTTCGCGCGCGTCGTCGAGGTGATCCGGCCGTTGCGGACGGTCGTCTCCACCTCCCGGGACGCGCGCGCCAGCACCGAGACGACGTCGGTGGGGCCCTGGGGCCGGGTGTGTCGACGGTCGCGCGGGGCACTGCGGCGAGCCCTCGTCTGGGGCCGGCCTCGTCGGGCCACTAACTCCTCCTCCGGATGTCCGGCACGGTGGCGCTGCGTCAGCGTCGTGCCGCGATCTGTCGCGCCGGCTCTCGTTCCGATACGCGCGACCGTGGGGCCCACGGACCAGCGGGATCCGGTGCCGCGGAACGTCCGCGGCCGAACACGCGGCCACCTGACGGCCGGGGTTCTTCGCGCCACCGCGAGCGGCCGGCCACATCGGACCAGAGCAACGCACAGGCGGCGGGATCGCTTCCCATCATAGCGTGTGTCCGCCGAGAGCGGGACCGCGACGCCGTCCGGGTCCCGTGACGGACGCCTCGTCCGCAGGTCGGACCGGCGCGTCGGACCGTCGAGCGTGCGCCGACGTGCAGGGTGTCGTGCAGGTACCCGCGCAGGACCCGGGGTCGGCGGAGTCGGCCACGAGCCCGAGGCAGCCGTCGGGACGGACCAGCGCCAGGCTCTCCGGGCCCAGCCCGTCGCGCTCTCCGGGCCCAGCCCGTCGCGCCGGCCGAGCGCTCCCGCCGCGTCGACGACGCACCGTCGGTCGGCGGCATGGCGATGTCGCGCAGCCGACGGGCCGGTCGGCGGTCAGCGGATCGGCAGCCGGACCTCGAGCGCGGTCCGGCCGGGCGCGGAGTCGATCGTGATCGTCCCGCCGTGACGCTCCACGACGATCCGCCGCGCGATGTCCAGGCCCAGACCCGTCCCCTTGCCGACGTCCTTGGTCGAGAAGAACACGTCGAACGCCCGGGCGGCGACCTCCGGCGTCATCCCCGGGCCGGTGTCGGCGATCGTCACGACCACGGCGCCGCCGTCGGCCCGCGTCGACACCCGGAGGGTGCCGGTACCGGCCATGGCGTCGGCGGCGTTCGTGACCAGGTTGGTCCAGACCTGGTTGAGCTCGCTGGCGTAGGCGTCGATCGTGGGCAGGTCCGGCGCGTAGTCGCGGACGATCGCCACCCCGTCGGCGAGCCGGTGGCGCAGCATCGTCAGCGTGCTGTCGAGCCCCTCGGTGACGTCGACCCGCTGCCGCGCCGCGCGGTCCATCTGCGAGTACGACTTCACCGCGGTGACCAGCTCCGAGATCCGCCCGGTCGCCTCCTTGAGCTCGGCCAGCAGGGTGTCGGCCGCGGCGGTGCTCGTCACCCATCCGAGGGCGGGGCCGAGCGCGGGCCCGTCGAGCAGCGCGCCGACGCGCTCGCACCAGCCGACGTCGGCCCCGGCCGCGGCGAGCCCGGGCGCGATCTCCCAGCCCCGGTCGACGCCGTGGTCGTCGAGCCAGCCCTCCAGGTCACCCTCCAGGTCGGCGAGCGCGAGCGGGCTCGTGACGTCGGGGCGGGTCCGCAGCTCGGCGCGCAGCTCGTCGAGCGCCGTGACCTGCGCCGCCGAGATGCCCGACGCGACCAGCCCGGCGAGCGACGACGTCAGCGCGTGGCAGGTCTCCTGCAGCGCGTCGGAGGTCCGCGCGGCTGCCGCTGCCGGGTTGTTGATCTCGTGGGCGAGCCCCGCGGCCAGGGTGCCGAGCGTGACGAGCGACTGCCGCTGTCGCGCGGTCGACTCGATCGAGCGTGCCGTGTGGTAGAGCCCGCCGATCAGGTGGCTGCCGAAGGGGAACCACTTGCGCGCCAATGCCGCGAGCGCGTCCGACGGCAACCGCAGCACGCGTCCGGCGACGGTGCCCCGGGCCGTCGCGAGGTAGACGCCGCGCTCGTCCCATGCCCGGAAGCCACCGGCCCAGCGCCCCGGGACGTCCATCCGCCCGACGACCGTCTCCTCGCGCCCGACGTGCCGGCTCAGCTCGACCGCGCCGTCGATGACCGCCCACCAGAAGTCCGCGGGGTCGCCCTCGTGGAACAGCTCGGCGCCGGGCTCGATCGCGACCACGGTGCTCGCCTCCGCGAGCTGGCCCAGCTGCTCCTCGGTGAGCCCGCCGAACAGCGGCACGGCGCGGAGCTCGTCGACACTGGTCACTCGGCGTTCTCCCATCGGGGGGCCACTCGGGTGGTGTCGTCGATCTTCCGGGTGCGAACCCGTCCTGTCGACCAGCTGATCGGTAGTCCGTCGACGATGCCGGGCGCGACTGCCGAGAATGACGACTGCCGGGAATGACGACTGCGCTGAGGATCAGGAAACCGCGCGGGCCGCGCGGCAAGCTCGTCGTCGTGGCTGTCGACGATGCGGTGACCGACCAGCGGGTGCGGCGGGTCGCCGCGGACGACCTGGAGGCGCTGCTGCGCCGGATCTTCGCGGCGGCGGGCTGTGCCGACGACGAGGCCGCCCGGGTCGCGCGCGACCTCGTCGACGCCAACCTGACCGGGCACGACAGCCACGGCGTCGTCCGGGTGCCGGCCTACGTCGACTGGCTCGGGTCGGGGCTGGTGCGCGCGGGCCAGGACGTCGAGGTCGTCACCGACGGCGGGGCGTTCGCCGTGCTCGACGCGCACCGCGGCCTCGGCCAGACCGCGGCCGCGCACGCGACCGACCTCGGCATCGCCCGGGCCCGGGAGCACGGGACCTCGATCGTCGCGCTGCGCAACGCGGGCCACGTCGGGCGGGTGGGCCGCTACGCGGAGACGGCCGTCGCGGCGGGTCTGATCGCGATCCACTTCGTGAACGTCGCGGGGTCGACGCTCGTGGCGCCCTTCGGCAGCGCCGAGCGCAGGTTCTCGACGGCGCCGTTCGCGATCGGGCTGCCGCTGCCGGGGCGGCCGCTCGTGCTCGATTTCGCGACGTCGCTGGTCGCGGAGGGCAAGGTGCAGGTCGCGTCGTTCGGTGGGAAGCCGCTGCCTTCCGACGCCCTGATCGGCGACGACGGCGTCCGCTCCGGTGACCCCCACGTCCTCTACGGCGACTACGGGCCGCTCGAGCGCAGGTCGGCGAGCCGCGGGACGGGCGCGATCCGCGCCTTCGGCGAGCACAAGGGCTCCGGCCTGGCGCTGATGTGCGAGCTGCTCGGCGGCGCGCTGACCGGCGGCGGGTGTGCGGGCCCGGTCACCGAGGAGGGTCGCGGCATCACCAACGGCATGCTCTCGATCCACCTCTCGCCCGCGCACTTCGGGACGCAGGCGGAGTTCGAGCGCGCGGGCCACGACTACCTCGACTGGGTCCTGTCGGCACGGCCCGTCGACCCCGCGAGTCCGGTGCTGGCCCCCGGCGACGCCGAGGCCCGGACCCGGGCGGCTCGTCTGGCCGACGGTGTCCCGCTGCCGACGGACGTGTGGGAGGCGTTGCGCCGCACCGCCGACGGGCTGGGTCTCGCCCTCGGGTGAGCGGTTCTGGGACGATCGGGGGCAGGCAGCGTGCAGCCAGCCGATCGGAGGTCCGATGCCGCGCGATCTCGACCTCCGCAAGCTGCGCTACTTCCTCGCGCTGGCCGAGGAGCTCAACTACGGCCGGGCCGCGCAGCACCTGCACATCGCCCAGCCCGTGCTCAGCCGGCAGATCCGGGCGCTCGAGGCGGAGCTGGGCGCGTCGCTGTTCGTGCGCGACCGCCGTGGCGTCGAGCTGACGCCGGCGGGGGAGGCCCTGCGCGCCGAGGCCCCCGCGCTCCTGGCCGCCGCCGACGCCGCGCGCCGCCGGGTCGCGAGGGCCGCCCGCGGCACCGACACGTTCACCATCGGTTTCATGCCGGGCCTCATCGTCACCGCGGCCGCGGTCGCGCTGGAGACACGTCGGCCCGGGCTGCGGGTCCAGGTCGTCCGCACCGGATGGGACGACCAGGTCCAGGTGCTGCACGACGGCCGGGCCGACGTCTCCTACGTGCGGCTGCCCGTCGACGAGCGCGGCCTGCGGGTGATCGGGATCGCCGAGGAGCCGCGGGTCGCGGTCGTCGCCGCGGCGCACCGGCTCGCGGGCAAGGACGAGATGACGCTCACCGATCTCGCCGACGAGCACCTCCTGCAGAACCCGGACGCCGTCCCCGAGTGGCGCGAGGTCGCGACGGAGATGCGCGAGCGGGTGCCGCGTCCTCCCGGGGAGGACCGCTACGGCGTCGAGGAGAAGCTCGAGCACGTCGCCCGCGGCCGCGGGGTCGCGGTGCTGCCGGCGTCGGTCGCCGCCTTCTACACCCGGCCCGACATCGCCGTCGCGACGATCACCGACATCGGTCCGAGCCGGGTCGCCCTCGCCTGGCAGGCGCAGCGCCGCAGCCCGTTGATCAGGGACTTCGTCGATGTCGTCGCCGGGCTCGACAGTCCCTGCACGGTCCTGGCGCCGCCCGGCTGACCCGGCCGGCGTCCCCCGACGAACGCCTGCGTCAGGCGAGCAGAGCGCCCCCGTCGACGGCGGTCACGGTGCCGGTCGCGAACCGTTGCGTCATGCAGTACATGTACGCCAGCGCCGCGTCCTCCACCTCGCCGACCCGGCCCAGCGGCACCGACCCGGCCTCGGCCGCGTAGAGCGCGTCGCGGTCCGCGGGGGGCAGTACGTCCCACATCGGGCTGCGCAGGAGGCCGGGTGAGACCGCGTTGACCCGGATGCGGGGCGCGAGCTCGACGGCGAGCGCCCGGGTCAGCGCGTCCACGGCGCCGACGATCGAGGCCGCGACCGCCCATCCGGGAGCGGGTCGCGCGGCGGCGGAGCCCGTCGTCAGGGTGATGGAGCCACCGTCGCGCACGTGCGGCACGGCGGCGTGCACCGCGGCGAGCGCGCCGAAGTAGCGGAGCTCGAAGAACGCGCGCGCCCCGTCGAGGTCGAGGTCCTCGACCGACATGAGCGACAGCGGCTCGCCCGCCGTGAAGACGACGTGGTCGACGGTGCCGAGCTCGTCGAACACGGCCGCCACCGCGGCGGGGTCGGTCAGGTTCGCGGCGACGCCGCGCGCCGACGCGGGGAGCTCCGCGAGTGCCTTGTCCACACTGGACCGGCGGCTGGAGACGACGGTGACCTGCGCGCCCGCGTCGGCCGCCAGCCGGGCCGTCGCCAGGCCGACGCCCGACGTCCCGCCGAGCAGCACGATCCCGGTCCCTGCGAGTGAGTTGCTGATGTCCATGTGGCCACGGTGCGCCCGCGGGGACGGCCGGGTCCAAGACCTGTCCGGGCGTCTGTGATGCCCGGTGGGTATCAGCGCTCGTCGGGCAGCTGCGCGGCCGCGGGGTGCGGCGCGTCACGGGTGAGCGTCGCCAGCACGCGGGCGGCGTCGTCGGCCCCTTCGCCGCCGCCCGCCTCGGCGTAGAACGCCTGCACCGGCGCCAGCAGGGCCCGGGCCCCGTCGCGGTCGCCGGCCGCCGCCAGCGCCTCGGCGAGCGCGGTGCGCGCGACCGCGAGCAGCCGCAGGTCACCGGCCTGGTCGGCCTCGGCGACCGCGTGGCGGAGGGTGTCGGCCGCGGCGGGGTCCCCGCCGTCGAGCCGGGCGCGTCCGAGGTGGACCCGGTGCAGCGCCGCGGCACCCGACGCGCCGAGTCGGGCGGCGGACTCGGCGGCGCGCTTGTGGTGCCCGGCGGCGTCGGCGAAGCGGTGCTCGGCGTGCGCGATGCGGCCGAGCGCGGCCTCGGCGTGGGCGAGGCCCCAGGCGTCGCCGAGTGGCCCGACGATGCCGATCGCCTCCTCGCACGCCGTGCGGGCCGCCGCGACGTCCCCGAGCGCGACGTGCGAGAACGCCGCGAGCAGCGCCGCGGCGCCCTCCTCCCAGGCGAGCCCCCGGTCCGCGGCGGCGGACCGGCTGCGCCGCAACGCCTGCAGCGACGCGACGGGGTCGTTCTCCTGGAACAGCACGAATCCCGCGACCCGATCGGCGTCGACGGTGCCCGGCCCTGCGGCGTCGAGCGCGGTCCGGGCGGCGCGCAGGTCCCCCGACATCGCCTCGTGCCAGGCCTCCAGCAGCAGCGCGCGGTCCCGCAGGCCCGCGGGCGCGTCGGGGGCCGCGAGCCGGGCCGCGCGCAGCCGGGCGGCGGCCGCGGTGTCGTCCAGCAGCACCCAGGCCCAGCCGAGGTCGGCGACGATCCCCAGGCCGGTGACCGGGTCGTGGGTGCGGGCGTGCAAGAGCGCGGCGTCGACCGTCGCCCGCTCGGTGGCGACGGCGCCCACGCAGCCGGCCTGCCCCGGGCCGCGGACGCGGGCGTCGACGTCCGCGGCGAACCCGGCGACCCAGGTCGTCATCGCGGCCGCCGCGGTGCGGTCCTGCCCGGCGTCCGCGGCGCGGGCCGTCGCGAAGAGGCGCACGCTGTCGAGCAGCCGGTAGCGGCTGGCGCCGGTGCGGTCGGTGCCGACAGTCGCGAGCGACCGCTCGACGAGCCGGTCGACGACGTCCAGCGTCGCGGCCGCCGGCACGCCGAGCGCCGCCAGCACGTGCGCGGCGGCGTCGGGGCCCGCGCCGTCGGGGAACCGGGCGAGCGCCCACAGGCCGCGCTGGTCGTCGGGGAAGAGCAGGTCGTAGGACCAGGCCAGCGCCGCGTCCAGCGAGCGGCCGCGGGCGGCGGGATCGGTGAGCAGCGCGAACCGGTCGTCGAGCCGGGCGACGATCTCGGGGACGGTCAGCACCCGGGTGCGGGCGGCGGCGAGCTCCAGCGCGAGGGGCAACCGGTCCAGGGCCCGGCACAGCGCGTCGACGGGTGCGGGATCGTCGCCGGGCCGGGCGGCCCGGGCCCGGAACAGCGCGACGGCGTCGGGCTCCGGCAGCGGTTCGACTGGCCGGACGTGCTCGCCGTCGAGCCCGAGCCGGCGCCGGCTCGTGGCCAGCACCCGGATCCGGGGCGCGGCGGCGAGCAGGTCCGCGACGAGCGCCGCGACGTCGTCGACCAGGTGCTCGCAGGTGTCGAGCAGCAGGAGGTGCCCGGCGCCGCGCACGCCCGCGGCCGGGTCGGCCGCGTCGACACCGGGAACGACGTCGGCCAGCGCGGCGGCGACTCCGTCGGCCGTCCGCACCCCGTCGAGGCGGACGAGCCACGCCCCGCCCGCGACCCGGGCCGCCTCGACCGCGAGCCTCGTCTTGCCGACGCCCGCCGGCCCGACGAGTGTCACCAACCGCTGCCCGGCCAGGTCGGCGGCGAGGCCCGCGAGGTCGTCGGCCCGCCCGACCAGTGGTGACATCAGCGCCGGGAGGTTGCCCCGGGGCCGCGGCACCGGGTCGAGCGACGGGTCGTGGGCGAGCACGTCCCGCGCGACGGCCGCCAGCTCCGGGCCCGGGTCGACGCCCAGCTCGTCGGCGAGCCGCCGGGTGACGCGGCGGTGCGCGGCGAGGGCGTCGGACTGCCGGCCGGCCCGGTAGAGCGCCCTCACGAGCAGCGTCCACAGCCGCTCGCGCAACGGGTTCGCCGCGATCAGCGTCTCCAGCTCGCCGACGAGCTCGCCCGCCTCACCCTGGGCGAGCCGAGCCGCGAGCCCGTCCTCGGCCAGCCGGGTCCGGGTCTCCTCCAGGCGTGCGCGGTGCGGCGCCGCCCACTCCCCGGCGCCGGGGAGCACCTCCGGCCCGAACAGCGCGAGCCCGGCCGCGCAGGCGCGCGCGGCCCCGGCGGCATCGCCGGCGGCCAGCAGTGCCGACCCGGTCGCGGCGAGCCGTTCGGCCACCACGGCGTCGACCGCATCCGGCTCGACGACGAGGGTGTAGCCGGCGGTGTCGCCGACGAGCAGCGCCGGGTCGCCGAGCGCGCGGCGCAGCTGGGAGGCCTTCACCTGCAGCGTGTTCGGCCGGGCGGCCGGATCGTGCGGCCACAGCTCGGCCACCAGCCGCTCGGTGCGCACCGGCGCGCCGGCGTCGAGCGCCAGCCGCACCAGCAGGGCCGACGTCAGACCGCCGGGGACGGGCAGCACCTCGCCGTCGCGGCGGACCTCGACGCGACCCAGCACCGCGACGGTGAGCACGCCGGGAGCGTAGGAGGCCGCCGCCGTCAGCGGAACCGTCAGCGGATCGTCAGCGGCCCGCGGGAGCGTTCCGCCATGACCGCAGCCGACCGCACCGACGCACTGGTCCGCGGGCTCGTCGCGGGCGACGACCGGGCGATCGGCGAGCTCCGGGCCCTGTCCGCGACCAGCGAGGACGTGACCGTCCTCGTCGCGACGGCGCTCGTCGGTCCCGGGTGGCCCGCGCTGCTCGACCGGGCCGCCGCGGCCGCCGCCGACCTGCGCGGCCGCCAGCTCGTCGCGATCGCCCGTGCGCACCTCACGGGCGACGACGACCGCGCCCGCCTGCTCGCCCGGGACCACCTGGCCGAGCACCCCGAGACCCTGCTGGTCGCCCACATCGCGGCCGGCGCCACCACCAGGAGGACACCGTGAACCCGACCGATCTCACCGCTGCGGGCCCGGCCCGTGCGACGACGGCCGTCTGCCGCGGCACCGCCGTCACGATGATCGCGGCCGCGGTGATCGCCGACGTCGCCTTCACCGGACTGGGCGCCGTCTTCGACTATCCGGACGTCCTCGAGCACCCGGCGGCCGAGGCCCTCGCCGCGTTCCGCGCCGCGCAGGGCGCCGTGAGCGCGTGGTTCCTGGCGCTCGCGCTCGGCGCGGCGCTGCTGGCGCCGGTCGCGATCGGCGTCGGCAGGCTCTCGGCGGCCCGGGCCATGCGGTGGGCCGTCCCGGTCGGGATCGCCGCGGCGGTCGTGCAGGTCGTGGGCCTGCTGCGGTGGCCGCTGCTCGTGCCGGGCTGGGCGGCCTCCGGCGACGTCGACGCGTTCGCGACGGCCAACCGCGTGCTCGGCACGGTCGTCGGCGAGACCGGCGGCTACCTGCTCACGGCGCTGTGGACCGGGCTGGTGCTCGTCGCGCTCGGGACGCGCTTCGCGGGTCGCTGGTTCGTCGCGCTCGGCGCGGCCTCGGCGGTGCTGGTGTTCGTCGGGGTGTTCTCGCCGGTCGGGCTGCCGCTCGTCGATCTCGCCAACTTCGCCGGCTACGTGCTGTGGAGCCTGTGGCTGGTGGCGTTCGCGATCGTCCTGCTCGTCCGCGCCCGGCGTTCCTGAGCGCCCGGTACCGCCGGGAGGCTTGCAGAAGCGCGCTCGCGGGACGACCGTGGAAGTCCGAGACCCGACGGCGACCGTGAGGACAGACATGACCGCAGGTACTGGACTGCGGTCCGCGCTGGGCCCGGTCCGGGCGCACGCGAAGTCGATCGCGCACTGGGCGCTGGTCCTCGCGGCACTGGGCTGGCTCGCGTGGCAGGCGCCCGACCTGCTGCGTTCGGCCGACGAGGCCGGCACCGCGCTCGCCGACCTCAGCTGGACCTGGACCGGGATCTGCGCGTTGCTGGCCCTGGTCGCGCTCGCGACGTACGGGGAGCTGCACCGGCGGTTGCTGGTCGTCGCGGGAGCCCCCATCGGGATCGGCACGATGCAGGCGATCACGTTCGCGGAGAACGCGATCTCCAACACGGTGCCGGTCGTCGGCGGCGCGGGGTCGATGGCCTACTCGATCACCCGGCTGCGCCGCCGCGGCGTCGACGCCACCCTCGCGTCGTGGTCGGTGGTGCTCCCCGGCGCGTTGTCGACGATCGTGCTGATCGGCCTCGCGATGGTCGTCGCGGGCGCGGCCGGCTGGCTGCCGGTGTGGCTCGCGGTCGTGCTGGGGCTCGTCGTCGCGGGCGGGTCGGCGCTGCTGTGGGTCGTCGTCACCCGGCCGGTGGTGCTGCGCCGGGCGCTCACCGGGTTGCTGCACGTCGGACGGCGGCTGCCGTGGCTGTGCCACCACTGCCGCGGCGCGTGGGCGCTCGACCCGGGTGCGGTCGCCGACCGGATCACCGCACGGATCGGCATCCTGCGTCCGACGCCGCTGCAGTGGGTCGTGCTGATCGGGCTCGCGACGCTGAGCTGGGGCCTCGACTACCTGGCGCTCACCGCGGCGGCCATGGCCGTCGGCGTCCCGGTCGCGTGGTCGGGGTTGGCGCTGGGGTTCCTCGCGGTGCAGGCGAGCATCGCGCTGCAGATCCTCCCCGGCGGCGCCGGGCTCGCCGAGGCCGGGCTGCTGGGCACGCTCCTCGCCGCGGGCGTCGGGGCGGGCCCCGCGGCGGCGACCGTCCTGGTGTACCGGCTGATCACGTGGCTCGGGCTGTCGGTCGTGGGGTGGGTGGTCTACGCGGTGCAGATCCACGCCGGACCGCCGCACCGCCACCGGCACACCGCCGAGCTGGCGCCCCACCCGGCCTGACGCACGCCGCGGCCGCCCTGCACGTGGCAGGACGGCCGCGTCGGGTCGACGGGTCAGGCGGTCGCGCTGGCGTCGCGCTTGGGCAGCACCCAGCCCGGCCGCGGGAAGTGGCAGGTGTAGCCGTTGGGGTAGCGCTCCAGGTAGTCCTGGTGCTCGGGCTCGGCCTCCCAGAACGGGCCCGCCGGCTCCACCTCGGTCACGACCTTGCCGGGCCACAGCCCCGACGCCTCGACGTCGGCGATGGTGTCCAGGGCGATGTCGCGCTGCTCGTCGTTCATGTAGTAGATCGCCGACCGGTAGGACGTGCCGATGTCGTTGCCCTGCCGGTTCTTCGTGGTCGGGTCGTGGATCTGGAAGAAGAACTCGAGGATCTCGCGGTAGCTCGTGTCGGCCGGGTCGTAGACGATTTCGATGGCCTCGGCGTGCGTGCCGTGGTTGCGGTAGGTGGCGTTGGGGACGTCGCCACCGGTGTAGCCGACGCGCGTCGTGACGACGCCGGGTCGGCGGCGGATCAGGTCCTGCATTCCCCAGAAGCACCCTCCGGCGAGGATCGCCTTCTCGGTCTGGCTCATGTCCGGGTTCCTTCCGTCGTGGGCCTACCACCACGTCCAACGCTCGGAAGGGGATCACCCATCCCGCAGCAGCGCTCCCGAGGGCGGTGGCGGCGGTCTCCCCAGCATCCTCCCCGACGGCCGCCGACGACAGTGGTCCCGGACACCTCCCGGCAGATCGGCCCCGACGATCAGTCGAAGTCGGCGGGGGTGAACGCGCGCGGCTCGACGAGGACCATCCAGTTCCCGGAGTTGTCACGGGCCACCGCCTCGACGCCGTACGGGCGCTCCTCGGGCGGGTTGACGAACTGCACGCCCTTGGACACCAGGTCCTCGTAGGTCTTGCGGCAGTCGTCGACGTTCATGCCCAGCCCGTTCATGCCGCCGCCGTCGAGCGAGCGGTTGATCGCGTCGACCATCTCGGGCGAGAACGGCGGCCCGGGGACCGTCAGGTGCACCTGCAGCTCGGGCTGGTTGGGGTGCTTGACCGTGCACCACCGATAGCCGTCGCCGATGGTGATGTCGGTGTGCTCCTCGAAGCCGAGCACGTCGATGTAGAAGGCCTTGGACTCGTCGACGTCCTTGACGAAGACGCTGGTGATGGAGATGTTCGTGATCATGCGGTCAAGGCTAGGAGCCCGACGGGTCGGCGGGCTTCTCCTGGATTGCGGAGCCTGCCGACCTCCGCTCCGCGAGCCCCCACATGAACACCCAGCAGCCCGGGACGTGCGGCGCGCCCGTCTCCGCCCAGCGCCGCTGGAACTCCTTCGGCGTCTCGCCGACGATCTCGCGGAACCGGCTGCTGAACGACCCCAGGCTCGAGAAGCCCACCGCATGGCACACCTCGGTGACGGTGAGGTTGGTGGCGCGCAACAGGTCCTGGGCCCGCTCGACGCGTCGCTGCGACAGGTGGGCCGCGGGGGACAGGCCGTAGGCCGCGGTGAACAGCCGCTGGAAGTGGTACTTGCTGATGCCCGCCACGGCCGCGACGGCCTCGAGATCCAGCGATTCGGTGTAGTGCCGGTCGATGTGGTCGCGCGCCCGGCGCAGGTGCACCAGGACGTCCCCCGGTACCCGGACCTGCGGTGCTCCCACGCCACCGGAGTCTAGGACGGCAGGCGGCCGCCGAGGTCGACGACGACGTACTCGTCCTCGACCGCCACCGGGAACGTCTCGGCCGTATAGGGGCCGGGGACGCGGACGTCGGCGCCGCCGCGCTCGACGACCACCGGGTAGGACCGCACGCGCACGCGGTCGGGATCGCACCACGAGCGTCCCGTCGCGAGGTCGAACTCCCACTGGTGCCACGGGCAGCGCAGGATGCCGCCCTCCTCGGTGAACGCGTACTCGCCCGGGCGCGTCGAGGACACCGGCCGGGTCAGGATGCCCTCGCACAGCGGGCCCGCCTGGTGCGGGCAGCGGTTGCGGACGGCGAAGAACTCGCCGTCGACGTTGAAGACGCCGATCTCCCGGCCGTCGAGGGTGACCAGCACCCTGGACCCGGGCGGGACGTCGCCGACCCTGGCGACGACGTGCCGGGTCATCGCGGCAGCCGGTACAGCTCGCGGGCGTTCCCGGTCATGATCTTCGCGCGCAGCGCCGCGTCCAGCGGCACGGTGCGCAGGACCTGGTCGGGCGCGTCGAAGTCCCAGTGCGGGTAGTCGCTGGAGTACATGACGCGGTCGCGCAGGCAGGGCAGGTCGTCGAACACCCGGGCGAGGCTGCGCGGGTCGGGCGGTTCCTCGACCGGCTGAGTCGTGAACCAGACGTGGTCGGCGACGTACTCCGACGGCCGCCTGGTCAGGTGCGGCACCTCGTCGTGCATCCGTTCGAACGCCGCGTCGAGCCGCCACACCAGCGCCGGTGCCCAGGCGACCCCGCCCTCGATGATCACGATCCGCAGGTCCGGCAGCCGCTCGAGGACGCCCGAGCACACGAGGCTCACCAGCTGGTGCTGGAAGGTCTGGGCGTTGCCCGCGTGGTCCTCCAGGTAGTACGACGCCCAGCCCGCCGCGGTGCTCGGGTGTCCGCCGACGCCGCCGAAATGGATGCCGACGGGCAGGTCGTGCGCCGCCGCCGCCTCGTAGATCGGCCAGTAGCGCCGGTTCCCCAACGGGGCCGACGTCTTGATCTGCAGGTACACCTGCACGAACCGCGGGTCGCCCGCGACCCGCTCGATCTCGGCGACGGCGTACTCGGTGTCCTCGACGGGGACGACGATCGAGCTGCGCAGCCGCGGGTCCGGGTCGAGCCACTCGCGCACGACCCAGTCGTTGGTGGCGCGGGCGAGCGCGGCGGCGTACCCGGGGTTGCGCATCCCGGCCTGGTCGGGCCGCACGATCGGGCCGAGGACCGCGTACTCGATGGCCCAACGGTCGAGCAGCTGCTCGCGCAGGAACGGCAGGCTCGACCCGGGCGCCGAGCCGTCGGGCGGCCAGGCGTCGGTGCGTGCCGCGCCGAGCGCCATCCGCGGGTAGAGCGAGGCGTGGAAGGGGTTGCCGCCGTAGCGGTCGTGGCGCTCCCGCCACTCCTCGGGCAGGTTCTCCCGCAGCGCGGCCGGTGACGGCATGGCGATGTGGACGTCGCAGTCGATCCACGTGGTGCGCGCCGGGGCCGCGGGCCGCTCCTCCAGCGCCGTCACCGCGCACCCGCCGGTGACCCGAGCCCGTAGAGCTCTCGCGCGGTGCCGGACAGCATCGCCGTCGCCTCCTCGTCGGTGAAGTGGGCCGGGACCGCTGCCCGCGGATCCGCGACGACGTCGTGCGGGTAGCCCGAGCCGTAGAGCAGCAGTTCGGCGCCCCACATGTCGTCGAGGACGTGGCGCAGGCCCGCGGCCGGCGCGTCGGCCGGGCCGGTGGTGAACGACCAGGCTCATGAGCTGCGACTGCGCGACGGCGGCCATCCCGACGAACTCCTCGACCAGGTACGTCGGCCAGCCCACGCCGGTCGGCGCGTTGCCGGTGAGGCCGCCGTACCCGAGACCGACGACGAGCCCGCGCTCGGCCGCCGCCGCGTGCAGCGGGTGGTACTCGCGGCGGCCGTAGGGCATCGCCGAGCGGATCGGCAGGAACACCTGGACGAACCCGGGATGGTCGCCGACGCGCTCGATCTCGGCCACCGCCGCCCCGGGGGTGTGGCTCGGCACGACCATCGACGCGCGCAGCCGCGGCTCGGGCTCCAGCCACTCGGCGACGAGCCAGTCGTTGACCGCCGCCGCCACCGCGGCCGCGCCGTCGGGGTTGCGGATGGACTCGATCGCGTAGGCGCACTGCAGGACCGCCGACTCGATCCCGGGCAGGTCGAGGACCTGTTCACGCAGGAGGGCGAGGTCGCTGCCCGGCGGGCCGGAGGCGGGGATCCGCGCGTCGGGGTGCCGCGACATCGGCATCCCCGGCGGCCACGCCGACTCCGGTGCGCCGCGGAACGCGGTCGTCGCGACCTGCTCGCGCCAGAACGCCGGGAGGTACGGCAGCAGCGCGGTCACCGACGGGACGACGGCGTGGACGTTCGCGTCCACGATCGGTGTGGGCACGGGCGTCACCTTCCGCCGGGCGGTGCGGTCCCGGGCGCCGCACCCCCGGCGCCCTCGTCGCGTCCTCCCAGCATCCGTCGCGTCGACGCCGGACGCGAGCCCCGTGGCGCACCGATCCGTGACGATCCGCGAAGGCGCCGGCCGGCATATGCCGCGTGGCGGGACTTCTCGGGCTGGATCCACCCGGCCGCGGCGCGGCACACTCCGGGGATGGGTGAACGCGACGGGTCGCTGCTCTCGATCGGCAGCACGGGCTCGATCCTGTCCATCGGCAGCAGCGGGTCGATCCTGTCGATCGGTTCGACGGGCTCGATCCTGTCCATCGGCTCGGCCGGCTCGTTCCTCTCGGTCATGTCGGTGGCGTCGTTCCTCAGCGTCGCGTCGATCCTCAGCGGGATGTCGGACCGCTCGCTGCTGTCGTGGCGGGCGCGCCGCGCCGTGCTGTCCCCGCGGCGCGAGGGACGTGCGCGCCCGACGCTGCTGCGTCGCGCGGACACCGCCTGACCGCGGGGTCCGTCGTGCGCCCGCGGAGACTCGTCCGAATCATCCGGATCCGGGTAGCTTTCCACCGATGAGCGTCGCGCCGGCCCCGCAGCAGGTGCGCTTCTGCCGTTCCCGCGACGGCGTGAAGATCGCCCACGCCCGCTACGGCGAGGGGCCGCCGCTGGTCATCAACACGTGCTGGCTCTCGCACCTGCAGTACGACTGGCAGAGCCCGGTGTGGCGGCACCTCGTCGAAGGACTCGGCCGGTCCACGACCACCCTGCGCTACGACGAGCGCGGGTTCGGCCTGTCGGACTGGGACGTCGACGACTTCTCGTTCGAGGCCCGCATCGCCGACCTGGAGGCGGTCGTCGACGACGCCGGGTTCGACCGGTTCACGTTGCTGGGCATGGCCCAGGGCGGTCCGGTCGCCATCGCCTACGTCGCGCGCCATCCCGAGCGCGTCGACCGGCTGATCCTGTCCAGCTGCAGCCCCGCGACGATCGTCGACGAGCAGGACGCCGAGATGGAGGAGGCGTTCCTGCACCTGATCCGCGTCGGCTGGGCCCGCCCGGAGAGCGAGTTCCGGCGGGTGTTCACCAGCCTGATGATCCCCGGCGCGACGCCCGACCAGATGGCCTGGCTCGACGACCTGCAGAAGATGGCGACCTCCGCCGAGAACTGCGTCGCCGCGCGCCGCGCCCGCTACGACGTCGACGTCCGTCCCCTGCTGCCCGGCCTGGACCTGCCGACGCTGGTGATCCAGTCCCGCGGCGACCGGCTCACCGACTTCGCCGACGCCCGCGAGCTGGCCGCGAGCATCCCGGGCGCCCGGCTCGTCGCGCTGGAGAGCGAGAACCACATCCTGCTCGCCGACGAACCCGCGTGGCCGATCTTCCTGCGCGAGGTGACGGACTTCGTCGCGCCCGCCCCCGCGCGTCCCGACGTGGCGGAGGCCGTCCGGACGCTCACGGCGCGCGAGCGCGACGTCCTGCGGCTCGCGGCTGCCGGGAACGACAACGACGCCATCGCCGCCGCGCTGAGCCTCAGCCCGCGGACGGTGGAGCGGCACCTGCAGAACGTCTACCTGAAGCTCGGTGTCTCGGGTCGCTCCGCGCGCGCCGCCGCGGTCGCCGCGCTGCTCGCCGCGCGCTGACCTACGCGTACGCGACCCCGGCCGGCCACCGGATTGCGTGCTGACGCGCATCCGCCCCGCCCGCCGCGCCCCTAGCGTCGGACGCGTTCACACCGCATCTCACCAGGGGGTATCCCGAATGTCGGTCCTCACCGAGTCCGTCGAGAAGTTCACCGCCGACCCCGGCACCGGCCGCATCACGCCCGCCGTCACCGCGACCGCCGCCAACGGACACACCCGGCTGTCCACCGGCCCCTTCAACTTCGAGTGCGACCTGCCGCCCGCGGTCGGCGGCGGGGGCACGGCGCCGAGCCCGACGGCCTACCTGCTCGGCGCGCTGGCCGGTTGCGCGGTCACGTTCATCTCCTCGACGCTCGCGCCCCAGTTCGGCGTCGAGATCGACGAGCTGTCGGCCACCGCGCGCTGCGAGAGCAGCCTCGCCGCGCTGCTGGGCGTCGACGGCACCGATCCCGAGCTGACCGGCATCTCGATCGAGATCACCGTCTCCTCGCAGAGTCCCGTCGACCGTGTCGACGCCATGCGCCGGGCCTGGACCGAGCGCTGCCCGGTCTACCTCTCGCTGGTCCGCCCGATGGCGGTGGACGTGCGCTTCGCGTGACCCGTGAGCGGCGATGGTCGTCCGGGCGACCATCGCCACTCACGAGGAGCGTGGGGTCGGAGTGGGGCTGTCCCCCCGACGGCGGGGGCCTGCCCGATCGATCCGGCGCCGCGACCGGACCACCGTGGGCGTGAGAGACGACCACTGCGACGAAACGGACGGTGCCCGATGCCGCACGCCGAACCGGAGACCGACCCCGGGAACGACCCGGCCGAGCTCCACGACCTCGTGGGAAGGCTCGGGACCGGCGGTCTACCGGCCGAGCTGCTCGCCCGGCTCGCCGTCGAACGGGACGACACCCGCGACCCGTTCCTCGCCGACTACCTCGACGGGGTCCTCGCCGCGTCCGACACGCACCTCGGGCTGCCGCTGCTGGAGCGGGTCCGGACCGCGGCCGCGCTCTCCGCGGAGCGGCTGGCCACCCTGCTGGTCGCCGACGTCGTCGCCCACGAACGCGCCGCCGAGGGCGGTGACCCGGCGCTGCGCCGGCGCCGGGTCCGGCACGCGCTGCGGTTCGTGGCCGTCGCGACCGGAACCCGGCTCGCCGACGTGGACCTGCCCGCGTTCCCGGACGGCCCCGCCGCGCCGTGGTTCGCCCGGACCGTCCATCCGGTCACGGCGGGCCACGACGGGTACGCGCTCGTCCGCGTCCTGCAGGCCCGGGAGATGCTCTTCACCGTCCTCGCCGACGACGTGCGCGCGGCGACGCTGGCCGTCGGCGACGGGCGCCCGGCCGAGGCCGCCGAGCTGGTCGCGCACGCCACGACGACGTTCGGCCGTGCCACCATGCTGTCCCGCGTCGTGGCGATTCCGCTGGCCGGCGACGTCCGATCGGCGCGGTACGAGCGGTTCGCCGCGGCGTGCGGCCCGCTGGGGACGCGGCTGCGCGAGGCCCGGCCGGACACGCTGGCCGGTGCCGTCGCCGCCGAGCCGGACTCCGACCTCGTCCCGGCGCTCGACCGCCTCGACGCGGCGCGCAGGCGATGGGCGGGCAGGCTCGCCGCCGACGCCGCGCGCGACCCGCTCCGCCTCGACCGGGCGGCCTGAGCCCGCCCCTGGCCGGGGCCCCGGGGCCGACCTAGTGTCGACGACATGGACATCCCGGTGCTGGCCTTCGACCGGGCGCGCCGCGCCGACGGTTCCTTCGACCCGGAGTTCCTCGACGCCCTCCGTGCGGCACTGCACGAGGTCGGGTTCCTGCAGCTCACCGACTACGGCGCCGCTCCGGGCCAGGTCGAGGAGTTCGCCGCCGTCGTGCAGCGGTTCTTCCAGCTCCCGCCCGAGCAGCGCCTCGCGCTCGACAACCGGCGGTCCCCGCACTTCCGCGGCTACACCCGGCTCGGCCACGAGATCACCGCCGGCCGTCCCGACGCCCGTGAGCAGCTCGACTACGGCCCCGAGCTGCCCGCCCGGCCGCGCACCGAATGGGACGCGCCGTACCGGTTGCTCGAGGGCCCGAACCAGTGGCCCGACGAGGCACTGCCGCAGCTGCGGACCGTCGTGCTGGCCTGGGCCGACCTGCTCTGCCGCGTCGCGACCGACCTGACCCGGGCCGTCGCGGCGTCGCTCGGGCTGCCCGAGGACCAGTTCGACGACGCCTTCGCCGACACCCCGCACTGGTTCGGCAAGCTCATCCGCTATGTCGGCTCGGAGTCCGACGGTCCCGATGCCCAGGGCGTCGGCCCGCATGCCGACTGGGGCTTCCTCACCCTGCTGCTGCAGGACGGGACCGGTGGCCTGCAGGCCCGCCCGCCGCGGGCGACCGAATGGGTCGACGTCCCGCCGCTCGACGGCGCGCTCGTCGTCAACGTGGGCGAGATGCTCGAGGTGGCGACCCACGGCTACCTGGTGTCGACGGTCCACCGCGTCCTGCCGTGCGCTCCCGGGACGACGCGGCAGTCGGCCGGGTTCTTCTGGTCCCCGCGGCTCGACGCGACGCTGCACGCCGTCCCGTTGACACCCGAGCTCGCGGCGCACGCGCCGGGTGTCACCGAGACCGCGCACAACGCGCTGCTCCCGCGCTTCGGCGACAACGCCCTGAAGGGCTGGTTCCGGTCGCACCCCGAGGTCGCCGAGCGGCACCATCCCGAGCTGGCGGCCGACCTGGCCGTCGCCGCCGGCGGCGGCGCCACCTAGGGACGGACTGCCGCCGCCGACCGGGTGCGTTCGGTGCCGTTTCTGCCGGATGTCCGCATCGTGCGAGCACGATGACCCGCCGGGAGGCGGCGATGGGGGCTCTCGCGCGCGGGGACGACGGGGACTGGCCGGACCTGGTCGCCGACCTGCTCCGTGCGCCGACCACCCGGCTGCCGACCGAGCGGATCGGATGGCTGCTCGTCGAGATGCTCGCCGCCGCGGGCTGCTCGTACTGGGGGCACGACCTCGACGGCGAGAGCGTCGACGAGGGCCGGCCGCCGGAGTACTTCGCGCCCTACCGCGCCGAGATGCTGCACCACGCGACGAACGTGGCGCCGACGCGGCATCCCCTCCTGCGGTACTGCGCCGCGACGGGGGACATCCGCGCGATGCAGGTCTGCGAGTCCCCGCCGCCGTCGCCGACGAGGCCGTCATGGCGGAGTTCCGCGAGCGTGGACGTGCCTGGGGCGGGGTCCGGGCGCAGATGACGTTGCCGCTGACCATGGGCCCCGGCGGCGGGCGGACGTTCGCGGCGCAGCGTGCAGCGGCTGCTCGCCGGGGTGGACCGTGCGGCGCGCCGAGACGATCGGGCTGCCGCGGGCGCCCCTGGCCCGCGGAGTACGTAGTTCCCGTCATGGGCGCGGGCGGCCGCCGGTGGTCGAAACCCCGGTCCATCCCCACGGATCGGAGAGCGACGACGCTTGCCACCACGGACGTCATGACCCGCCTGGCGACGACGTCGACCCGACGTGGCACGGCGCCGCCGTCAGCGGATCACTGCGTCCGACGGGTGTTCTGGAACGCGGCGATGCGCCAGACGTCGTCGTCGTGGACGAACACGAACGACACGGTCGACGCGCGATCGGTCGCCCCGCTCTGCTGCCCGTCCAGGGTCACACCCCCCGCTTCGACGACGACGTGCGCGACGTCGGGCCGCAGCCTGCGGACGGTGAGGTCCTCGGTCCGGGGCGGGTCCATGCGGGAGCCCGCGAGCGGTCCCTTCCACAGCATGGCGTGGGCGTCGGCGATCGCGGCGCGACCGCGCAGGACGATGCCGTTGAACACGACGTAGGTCGCGTCCTCGGTGAACTCGGCACCGTAGGCGGCGGCGTCGGCGGCCCTCCAGGCGGCGGCGAGCCGGGTGAGGACGGCGACGATCTCGGCGTCGGTGCCGGACGCGTCGATCTCGACGGGAGTTCGTGGTGCTGCGGACATCGGTGATCCTTTCGGGAGCCGAAGGAGAACCACCGCGGCGCTGGGGGATGCCCCCTAGGCTTGCCGGTGCTGTTCCGGGGCCGCGGTGTACTGCGGTTCCACCCGGGTGGCGGGCGTTGCCGCGCCCGCCACCCGGTGCGTCAGGGGCGGCTCGGCATGTCGCCCACCTCCGTGGGATCGAGCGCGCCGGAGGCCAGATCGGCGACGAGACCCGTGACGAACTCGTGCTCGGCGGTGACGCGGGCCAGTGTGAACTCCGCCTCGACCAGCAGGATGCGCGGCAGGACGCCGCGCGTCGCGTCGAGGGACTGCGCCACCGTCCTGCGGCTCGCGTCGAGCGCTCCGAGGCGTTCGTGCAGCGCGTCGACGGCTTCGGGTACCGGCAGGCACCCGATGAACGACAGGGCTGCGACGAAGAGGGCGGCGTCGTTGTCCGGTACCGCGAGCAGCCGACGGATGCGCGCGGCGAGCGAGGCACGGCCGTCGTCGGTGAGGTCGTAGACCGTGCGTTCGGGGCGCCCCCCCTCGCGGACGGTCTCGACGACGCGGATGTGCCCGTCGCGCAGCAGCCGTTCGACGGCGTGGTACATGCTGCGCGGAAGCCCGGTGACGAAGTCCTTGTGGTAGTCGATCATCATCCGGTGCATCTCGTAGGTGTGCCGTGGCCCGAGGGTGAGCAGGCCGAGCACGGTGAGTGCCGGCAGATCCCGGTCCGAGCGACCCAGCTCCACGACGTCACCCCCTGATGCAGATTGCAGTATGGCAACTTGCCATAAGGGGTGGCAAGCCTGTGGGCCTGCGCCGGGACGGACGCGCCGGACCGGGACGCGGTGGCGAGGTCGCGGCCGGTGCACGACGATCGAGGGCGACCCGCACGGAGAGGTGCCCTCGGTGGACTACGCGACCATGCGCGACCTGTTCTTCGCCGCCCCCGACCGCGAGCGCCCCGCGGCCCGCGCCACAGCCGCCGCCGGCCCGGCCCGGGCACTGCGTGACGCGTTCGAACCCCTTGCGACGCAGGCGATCTGGTCGGCGGAGAGTGCGGAGGGCTATGCCGCGCACGGTCTCGACGACTTCTTCGTCGCCTACGTCCGGCAGCGCACCGCGCCGCTCGGGGAGCCCGCGCCGCTCGTCGCGGTGACCGCGATGGGCGTCTTCGCCTACGACCTGATCGCCCCGCAGTACCTGGCCGGCCTCGCGGCCATCAGCCGTGCCGACGTCGTGCGCGTGCGCACGACCGCACCAGGCGCGACCCTGCGCCGCGTCCTCGCGGACGAGGACGACCTCGACGCGCGGGCCGGCGCCGTCCTCGACGCGCTCCGCCGAGGTCTGGACGCCGCCGACGCCACCTCGCGGCCACTGTTCGCCGGCCTGCGCGCCGAGCCCTGGCCCGACGACGTCCTCGCGAAGCTGGTGCACGCCTGCAACCAGCTGCGCGAGCACCGTGGCGACTCCCATCTCGCGGTCTGCGCCGTCGCAGGGCTCGATCCCGTCGAGATGAACGTCCTCACCGAGCTGTACTGCGGCTACCCGCTGCTGGAGTACACCGCGACCCGCGGCTGGAGCGCCGAGAAGATGGACGCGGCCGTCGGCAGGCTGCGCGCCCGCGGCCTCGTCGACGACGCCGGCGGTCTCACCGTCGCGGGGTCGGACTACCGGCACGGTCTCGAGGAGCAGACCGACGCGATGCAGCAGTCGGTCGTCGACGCGATCGGCGACGACCTGCCGATGGTCACCGCGGAACTCCACCGCTGGTCGGACGCGCTCGTCGCGGGCGGCGCCGCGCCCGTCGACCCCGCCAAGCGACTCGCCGGGTAGCCCCCGAACCGTTCAGGCGAGGGAGACCGCGACCTGCTCGAGGCGGTCCATGGCCTCCTGCATGCCGTCCTCCATCCCCGAGCCGATGTGCGCGTCGCGGTGCTCGGGCACGGTGTGCTCGACGAGCATCGTCAGCGTCGTCCGGCCGTCGGCCTCGGTGAACGTGACGGTGTCGAGTGCCTCGCCGTCGGGCATCCCCTCGAACACCTCGGTCATGACGAGCTTCTCGTTCGTCTCGATCTCGCGGTACTCGCCGTGGAACCCGACCTCGAAGCCGCCGTCGGCGATCATCACGTAGCGCCACGTCCCGCCGACCCGCAGGTCGACCTCGGCGAGGGTCACCTCGCCGCGCTCGCCGCACCACCACCGCTTGATCAGCTCCGGCGTGGTGTAGGCCTTCCACACGAGGTGCCGCGGCGCGGCGAACTCACGGGTGATCACGATGTTCCGGTCGCCCTGCAGGGTCACGGTCGCGCTGTGCCGGCTCGTCGCCGTCGCGTTGTTCGTCATCTTTCTCCGCCTCCATCAGTTCCTCGAGTACGACGTCCATCCGGTCGAACCGCTCCGACCAGAGCTGCTCGAAGCCGCGCACCCAGTCGTGGATCGGCTTGAGCGGCACGGCGTCGAGCCGGTAGAGCCGGCGTCGCCCGTCGTCACGAACCTCGACGAGGCCGACCTCCCGCAGCACCCGCAGGTGCTTGGACACCAACGGCTGTGCCACGCCCAGCCGCTCGACGATGTCGGTCACCGCGAGCTCGCCGCGCACGAGGAGGTCGAGAATCTCCCGCCGCCTCGGCTCGGCCACCGCGTTGAACGCGTCGCTGGTGGTCGCTGCCCGTGCCATGACCCGATCGTATACCCATATCGGAATACGTCAAGGAGAATCGGGCATCTCGGGAGACAGCGGGCCGAGCAGGAGGCCGCGGGGCCAGACATCGACGCAGTCGCGGATCGTCGACATGAGCGTGGACAGCCCGGCCGCCGTGCCGCGGGACGGGTCGTCGGGGTCGTCGTGCCGGGTGTTCGCGAGGACGGCGCACCAGAAGCCGTCGTCGGTCCGGGTCAGCAGGCTGCTCGTGCCCGGGAGGCTCCCGTTGTGCGACCAGTTGCCCTCCTCGACGGCCCACCCGGCCGCGTAGCCGTGCGACCCCGCGAGGCCCGAGGGCATCGTCATCCACGTGATCGACTCCTGGTCGAGCACCTGCGGGTACATCGACCGGCTGTCGACGCGGACCCCGAACCGCACCAGGTCGACGACGTTTCCGCGCCAGCCCCCGTGCGCGTCCATCCGGCTCACCTGCATGCCGTACGGATCGTCGCCGTCCTGGTCGAAGTAGACGACCTCGTCGCGGGCCCGCTGCCCGAGGGTGTTCCCCGCGATCCGCAGGCCGGTCACGCCGCACTCCGCGAGCAGGCCGTCGCGGACGTGCTGCTGGTACGACGTGCCGGTCACCCGCTCGATCACCCGGCCCAGTACGCAGTAACCGAAGTTCGAGTAGGCGTACGCCGCGCCGGGGGCGTGGTCGAGCCGCCGGTTCTCCAGCACCCAGGCGACGAGCTTCGTCGCGTCCAGGTCCGGCTGCCGGAACATCGGGTCCTGGTCGTCGTTGGCCCAGCCTCCGGCGAGATGGCGCAGCAGGTGCGCGACGGTGATGTCGCGGACCCGCGCGTCGGAGGCGGACGTGGCGAGATCGGCGAGCACCCCGCCGGTCGCGAACGGCTTGTCCTGCAACGTCAACTCGCCCCGGTCGACCAGCCTCATCACCGCCGTCGCCGTGATCGGCTTGGACACGCTCGCGATCCGGAACGACGTGGACCCCGTGACCGGGGCGCCCGTGCTGACGTCGGCGTCGCCGTGACCGTGGGTGTGGCAGAGCAGGCCGTGCCGCGCGACGGCCAGCGACACGGCCGGCACGTCGTAGTCCCTGGCGAACTCCGCGACCAGGCCCGGGACGACGGTGCCGGGGTCGCGCCGCACCAGGACGGGGCTGAACCGCGGGCTCGCCGCGGCGTCCCGGTAGGCCGCGTAGCCGCCGAACGTCGAGAGGCGCAGCGCCTGGTCGGCGTCGGCGGCGAGCTCGGCGCCGAACCCGCCCGTGTCGAGCGAGCGCCGCGCGACGAACGTGCGGTCCGCGTCGCGCTCCCACCGCGTCAGGAACCGGCGGGTCGAGCCGTCGGCGTGGTTGTACGCGGTGGCCTGGACCGGTGCCCAGCCCTCGGCCGTCAACCGCTCGAACGTTGCCTGGGACGCGCTGCCGCCCTCCGGACCGGTCACCTGCCACTCGTGCCCGTCGGGAGCGTCCATCCAGATCGAGGACACGTAGGACGTCCAGGTGTCGGACTCGGCGTCGTAGCGCGTGTAGGCGGCGAGGTCGACGATCCGCCCGCCGCCCGCCCGCACCGTCGCGACGTGCGCGGCGAGGTCGGCCACCGGCACGCCGCGCTTCCAGTGGTGGCCGCGGTGAGCCGCCTTCTCCCAGATCGCCGCGACCCACAGCTCGGTGCCGACGTTGTAGGGCCGCACGACGACGGGTCTGAAGCCTGCGGCCAGGTCGGTCTCGTACACACGCGGGTAGTCGGCCCAGGGGATCGTCCAGCGCGTCGACCGCGGCCGCGGCGAGGTCAGCCGTTCCCAGCGGGCCGCGTAGCGGGTGGCGCTGCCCGCCGCCGCGACGGCCAGGTCGACGAGCATCCAGTTCGAGCCGCGCATCCGGTCGAAGGCGGCGTTCCACTCGGACTCGGAGAGGTCGTACTGGACGAGGCCCTTCCCGCCGACCATCGCGACGGCGGGCGTGCTGGCGGGCGGGTAGCCGAACTCGGGCATCCGGGCTCCTGTCCTCACGGCGCGGACGGACCAGCATGCTCACCCGCACGGCGCCGGGCAACGGTGCCGGGACGACACTCCGCGGGACAGGCGGTACCGGCCGGCGACCCTCAGACGGGCGCGGGCACGGCGCCGACCTGGACGAGGACGCCCAGCATGTCGGCCGCCGACCATCGTTCGACGCAGCGCCCGTCGCGGAATCGCAGGACCGTGATCCCGGGCAGGGCGATCTCGACGCCGGTCGGGGACACTCCGAGGAGCGGCCCGTCGTGCGGGCCGGTGCGGGTGAACCGGCAGACGAGCCACGTCGGTCGACCGCCGGCGACGACGGATCCTGCCCGTCCGGCGAGGTGTCGCACCCGGCCGCGCACTGTTTGAATGGCCCGGACGACGACGTCTCTTGGCAGGGAGGCCAACGAGTGACCCAGTCCGTCGAGCTGTCAGCCAGCCCCGCCGCCACTGCGACAGACCAGTGGCTCACCGCGTTCCAGAAGGCCCTCACCGCGCGCGACGTCGACGCCGCCGCCGCACTCTTCGCCGACGAGAGCTTCTGGCGCGACATCGTCTCCTTCACGTGGAACATCACCACCGTGGAAGGACCCGCCGGCGTCGCGGACATGTTGCGCGCCACGCTCGACGACGTCGAGCCCGCCGGCTTCCGCGCCACCGAGGAGCCCGCCGAGGCCGACGGCGTGATCACCGCGTGGATCGCGTTCGAGACGAAGGTCGGCAGGGGCAGCGGCCTGTTGCGGCTCATCGAGGGCAAGGCGTTCACGCTGCTCACGACGCTCGACGAGCTCAAGGGTCACGAGGAGCCCGCCGGCGTGCGGCGGTCGAACGGCGTGCAGCACGGCGCCTTCCGCGACCGCGTCACCTGGGCCGAGAGCCGGGAGCAGGAGGCCACCGAGCTGGGCTACACGGTGCAGCCCGAGGTCGTGATCGTCGGCGGCGGGCAGGGCGGTATCGCGCTCGGCGCGCGGCTGCGCCAGCTCGGCGTCCCGACGATCATCATCGAGCGCAACGAGCGGCCCGGCGACTCCTGGCGCAAGCGCTACAAGTCCCTCGCCCTGCACGACCCGGTCTGGTACGACCACCTGCCCTACATCCCGTTCCCCGACAACTGGCCGGTGTTCTCGCCGAAGGACAAGATCGGCGACTGGCTGGAGATGTACACGCGGGTCATGGAGCTCAACTACTGGGGTTCCACCACCGCGAAGAGCGCCACCTACGACGAGGCCACGAAGACCTGGACCGTCGTCGTCGACCGGGCGGGCGAGGAGGTCACGCTCCAGCCGAAGCAGCTCGTGCTGGCCCTCGGTGCGTCCGGCCTGCCGGTCGTCCCGGACATCCCGGGCGCCGACCGGTTCCGCGGCGAGCAGCACCACTCCTCGGCGCACCCCGGCCCCGACCGGTACAAGGGCAAGCGGGCGGTCGTCATCGGGTCGAACAACTCGGCCCACGACATCGCCGCGGCGCTGTGGGAGGCCGGGGCCGACGTGACGATGGTGCAGCGCAGCTCGACCCACATCGTGCGGTCGGACTCGCTGATGGACCTGGGCGTCGGCGACCTCTACTCCGAGCGTGCCCTCGCCGCGGGCGTCACGACGTTCAAGGCCGACACGATCTTCGCCTCGCTGCCGTTCCGCATCCTGCACACGTTCCAGATCCCCGTGTACGCCGCGATCAAGGAGCGCGACCAGGAGTTCTACGACCGGCTCGAGCAGGCCGGCTTCGACCTCGACTGGGGCGACGACGACTCCGGCCTGTTCCTCAAGTACCTGCGCCGCGGATCGGGCTACTACATCGACGTCGGCGCCTGCGAGCTCGTCGCCAACGGCGACATCAAGCTCGCCAAGGGGCAGGTCACCGAGCTGACCGAGGACGAGGTCGTGCTCGCCGACGGCACCCGGCTGCCCGCCGACCTCGTCGTCTACGCGACGGGCTACGGCTCGATGAACCAGCTCGCCGCCGGCATCATCGGGCAGGAGACGGCCGACAAGGTCGGCAAGGTGTGGGGGCTCGGGTCGGGGACGACCAAGGACCCCGGCCCCTGGGAGGGCGAGCTGCGCAACATGTGGAAGCCGACGGCCCAGGAGGGGCTGTGGTTCCACGGCGGCAACCTCGCGTTGTCCCGCTACTACTCCCTCTACCTGGCGCTGCAGCTCAAGGCGCGCAAGGAGGGCATCCCGACGCCCGTTTACGGCCAGGCCGAGGTGCACCACACCGAGTGAGCCGCTCATGAGGTGGGGGTAGGCCCGCGTATGGATCGACCGGCCTTCGTGCTGCACGAGCACCGACGGCCGCAGCACCACTTCGACCTCCGGCTGGAGGAGAACGGGGTGCTGCGGTCGTGGGCCGTCCCGCGTGGGATGCCCGTCGGCCCGTCGGACAACCGACTCGCGGTACCCGTCCCCGACCACGCGATGGACCACCTCGACTACTCCGACGCCGACAAGGACGTCGCCGACACCGGCTGGTGGGAGGAGCACGACCGCAACGAGCGGCGCATCGTCTTCACCCTGCACGGCCGCGGCGAACCGCGCCGCTACGTGCTCGTCCACACCGGCCGCGACTGGCTCCTGCGCCTGACGAAGGAGCAGCCCGGCGCTACTTCTTGAGCCGGCGGCTCCCGCCGTGCCAGTCCTCGGTCTTGCCGGTCTCGGCCTCGGTGATCCCGAACGACCGCAGCTGCGGACGCTCGCGGAGGCTGCGCTTGAGCTCGGCGAAGCCGGGGAAGCGCGCCAGCCCGACGACGTGGTCCCACAGCACCGCGGCGCCCTCCTCGTCGGGCAGCCGGCTGATCACCGGTCCGAAGAAGGCGACCCCCTCCGGCGGTTCGAAGTGCAGGATCGGCGTGCCGACGTCCTTGCCCGTCAACGACAGTGCCTCGTCGGTCTCGGCCTGCAGCTCCATGTCCCAGGAGGTGTCGTCGAGCGCCTCCGCCAGTGTCGTCGGCAGCCCGGCCTCGGCGAGCGCGGCCGACGCCACCTCGGGGGTGCCCTGCCAGCCCGGCTCCCGGCCCGCGTCGGGCGCGGTGTCGAAGATGCGCGCACCGTAGGCGGCATAGAGCCGGCCGACGGCGTCGCGTCCGTGCGCGGCCCGGGCCGCGGCGGCGACCCGCAGCAGCCGCAGACCTGCGGTGTGCTGGGCGTCGTACCCCTCGGGGAAGTGCTTGTCGTAGTCGATGTGCGAGTTGACCAGGCGCAGCGCGATGAACCGCCAGTCGACGGTGTAGTCGCGCTGTGCCTGCACGATGCGAACCCATTTGCTCGTCATCCACGCAAAGGGGCAGATCGGGTCGAAGTAGAAGTTGATGTCGGCCTTGCCGGCAGCGTCCACACCCACGCTGTCGAGCCTAGATCCGTTCGGCCGCGCGCGTCCGCCCGGAGGCGACGACCGGCCGCAACCTGGCTGTCGTGTCGGGCCGGTCGGGCAGCGGTGAGGTTGCGCTCGGTCCGACGGGCGCAACCTGGTGGTCGTGCCGGGGCCGCTCGGGTAGCGGCCGGGTCGTGAGCGTGTTTCCTGGCCCGGCGCCCGGTTCCGTCCGTGGCGCCCGCCCCTTTCTTGCCGCGACGCACTGGGGCCACGGGCGGGGGCTGGAGTAGAACTGGCCCTGTCGACGCCGACTTCGATGACTGGGGGACACCACATGCCGCGCCTGGACGTCACGATCCCGACCGCCGACGGCGAGGCCGCCGCGACCCTGCACCTGCCCGAGGGCGACGGGCCCTGGCCGGGGGTGGTCATGTTCCCCGACGCGGGCGGCGCGCGGCCGACGTTCTCCGGGATGGGCGACCGGCTGGCGTCGCTGGGCTACGCGACGCTGGTACCGGACGTCTACTACCGCAACGCCGGGTACGCGCCCTTCGACCTCGCGACGGTCTTCGGCGACGCCGAGGAGCGTGCGCGCCTGTTCGAGCTCATGGGCACCCTGGACAACGAGCGGATCGTCGCCGACGCGAGCGCCTACCTCGACTTCCTGCTGGCCCGGCCCGAGGTGACGGGCGACGGTGCGGGCACCACCGGCTACTGCATGGGCGGCCGGATCTCGATGCTCGTCGCGGGCAGCCTGCCCGAGAAGGTCGCGGCCGCGGCGTCGTTCCACGGCGGCAGGCTCGCGCCGGCCGACGACCCGACGAGCCCGCACCTGCTCGCGGGCAACGTCCGCGCGAAGGTCTACGTCGCCGGTGCGCAGGACGACGCGTCGTTCCCGCAGGAGCAGTTCGACCGGCTCGACGCCGCTCTCACCGAGGCGGGCGTCGAGCACACGATCGAGACCTACCCGGCCGGGCACGGGTTCGCGGTGCCGGACAACGCGACCTACGACAAGGACGCCGAGGAGCGGCACTGGGCCGCCCTCGACGCCCTCTACAGCTCCGCACTCAGCCGCTGACCCGCTGACCGTCGCCGCGGACCGACGGTCAGCCGCCGGTCCGCGGCGACGGGGGCGGGCCCACCATCTCGACGCCGTACTCCGCCATCGCCGCGACGAGCGCCTCGACGTCCGGTGGGCCCTGCGGCGGGGGTGGGAGCGTGAGCGCGCCGGCGGGCTCGCCCGTCGCGAAGAAGAACCTGTCCATGCCGCCGTCGGTGGAGAACGCGAGGAACTTCGCGGTCTCCGACTCGACGCAGAACGTGTGCGGCACGTCGCGCGGCGCCCAGGCGAAGTCGCCGGGCCGCGCGACGATCACGTCGTCGCCGACGTAGAGGGTGAGCTCGCCGTCGAGGACGTAGAACGCCTCGTCCTCGCGGGTGTGCTTGTGGACGGGCGGCGCGTAGCCGCGCGCGCCGTAGGCCTCCTGCGCCCAGAGCCGGCCCCCGGTGTTCGCGCTCGTGGCCTTGAAGGTGAGCAGCGCGCCCAGGTGCCACAGCGCGGGCCCCTCGCCCTCGGCGAGGTGGTAGGGACGGGTGGTGGTCGGCGAGCTCATCGCGGTCTCCTCGGGTCGCTCCTGCTGACGTGGGAGAAGCCTGTCCCGCCCGCGGCCCCGGGCCATCGGGACGGACACGTACTTTGCGTCCGTACGGGTACGTATCCCCGCGGCCAGGGCCGTTCTACGCTCCGTGTCATGGCGGCCGTGCGGTGTCCCACGATCGTGGGCCGCCGGGCGGAGCTGACCGCGCTGCGCTCGTCGCTCGCGGCCGCGCGGCTGGCACGCGGGTCGACGGTCGTGCTGAGCGGCAGGCCCGGGATCGGCAAGTCCCGGTTGGCGCGCGAGGCCGCGGCGGCTGCCCGCGCGTGGCAGGTGCCGGTGCTCGTCGGCCGCGCGGTCGAGGCGGGCGCGGGCACCGCGTTCCGGCCGCTGGCCGAGGCCCTGCTCGGCGGGCTGCGCCGTCGTCCGGAGCCGGACGACCCCGCGCTGGCCCCGTTCCGTCCCGCACTCGGCAGGTTGGTCCCGCAGTGGCGGGAGGCCGAGCGCGCCGACGACTCGCTCGTCGTCCTGGGGGAGGCGGTGCTGCGGCTGCTCGCGGCGCTCGCCGCCGACACCGGGCTGTTGCTCGTCATCGAGGACCTGCACTGGTCGGACGCGGAGACCCTCGCGGTGCTCGAGTACGTCGCCGACAACCTGGCGGGGGAGCGCGTGCTGCTCGTCGTGACGACCCGCGACGACCCCGGCCCGGCGTCCGCGCTGGTCAGGTCGCTCGCAGCACGAGGCGCGGCCACCGTGCACCGGCTGGGCCCGCTCGACGCCGACGAGGTCGCGGAGATGGCCCGGGCCTGCCGGGCCGACGTCGGCGCCGATCTCGCCGCCGTCCTCGACGGTCGCGCCGGGGGCGTCCCGCTGTTCGTCGAGGAGCTGCTCGCCGCGGAGGACCCCGGCTCGCACGTCCCCGACGGCCTCGCCGACCTGCTCGCGGGCCGCGTCGCGACGCTCCCCGCGCCGGCCCGCCGGTGCCTCGACGCGGCCGCGGTGCTGGGCGAGCGGTTCGACTGGCGGCTGCTGCCGGCGGTCACCGCCCTCCCGGACGCCGACGTCGCGGACGCCCTGCGCGCCGCGGTGGGGGCCGGGATCGTCGAGACCACCCGCGACGACGGGTTCCGGTTCCACCATGCCCTCGGCCGCGACGCCGTGCTCGCCGCGATGCTGCCGCCCGACCGGGCCGAGCTGGCACGGCGGGCGTTGACGGCGGTCGAGGCCGCGCACCCGGGGCTGGAAGGGACGTGGTGCGACGTCGCGGCCGACCTGGCGTTGCGCGGTGGCGACACGGCCCGGGCCGCGGCCGTGCTGGTCGAGGCGGGGCGCCGCAACCTTGCCCGCGGCGCGCTGGGGTCGGCCGAGTCGGTGCTCGGACGCGCGCGCGAGCTCGCCGGGGAGGACAGCACCGAGATCGACGAGCTGTTGTCCCGCACGCTCGTGCTCGCCGGCAAGACCGCGGCGGCGGTCGTCGTGACGACCCGGATGATCGACCGCCTGCGCGCCGACGGGGCCGCCGCGGCGCGGGTCGCGACGGCGGAGCTGCGGCTGGCCGAGGCCCACACGACGGCGGGCGACTGGGCCGCCGCCGAGCAGCACCTCGACCGGGCCCGGCGGCTCACGTCCGACCCGGAGCTGCGGTTGCAGATCGCGGCGACCGGCGCCCGGGTCGCGCTCGACGACTCGCGGTTCGACGACGCCCGACGGCTCGCCCACGAGGCCCTCGACGGTGCGGACGCGGCCCCGGACGTGCGGTGCGCGGCGCTGACGGTGCTGGGCCGGATCGCCCGTCGGGACGACCCGGCCGCGGCCGAGGAGCTGTTCACCCGGGCCCGGCGCACGGCCGAGGCGGCGGGGCTACCGGTGGCAGCTGCGCGCGCGGCCGAGGAGCTCGCGATCGGGGACGTCCAGGAGAGCCTGCGCGTCGACCGGCTCTCCGAGGCACGGGCGCGCGCCGCCGCGCTGGGCGACGTCGGCGTCGTCGCGGTGCTCGACCTGCAGGCGGCGGCGATCCACAACTCGCGGTGGGAGGCCGAGGCCGCCGTCGCGGCGGCGGAGCGCTGCATCGCGGCGTCGCGCCGGTTCCGGCTGGCGACCCTGCCGAAGGGGCTCGTGCTCGGCGCGGTCGCCCACGACTACCTCGCCGACCGCGCGACGTCCGACGCCTGGCTCGACGAGGCGCTCGCACTCGCGCCCGACGACACCCACCTGCGCGGCGAGGTGTCGGGCGCCCGCGCCTACCGCGCCATCGCGGCCGCCGACGACACCCGGGCCCTCGCGCTGCTCGACGAGGCGATGGCCTCGTTCGCGGCCCGGCCGAACGAGGTCACCGGGTCGCCGGTCGTCGGCTGCTGGCTGCTGGTGCGCACCGCGCTCGACCCGGCCCGACCCCCGGGGCCGCCCGACCCGATCACGAACCGCTGGAACCGGGGGCTGGCGCGGTTCGCCGACGCCGTCGTCCTGGGCCGGGCGGGGAACGCGCGCGCCGCCGTCGCGGCCTTCGACGACGCGGACGCGATCCTGCGCGAACCGGTGCCCGTGGGCTGGTTCCGCCTGCAGGCCAGACGGATCGTCGCCGGTGCGGCACTGGCCGACGGCTGGGGCGACCCGGCGGTGTGGGCCGCTCAGGACCTGCCGGTGCTGGAGGCCCGTGGGCTGGACCGGTCGGCGGCGGCCCTGCGCGGCATCATGCGCCGCGCCGGGGTGGCGGTACCGCGGCGCGGCCGCGGCGACGCCGAGGTGCCGCAGCCGCTGCGCGCGCTGGGCGTCACGAGCCGCGAGACCGACGTCCTGCTGCTCGTCGCCGAGGGCTGCGGCAACCGTGAGATCGCGGAACGGCTCTTCCTGTCGCCGAGGACCGTGGAGAAGCACGTGGAACGGCTGCTCGCCAAGACCGGGTCGCAGCGGCGGGCCGAGCTCGTCGCCGCCGCGACCCGGCTGCTGGGACCCTGACCCGGGTCAGCCCGCGAGCTGCGGGTAGAGCGCGGCCACACCACCGGCCAGGCCGGCGCGCACCCGGTTGCTGAGCTCGTCGGCGAGCACCTCGTACTCGCCGGCGGCCACGGCGTCCAGCGCCTGCTTGGCCACGATCACCGGGTCGCTCTTGGGGCCGTCGACGTGGGCGGCCATGTCGGTGTCCATGTAGCCGACGTGCAGCGCCGTCGTCACGATGCCCTTGGGGGCCAGCTCGAGGCGCACCGCGTCGGTCAGTGCCCAGGCCGCGGCCTTGGCCGCGGTGTAGGCGGCGGACGGGACCGGGTGGACCCACGACAGCACCGACAGGACATCGAGGATGCCGCCGCCGCCGTTCGCCTCGATGACCGGGGCGAAGGCGCGGACCATGCCGAGCGTGCCGAAGTAGTGGGTCTCCATCTCCAGCCGGATGTCGGCGAGGTCGCCGTCGAGCAGGCCCGCGCCCGTCGAGCTGCCTGCGTTGTTGACCAGCAGGGTGACGTCACCCGCCGCGGCGACGGCGGCCGCGACGGCGTCCGGGTCGGTGATGTCGAGCGCCAGCGGGACGGCGCCCGGCAGGTCGACCGCCCCGGGGTTGCGGGCGGCCGCGTACACCTTCGCGCCGCGTTCCAGCAGGTCGGCGGCGAGGTGTCGGCCCAGGCCCCGGTTGGCCCCCGTGACCAGCGCGACCGCGTTCCGGATCTCCATCGGTGTCTCCCGGCAGTTGAGTAGGTAATTCCAAGCTAGCAGTCTGAATAGCAAATGCCAACTCAGGTGCGTAGACTCGTGGCATGGCCGTGACGCAGCAGACGTGCTCGATCGCGCGCTCGCTCGAGGTCCTGGGGGAGCGCTGGACGTTCCTGATCCTGCGGGAGGCGCTCTCGGGGACCACCCGGTTCGCCGACTTCCGCGCGGTGCTCGGGATCGCGCCGGACGTGCTCAGCAACCGGCTCGCCACGCTCGTCGACGCGGGTGTGCTGGAGAAGCAGCCCTACCGCGAGCCCGGGGCACGCGTCCGCGACAGCTACCACCTCACGCCGGCGGGCGCGGAGCTGCAGGTGGTGCTCGGTGCGCTGCAGCAGTGGGGCGACGAGCACCGCCCCTATCCGCCCGGCCCGACCATCCTGCGCCGCACCGCCGACGGCCGGCCCGTGCACGTCGGATTCGTCGACGACGAGGGCCGCGAGGTGCCGCCCGCCGAGGTGCGGTTCGTCCGGACCGCGACGTACCCGACCGGGGACGGCCGGTAGCCCGCCGACGGCCCCCCAATAGGCTGCGCGGCACCAGCACCACAGGGGGCCGACGATGATCAGCGACGACGAACGCATCGCCCTGTTCCTCGACTACGAGAACCTCGCGATCGGCGCCCGGGAGGGACTCGGGGTCAGTCCCTTCGACTTCGGGCCGATCGCCGACGCGCTGGCCGAACGCGGCGGGGTCGTCGCCCGCCGGGCCTACGCCGACTGGTCGTACTTCGACGACGACCGGCGGTTGCTTGCCCGGGCGCAGGTCGAGCTGATCGAGATCCCGCAGCGGCTCGGAGGATCCCGCAAGAACGCCGCCGACATCAAGCTCGCCGTCGACGCCATCGAGCTGGCCTACGAGCGCGGTTTCGTCACCACGTTCGCCATCGGCACCGGCGACTCGGACTTCACCCCACTGGTGCACAAGCTGCGCGAGATGGACAAGCGGGTGATCGGGATCGGCGTCCAGTCGTCGACGTCGGCGCTGCTCCCGCCCGCCTGCGACGAGTTCCTGTTCTACGACCGCCTCCCCGGCGTCGACGCGCGCCCCCCGGTCCGCCGCCCCCGTCGACCGGCCGACCGGCACGAGCCCGCCCCGACGACGCCCGCGCCCGACCCGGTCGTCGTCGTGACCGAGCCGGACCCGCCGGACCCGGCCCCCGACGAGCCCGTGGGCAGCACCGCCGACGGCGACGTCGGCAGGCTGGTCGCGAGCACGCTCGCCGGTCTGCAGCGCCACACCGACGGCCCGGTGCTCGCCTCGCGCCTCAAGCGCGCGATCCTGCGCAAGGACCCGACGTTCGACGAGGGCGACCACGGGTTCCGGGGCTTCGGCGAGCTGCTGCGCCACCTGCAGGGCGAGCGGGTGGTCGAGCTGCGCGAGGGCAGCGCGCAGGGCGACCCCGAGGTGACCTTCCCGGAGGACGGCTCCGCCGACGACGATGCGTTCGCCCTGCTCGTCGACGTCGTGCGCGAGCTCGCAGGCCCGGGCGGGGTGCAGCTGAGCGGGCTGAAGGATCAGATGCGCAAGCGGGTGCCGGACTTCAGCGAGAAGCGCCACGGCTTCAACAGCTTCCTGTCGTTCGCCAAGGCGGCCAGGGCCCGCGGGCTCGTCGCGATGGAATGGGACGACGACCTCGCCGACCACCGGCTGCGTGTCGCATGACCGCGCCGTCGCTGGAGCCGATGCCCGGGGACTGGACCCGCGGGCTGGCCGTCGTCGCCCATCCCGACGACCTGGAGTACGGCGCGTCGTCGGCGATCGCCCGGTGGACCGACGAGGGCCGCGACGTCGCCTACCTGCTCGCCTGCCGTGGCGAGGCGGGGATCGACACCCTGCCGCCGGCCGAGTGCGGGCCGCTGCGCGAGGCGGAGCAGCGGGCCGCGGCGGCCGAGGTCGGCGTCTCCGTCGTGGAGTTCCTCGACGGCCACCCCGACGGCCTCATCGAGTACGGCATCCCGCTGCGCCGCGACATCGCGGCCGCGATCCGCCGGCACCGCCCGGAGCTCGTCGTCACGGGGAACTTCCACGAGACGTGGTTCGGCGGGGGCGGTCGCAACATGGCCGACCACATCGCGGTCGGCCGCGCCTGCGTCGACGCGGTGCGCGACGCCGCCAACCGCTGGCTCTTCCCGGAGCTGGGCGAGCCCTGGAGCGGGGTGCGCTGGGTGGCGGTCGCCGGGTCGCCCCTGAGCGGCCACGGCGTGGCCGTCGACGACCATCTCGACCGCGGGATCGCCTCGCTGACCGCGCACCGCGCGTACCTGGCGGCGCTCGACGGCGAGATGGCCGACCCGGGCTCGTTCCTGCGCGGGCACGCGGCCGCCGCCGCCGAGCACCTGCCCGGCGCCCGGTTCGCGACGACGTTCGAGCTCATCGCGGTGTGACCCGGACCCGGACCGTGGCCGGTGTGCCCACGGTCCGGGCGTCTCGGAGGGCGGTCAGGCCGCCAGCGTGCCGTGCGGGTCGATGACGTACTTGCGCGCCGCGCCCTTGTCGAACTCCTGGTAGCCGCGGGGCGCGCGAGCGAGATCACGGTGGCGTTCACCGCCTTCGCGATCTGCACACGGTCGTGCAGGATCGCCTTCATCAGGCCGAGGTTGTAGCGCATGACGGGGCACTGGCCGGTGGTGAACGACAGCGACTTCGCCCAGCCCGTGCGCAGCGACAGCGGGAGCGACCCGACCTCGGCCGCCTCGTCGATGCCGCCGGGATCGCCGGTCACGTAGAGACCCGGGATGCCGAGCGCACCACCGGCCGCGGTGATCTCCATGAGCGAGTTCAGCACCGTCGCCGGGGCTTCGGAGGCCGAGCCCGCGCCGTGGCCGCGATGTCGTGGACCTCGACCTTGCCCGGTCCCACGTACGCGACGGCCTGTTGCCCGACATGTGTGCTCCTTGCGTCGTCCGTTCCGTTCCGGTCCGTTCCCGGCGTACACCGCGATCACCGCGACGAAAACCGTTGGGCGCCCGCGTCCCTCGCCCGGTGGAGGCGAACACCACCCCGCCTTGCCGCGCCCGTCCGGTCGGTCGACGATGCGAGGCGTGCCGACGAACGCCATCCGCGACATCTCCCCGTCCGACCGCGTCCTCGACTACACCTCGCGGTTCCGGACGTTCCTCGACGCCGAGGTCGCGCCGCTGGAGCAGGAGCTGCACTCGGCGGACGCCGGAACGCCGTGGAACCCGAGGCGCGACGACAAGGGCCGCATGCACCCGCTGGTCTGGGAGGCCCGCCGCGAGGTGCAGCGCCGCTCGGCGAAGGCCGGGCTCTACAACCCGCACATCCCCGCCGAGCTGGGCGGGGGCGGGTTCGGCCGCGTCGAGATGCAGCACGTCGAGGAGTACGTCTACCACGCGTCCGGGCTGGGGCTCGGGCTCGCCGCGCTCGCCTGGACCGAGGGCGCGAACCCCGCCCTCACCCACGTGTCCGACGTCGCCCGCGGCCGCTACCTCGACCCGCTCATGGCGGGCGAGGTGACGACCGCGTTCGCCAACACCGAGCGCGAGGTCGGCACCGACGTCCTCGCCATGGGCACCAGGGCCCGCCGCGACGGCTCCGACTGGATCCTCGACGGCACCAAGGCCTGGATCACCAACGCCCATTTCGCGGACTTCGTGCAGGTCGTGGCGGTCACCGAGGCGGGAGCGGGCACCCGGTCGCTGTCGATGTTCCTCGTCGACGCGGACGCCCCGGGCTTCCACCGCGGCCGCGACATCCCGACGATGCTCAACGACGGCCTCACCGGCGAGCTGCACCTCGACGGCGTCCGGGTCCCCGCGGAGAACGTCGTCGGCGAGGTCGGCGACGGTTTCGCCCTCGCGATGACCTGGATCAACTGGCGACGCATGTGCCGCGGCGGCATGTGCGCGGGCTGGGGGACCTGGCTGCTGGAGCGGGCGACCGAACGGGCCCGCACGCGTGAGTCCGGCGGGCGTCCCATCGGCGAGCTGCAGGCGGTCCAGCACCTGCTCGCCGACATGGACGCCGACGTGTTCGCCGCGCGGTCGGCCTCGCTCGTCGGGCAGGTGGAGCTCGACGAGCTCGGCCCCTTCGACATCCCCGCGCACCGCGACGTCCCGCGGCTGGTCAGCCTCATCAAGGTCGTCAACGACGAGGCGTTCTTCCGCGTCGCCGACCGGGCCGTGCAGGTACACGGCGGCACCGGCCTGTTGCTCGGGTCGGCCGAGGAGAAGCTCTTCCGTGTCGCGCGCAACCTGCGGATCCCGGCCGGCACCGTGGAGATCCAACGCAACGCGATCGCCCGCGGGCTGCTGCGCCCGTGAGACCGCTCGGCTGTGTCACCGGCCGGTTCCAGCCCGTCCACGACCAGCACCTCGAGCTGTTCGAGCTGGTCGCGGCGGAGTGCGAGCATCTCGTCGTCGCGGTCACGAACCCCGACAGCGGTGCCCGCCGGGCCGAGCCGACGTCGGAGCACCGGCACCGGCCCGAGGCCAACCCCTTCAGCTACTTCGAGCGGGTCCGGCTGCTCACGGTCGCCCTCGACGCCGCCGGGCTCGGTGACCGGACGACGATCGTGCCCTTCGACCTCACCCGCCCCGAGGTGTGGACGCAGTACGTCCCGCGGCACGGCCACCAGTACGTCCGGGTCTTCTCGGAGTGGGAGCGGGACAAGGCCGGCCGGCTCGCGGCCGCGGGATACGAGGTGACGGTGCTCGACGGCGACGCTGCGACGAAGCGGCACGCCGCCGACGTCCGCGCCCTGCTGGCCTCCGGCGGGGACTGGGCCGGGCTGGTCCCGCCGGCGACGGTGCCGCTCCTGCGGGCCCTGGACCGGCTGCGGCCGGCGGGCGGGCCGCGATGAGGCCACCGGGGTACGGGGAGGGACAACCCAGGCTCGACGACGACCGCATGCCGGTCGTGCTCGTCGTCCTGGACGGGCTGGGCGATCGGCCGGTCCCCGAGCTCGGTGGCCGCACCCCGGCCGAGGCCGCGCACACCCCGGTGCTCGACGAGCTGGCCCGGCGTGGCGCGTCCGGCTGGCACCTCCCGTTCGGCTGGGGGCTCGCGCCGGCGTCGGAGCTGGCGCACTGGGCGATGTTCGGGTTCGTCGACGTGCCGTTCCCGGGGCGCGCGGTGGTCGAGGCCCTGGGTGCGGGGATCGACGTCCCCTACGGGGTGGCGGCCACCCACGCGGCGCTGCGCACGTCGCGCGCCGACCGCGGGCTCGTGTGGCTGACGGGCCGGACCGCCCGCGCGGACGGCGACGACGCCGCGGCCCTGCTCGCCGGGCTCGGGCCGGTGCTCGCCCGGCACGGCGCCACGCTGCAGCCGCTCGGCGGCCGCGGGGAGGCGTTGCTGCTGCTCGACGGGCACGTCGACGGCGCCGTCACCGACTCCGACGCGTTCTTCGAGGACCGCCATCCGTGGCTGCGCCCGCTCCCGACGCGACCGTCGGCCGGGCCCGCGGCCGAGGCGCTCACGTCGCTGCTCCTCGACGCCAGGGACGTCCTGCAGGCCCATCCGGTGAACGCGGCGCGGCGCGAGCGCGGCCTGCCCCCGCTCGACGTCCTGACGACGAAGTGGTCCGGTTCCCGTGACCCCATCCCGTCGTTCACCACGGCCGCGGGGGTCGCGGGAGGCATGGTCACCAGCACCCGGCTCTACCGCGGGCTGGCGGCGCTGCTCGGGATGACCGGCCTGCACATCCCGCCGGTGCCCGACGTCGGCGCCGACCTCGCGGCGCGGCTGCACGCGGCGGGCGACCTGGTCGCGGGCGGCGCGCGCTTCGTCCACGTGCACACCAAGGCGACCGACGAGGCAGGCCACACCAAGCAGCCGCTCGCCAAGCGCGACGTGATCGAGGCCGCGGACACGGGGCTCGCGGCGCTGCACGAGCTGGCGGACCGCGCGGTCGTCTGCGTCACCGGCGACCATGCCACCCCGTCGACGGGCGGCGTCCTGCACACCGCCGACCCGACCCCGCTGCTCGTCGCGGGCCCGACCGTGCGCCCCGACGCCGTCACCGCGTTCGGCGAGAGCCACGCCCACGCCGGCTGGTACGGCGCGGTACGGGCGGCCGAGCTGCTGCCGCTCCTGTTCGGACACGCCAATCGGCCGGTGTTCCTGGGCCATCGCGCGACGCCGGGCCCCACCGTCGCGCTGCCCGACCACCCCGAGCCGATGCCCGGGCGCGACCGCGGGGCGCCGCGGGGGTAAGCATGAGAGGTCAAGGGGCGCAGGCAAATCCGCCCGAACGTGACAACGAGGGAGGAAGCCCGTGGCCTACGACGCGGTGATCGCCGAGACGATCGGCATCCAGGGCGCGAACGGCGACGTGATCGAGGCCTACAGCGCCCGCCCGTTCGACGGCGCCGCCCGCGGCGGCGTGGTGGTCATCCACCACATGCCCGGCTACGACCGCGAGTCCAAGGAGACGGTCCGGCGCTTCGCCGTCGAGGGCTACAACGCCGTCTGCCCCAACCTGTACCACCGCGAGGCGCCCGGCGCGGCACCGGACGACGCCGCCGCCACGGCCCGCGCGAACGGCGGGGTCCCCGACGACCGGCTGGTGGGCGACGTCGCCGGCGCGGCCGGCTGGCTGCGCAGCCTGCCCAACTCGAACGGCAGGGTCGGCACGATCGGCTTCTGCTCGGGCGGGCGGCAGGCCTTCCTGACGGCGCTGGAGCTCGACATCCAGGGCGCCGTCGACTGCTACGGCGCGTTCGTCGTCGGCGAGCCGCCCGAGGGGTTCCCGCTGCGGGTCCGGCCGCTGGGCGACCGGGTCGGCGAGCTGCGGGCGCCGGTGCTCGGCATGTTCGGCAACGACGACGCGCACCCGTCGCCCGCGGAGGTCGACGAGCTGGAGAAGCTCCTGCAGGAGGCGGGCAAGGAGTACGAGTTCCACCGCTACGACGACACCGGCCACTCCTTCTTCTCGGTCGACCGGCCGGCGTACCGGCCGATGTCGGCCGTGGACGGCTGGCAGAAGATCTTCGCGTTCTTCGCCGCGAAGCTCGGCGGGGAGGCCTGAGACCCGTGTGCACCTACAGCACCGAGAAGCTCGACGTCGAACGCAGCAGCGGCAAGGGCGCCGAGGGCTGGTTCCCACTGCGGACGGCGACGGTCTACTACGACCACCCCGTCCACGCCCCTGACGACCACACCGTGAACATCGACTTCCTGAACCCGGAGCGCGGGCCGGGCGCCAGGGTGGCCGTCGAGCTGAGCCTCGACTCGGCGAAGGCGCTGATCGAGGCCCTGCAGGTGACCGTCGAACGGGCCGCGCACCACTGACGGGGTCCGGCCGGATGTTACGTGAGAGGGTCGACACGGTTTCCGATAGTGGATGGGATTCACTATCGGAGCTTAGAGTCGAGGGGTGACACTTCCCGCGTTCCTCGGGCTCCCGCCGCGCTCGGTCAAGCCGCGCTCGGTCGGGGTCACCCACGTCATCGACCAGGGGGCCGGCACGGCGGCCACGGCCGACCTGCTGGCGTCGGCGGCAGGGCACATCGACATCTGGAAGGTCGGCTGGGGCACGGCGTACGTCGACTCCGCGCTCGGCCCCAAGCTGGCGCTGCTCGACGCGCACGACGTCGCCGCCTGCCTCGGCGGAACGATGCTCGAGATCGCCTGGGCCCAGGGCGCAGCCGAGGCCTGCCTGGAGTGGGCGGGCGAGGTCGGCTTCCGCTACATCGAGGTCTCCCGCGGCACCGTCGCGATGTCGCTGCCGGAGAAGCGGGCGCTGATCCGGCGCGCGGCACGCGACTTCACCGTGCTCGCCGAGGTCGGCGCCAAGTCGCCCGGTGAGCGCAACGCGGCCCGGCACTGGCCGTCGGAGTGCCTGTCCGACCTCGACGCCGGGGCCCGGCTCGTCGTCACCGAGGGCAGGCAGAGCGGTACCGTCGGGACGTTCGACGAGTCGGGCCGCGTCCGGCCCGACGTCGTCGAGGCCGTCGTCGCCGCGACCGGGGTGGAGCGGGTGATCTTCGAGGCGCCGCGGGCCGCCCAGCAGGCGTGGTTCGTCCGGCGCTTCGGCCCGGACGTCAACCTGGGCAACGTCGCGCTCGCCGACGTGCTCTCGGTCGAGACGCTGCGGCTGGGACTGCGGTCCGACACTGCCGCCGTCACCCGTCGCGAGCACCTGGAGGCCGAGCTCGCCTGAGAGAGTGTTGTAGAACCTCGGTGGTCAGTCTTTGAGGTCTTCTGCTAGTCGGCGGGCGGCT
>NZ_BPRG01000039.1:0-22791 GCF_036984265.1 Pseudonocardia sp. D17 | reverse complement strand
GACCACCACCCCCGCGCTCGTCGCCGACCAGACCGACAACCGGACCTGCACCGTCCAGACCACCACCGGCAACACCACCAGCAGCAGCACCGGCAGCAGCGCCAGCGGCAGCACCGGCGGCAAGGAGTCCGACACCAGCAGCAGCACGGGCCCCGGTGGCGCCGGGCAGCTCACGCCCGACCAGGCCGCGAAGCTGCTCGAGCAGGCCCGCGAGCTCGTCGCCGCGCTCACCCTGGCCGGTGGCGACGCCCGCGCGGCCGCGCTCGGCTCGGGGATCCGCGCGCTCGGGATCACCCCCGCCGTCGCGACGGGCTGGCAGCAGCAGGCCCACGACCTCGCCGACACCACGCTGGCCGCGATGGGTGACGACCCGGCCGCCGGAGCACTCGCGGTCGCGCTGGCCAAGGCCGGCTACTCCCCCACCCCCGCCGACCTGCGCACCAACCCCGACAAGACCACCGACACCAGCACCAGCACCAGCACCAGCACGGGCTCGGGCACGGCTAGTGGGCGCGGTCCGGCGATCGCGCCCAGCTCCGCGGCCGGGTCAGTCCTGCTCGCCGGCGGCGCCCTGGCCGCGGCGATCCGCGCGCTGCCCGCCGCCGGCATCGAGGCCTGCGGCCTCGACTCCACAACCGGCACCAGCACCAGCGGGGGCTCGTCAGCAGGTGGCGCCGCCGGCACCAGCGGCTGGTCGGCCCAGGCAGACGACCTGCTCGCCCAGCTGACCGGCGACTCCGATCCCGCCGCCCGCCAGCTCGCCCAGATCATCGAGCAGGCCCGCGCCAGCGGGACCGGCAACAGCGTCAACGACCAGGTCGTCGAGCGCAGCAACAACGGCTCCACCAGCACTGACACCGGCAGCAGCGACACCGGCAGCAGCGGGACAGGAAGCAGCGACACTGGCAGCAGCGACACCGGCAGCAGCGACACCGGCAGCAGCGGGACGGGGAGCACCGGTGGCGACACCGCCCCGGGCGGCGGCGGGGCCACGGGTTCTGAGGCTGCGACCGACGCGAACGATGCCGCGGCCGACCAGACCTCGACCGGCGGGGCCAGGGCGGCCGGGCAGGCGTGGGAGGCCAAGGCGCAGAAGCTGGCCGACGAGCTGTCCTCCGCCGGTGACGACCCGGTCGCACGTGATCTCTCCGAGCAGCTCGCCACGCAGGGCATCACCGGCCGCGCCCAGCAGGCCGGCACCACGAACTCGACCGGCACGAACTCGACCGGCACGAACTCGACCGGCACGACCTCGACCGGCACGAACTCTGGGGACAGCCCGTCGGCCTCCGCCGGCGCCGATCAGGGCGGCGGCGACAGCGATCAGGCCAGCGGTCAGGCCAGCGACCAGGACACCGACAGCGGCCAGCAGGCCGCCGACGACCAGCACAGCTCGGACGACCAGGACCAGCACGAGTCGAAGGACCAGAAGCCCCAGGACGACGACCAGGACCAGAGCGGCACCGACCAGAGCTCGACGGACCAGGCCGCGCAGGATGACCTGCCTGCCGGCGGCCAGGCCGGCGGGGACAAGCAGACCAGCTCGGACGCCGCGACCAGCACGAACACCGACTGGGACCGGCTCGCGCAGTGCGAGTCGAGCGGCAACTGGTCGACCAACACGAGCAACGGATATGCCGGCGGTCTGCAGTTCGACACGGCTTATCTAGAGGTCCTCGCGGCTCTAAGGGATGTGAGTTGCTGGGTGCCGTGGGTGCCTGGCAGGTGAGTATCCAAGAGTTGGCAGGCATCGTTCGGGCTGCGTGCCAGATTGCTTCCGCGCCGAGCGCGCGGTCACGTCCAGAGCCGATGCGTGGGTGGTCATCGACGACCGGTTCGAGCTGCACGTCGAGGCGACCGCGTTCGTCGCGTCGTTGCGGGCGCGGGGGTTGTCGGTGAACACCGAACGCGTCTGCGCCGCCCTTTACCTGACCCACTGCTCCCGGGTCCGAGCGCGGTGGGCCGAGCCGGGGTTCCTGGTCCTACGCGGGTTCCAGGACTGGCTGATCAGCGAGCCACTACCGTCGAAGGGCCGGGGCCGGGCGTCGAAGGCCCGGTTCCGGTCCAGGGCCAGCGCGAACGCGGTGATGACCGCGGTGGCGGAGTTCCTGCGCTTCTGCGTGGTGCAGGGGTGGGCACCGACCCACACGAGCGCCCTGCTGGCCAGCCCGCGCCAGTTGCGGTTCCTGCCAGCCGGGTTCGACATCGGCGAGGACGGCCAGCGCGCCGTGGTGGCGGCGACAACGTTCCGGTTCACCACCATCGACCCGGCGCCGCAAACGTTGACCGACGCCCAGCTGGCCCGGCTGTTCGAGCTGGTCGACCGGGCCCGGGACCGATTCCTGATCGCCTTGTTGGCCTGCACGGGGCTGCGGATCGGGGAGGCGTTAGGGCTACGCCGCGAGGACATGCACCTGCTGGCCAGCTCCCGGGCTCTGGGATGCGAGATCGACGGCCCACACGTGCACGTCCGCCGCCGGATCAACGCGAACCGGGCGTTGGCGAAATCGCACCGGCCCCGGGCCGTTCCCGTTCCTCCGGACCTGGTCGGCTTCTACGTCGACTACCAGCACGAACGCGAGCACACTCTGGCCGCGGCCCGCGGCCGCGGCGCCCCGGTGCTGGCGGGGGCGCAGCTGGGCGCGGATCTGGTGCTGGTGAACCTGTTCCGGCCCCCGCTGGGCCAGCCGATGTCTTATCCCGCGGTCAAGGACATGTTCGACCGGCTCGCCGCGCGCGCCGGGTTCGCGGTCCGCCCGCACATGTTCCGGCACACGGCCGCGACCGGATGGCTGCGCGGCGGGACCGATCCCGACGTGGTCCAGGCACTGCTCGGGCACGCGTCACCGACGTCGATGCAGCCCTATCTGCACGCCGACGAGGCCGCGCGCTGCGCGCCGCCGTCGAGTCCGTCGCCGCAGCCCGCACCGGGGCAGGGACACGATGACCGCGACCTCGGCGACCGCCCCCTCGACGACCGCCACGGCGACGACCGCCCCCTCGACGACCGCCATGGCGATGACCGCCCTCACTGGCCCTGGCCCGGACACCGGGCAGGACACCGGCGACCACGGTGATCGGGACTTCCTGGCTGAGAGGTCAGCAGGTCCCTGTCCCCCGCGTCGGCCGAGTCCTGCGGGTCGATGGCCAGCGCAGCGAACGCCACGGCCAGGTCCGGGCCACCACGGGCGATGATGATCTCGCAGGCGTGAACGTCACGGCGGCACGGCTCACCGTCCTGCGCCGCCACCCCGCTCGACGGCGTCGGCGGCTCGCCCGAGCGTGCGCACCAGCTCGCCGCGCGTGCCGGGCAGGTCTAGCCCGCCGCTTCCAACACCGCCGTGCGGAGGAGAGCAGGATCGCGGCGGGGTCTCGGTCGTCGTGCTGGATACGAGATCCTATACGCCGCAACGGGCTCGACGCGCGTCACCGATACGCTCGGCCTGGTCTCGACGGACCTAGTACGAGCCGTAACGAACGATCTTCCTGGACAGATGGCCGGGGTGGATCGCGGGCTGGTGTCCGACCCGGCAGCCCCGTTCCGCGGCATGAGGCAGTCGGGCTCGGACGTGAGGGCGAGTACGAGGGATCTCCGAATACCTCAAGACGCAATACATCGATGTCGACTGGTGAGCATCCGGCTCCCGAGGGCTCCGGCCTTCGTGGCCGCCCCGTCACTCCTTTGCCCTTGTCACTTCTTCGGCGGAAGGATCATGCTCACGACGGTCCACCCGCCTTCGTCGTCACCGCGTCCGGCCGGCTCGTAGGCGTAGATCTTGGCCGCAACTCCTGGCCCGACGAGTCCCAGCATCACCAACCAGTTCTGGAATTCATGACGTCCGTTGGCTAGCAGCGCGTACGGCTCGAGGTCGCCGAGCTCGACGCCTCTCCCGGTCCTCAGCATGTCCAGGACGAACCTGTCGAACTCAGGGGCGAGCTGTCCAAAACTGGCGCGGTCGGATCTGCGCGACGGGCCGCCCGTCGCCAGGATCGCGACGCGTCGTCCTGCCATCTCGACGACGATCCGGAGGACCTCGCCGAACGCCCGGGCGCCGAACGGCGAGAAGCCCCGTTCAGGCTGGGTGATGATCGGGATAACAGGTAGCTCCGGTTCGGGCAGCAGGATGTGCAGAGGACTGAGGAGGTCCTTGTCCAGCCCGACGCGGTTGGACTCCTCGACCTCCAGTCCCTCGGCCCGAACGGCGTCGACCAGGGCGCGTGCGTAGGTGGGATCCCCGCACAGTGCCAGTGCTGGATCAGACGTTGTGGTCGACGCGCCGATCGTCGAACCCGTTCCGATGACGAATGCACCGGTGATGAAGCCGGGTGCCCGAGACTCTGCGACGACGATCATGACTTCTGGATCGGCTGCGCGGATGTCCGCTGCCAGCCGGTCGTATGCGGCCCTTCGCCGCCTGATGGCCTCCGAGCCGGCCGAACCGAGAGACGTCGGTGGCGCGGGTACGTGCGAGCACCCTCCGGCGAAGACGACCTCGGCGGGGACCGGCAGGCGCGCTGGTGACTGGCTGAGTTCCTGTCGGGTGCGTCGAGTGAGAGCCGAGTCGTTCAGGCGGTCGATGAACCACTGTGCGACCCGCAGACTCATCGCGGCGCCCACGCCGGCGGCCTGAAGACGGTACCGGTCGCCGAGCGCGATCGTCTCGGCCCACTCGACGTCGAGCCCGATCTGGGATGCTATCGCGCGCGGATCGTCCTGGAACCGGCGAAGCAGTTCGGCGTCGTCGGCCAGCGCTCGTATCGCGCTCTCGATCTTCGAGGTGTCCATCGGTGTCAGTCCTCGGTCAGGGGGAGCAGGGCGGCCCGTGGTCCGGCCGGGCTGGGATGATGCCAGTCGTCACCCGCAGACTCCGGGTGTCGGCATGAGTGGTTCGACGTGTGTCTCAGTGGTCGCGCGCTGCTTGGCGACCGCGGGACGCGAAGGACGTCGCCAGAAGAGCCGTAGCTGTACGGCGGCCGCGCCGAGCCCCAGCCCCACGGTGAAGACCGCCCGCCGCAGTCCGGAGGAGCTGCTCCCGTGGCCCCACCAGCGGTCCACGCTGGCGGTTCCGGCGCCGAGGGCGCTCACCGCGGTGGACGCGGCGGCGAGAGTCAGCACGTACTCGTAGCCCTCTGCGGTGATGAAGAACCCGTTCTCGGCATGGACCGACCGCATGGCGACGGCCATGGTGCCGACCACTGCGGCCGCCGCCACCGGAGTCGCCGCTCCGACGAGCAGCAGGCTCCCGGCGCCGACCTCGACGGCTGCCGACGCCACGGCCTGCAGTCTCGGCTGTGCGAATCCGATCGAGCCGAACCACCGCGTTGTGCCCTCGAGGCTCCGGCCGTGCCTGATCCCATGAGCCACCATCGTCGAGCCGACGCTGGCCCTCAGGACCAGCCCAGCGATCTCGGCACCATTCATCGTTCAGTGTTCCCCTCGTCTGTTGACAGAGTTGGTCGCACGCCGTTGGCGAATTCACAGGGCGTGGAGGCGAGGTACGGGAGTGCCTACCGGCCACTCGTTGTCCGGTGACGGACCCGGGCGCGCCTCGGCCGGATGCGGTGAGCGCATCCGGGCTGTGACGACGATCGCGATGCTCGCAACACCTACCGCGACGGCCCCGAGAGCGAGGAGCGCGATGGCGCCTACCAACGGATGGGTCGCGCCGAGCTGACCGCTGGCGTCCAGTGCCAGCCACACCCCGAAGCCGCCGAAGAGGATTCCGGCGGCTGCGATGACCATCCGTTGCGGAAGCCTTCGACCCAGCCGGCGGCTTACCGCGATCGCCAGGGCGTCGGCGGTGACCATCCCGAGCGTCGAGTCCGGCCAGACCCCGAGCCAGTCGTACTGCGCCGTCAGGGTGATCGTCGCGATCATCGTTCGGTCACCGAGTTCTGCGACGAAGAACGCGACGAAGACGGCGTTGGTCAGCGACTTCGGCGACGGTAGTGACGCCCGTCGGAGCAGCAACGTGCGACATGTTCCCGACATCCACATGCCCAAGCCGAGGAACAGCGCCGCGGCCGCGACGGAGATCGATCCCATCGGGAGTACGGATCCCAGGCCGTAGCCGATCGTGACGGACACGGTTTGGACGGCGGTTGTCGCGAGCGTGACACCGGAGCACTGTCCGAGCTCGATCACGAGTAGCGAGCATCATCGCCATGAGTTGGGACTTGTCTCCCAGCTCTGCGACGAAGGCGACCCCGAAGCTCAGCGTCAGCGTAACGAGCAGGCCCGACACGGCTACCCCTTGCCCATGGGTACCGAGGCGGCGAGCTGTCGTCCTGCCGCCGTGAGCCAGCGGACAGGTTCGTCCTGTGCAGCCGCCGCGGTGCCCGCGAGTTGGGCTAGTTCCACGCACCTGCGCACACCGGGCGGGGGTGGCACGGCGACCTGCCCGACCACGAGTGCGGCGGCGACGCCGAGACCCGTCGCGGTGTCGAGGACGTGGCCGACGACCTTTCCCATCAAAGACTGGGTGTCAAGTCGCCCCTCTCCGGTGACGACGAGATCGGCACCCTCCAGGGCCCGCCGAAGCCCGGCGAACTCGGCGATCGTGGTTGCGCCTCCCGACAGCCGGGCGTCCCAGGCACTGGCCAGGCCGTAGGCCGTCCCGCCCGCGGCGCCGCTGCCGGGCGCGGCCGGCGCACCCCTGAAGAAGGCGGCGAGCCGGCCCAGCCCCTGCTCCAACGTGGTGATGTCGTCCGGTGTCGCACCCTTCTGCGGTCCGAACACGGCGGCTGCCCCGAACGGCCCCAACAGCGGAGCGGTGACGTCCACGAGGCAGAGGACGCCACCGGCGGGCGCCGGTCGCAGGCCTGACAGATCCACGTCGGCGAGGGCCGCGAGCGCACCTCCGCCGGGAGGCAGAGGATCGCCGTGGGCGTCGAGGAAGCGGGCGCCCAGGGCGGTGAGTGCTCCAGTACCACCGTCGGTGGAGGCGGATCCGCCCAGCGCGACGATCAACCGGCACGCACCTGCGTCGGTGGCCGCATAGAGGAGCTCGCCGAGGCCGGTGGTGTCGGCTCCGAGCGGGTCGAGCCGTCCCATCAGGGGCAGGCCGCAGGCCGTGGCGAGCTCGACGACGGCGGTGCCGTCGTCGAGCTCGAGCCACCCGGCGTCGACGGGCCGTCCGTCGGGCCCGGTCACCGTCCGCGTGCGACGGAGCGCACCGCGGTCGTTCGACGCGATCGTGTCGAGGGTGCCCTCGCCCCCGTCCGCGAGCGGGATGTGGACGATCTCGTCACCGGACCGCACCTCCCTCCACCCGTGGCCCACTGCCGCGGCGACAGCGCTCGCCGAGACGGAGCCCTTAAAGGAGTCGGGCGCGATGACGATGCGCATGTCAGCCGTCCAGGACGACGTCGAGGTAGCGCTGCGTCACGGTCGCGACCACCTCGTCGGGATCGGCGTCCCAGACGTCGGCGTTGAAGATCTCGACCTCGACATCGCCGAGGTAGTTTGCCGCCTCGACGGCCCGACGCAGTCCGCGGAAGTCGATGTGCCCATCGCCCATGATTCCCCGGGAGAGCAGGGCGTCGGGGGGCAAGGGTGTGATCCAGTCGCACACCTGAAAGCTCGCGATGCGCCCGGTCGCCCGCGCGATCTGCGTCATGACCTCGGGGTCCCACCACACGTGGAAGGTGTCGACGACGACCCCGACCTCGTCGGCGGCGAAGCACTCGGCGATGTCGAGTGCCTGGGAGAGCGTAGAGAGCACCCCGCGGTCCGCACAGAAGATCGGATGCATCGGCTCGAGCGCCAGGCGCACCCGGCGCTCCCGGGCGTAGGGCACGAGAGCAGCGATACCGTCGACGACCGAGTGACGCGCCCCCGGGAGATCGCGCGAACCCGTGGGCAGCCCGCCGACCACCATCACCAGGCAGTCGGTGCCCAGCGCCGCGGCCTCGTCGATCGCGCGGCGGTTGTCGTCCAGCGCCGCCTGCCGGCCGGTGGCCGTGGGGTCGGTGAGGAACCCGCCGCGGCACAGCGAGGAGACACGCAGCCCGGCGTCGGTGACCAGCTGGACCGCCGCCAGCACCCCGATCTCGTGGACGGGCTCGCGCCACAACCCGATGGCCGGGAGTCCCGCGCGCACGCAGCCCTGCACCGCCTCGGCCACGGACCACCGGTTTGTCGTCTTCTGGTTGAGCGACAGGCGAGCCAGCCCGGATCCCCGGCCGCCGGTCATGTGTGCACCCCGTTCACCTCAAGCCAGCAGCGCAGCCGGCCCGCCGCGAGCGACGGGTCGGGCAGCAGTCCGGCTTCGTCGGCGAGCCGGAACACCTCGACCAGGTGCAGCACGCTGCGGGCGCTCTGCAGGCCAGCGACCATGGTGAATCCCGGCTGGTGGCCCGAGAGCCACGCGAGGAAGGCGATCCCGGTCTTGTAGTGGAAGGTGGGCACGCCGAAGACGTGCCGGGCCAGGGCCAGAGTCGGTCCGAACGCCGCGTCGTACGCCGCGTCATCGGCTGCGTCGAGCGCCTGGAGCGCCGCGGAGGCCGCGGGCGCGATGGCCGCAAAGATGCCGAGGAGCGCGTCGCTGGCGTGAGACCCGTCTCCCCAGATCAGCTCGGGATAGTGAAAGTCGTCGCCGGTGTAGAGGCGCACCCCCTCCGGCAGCGCCGCCCGCAGGCGTACCTCGTGCTCGGCGTCCAGCAGCGACACCTTGATGCCGTCCACCTGCGCCTTGTGGTCGCGGATCAGGTCGAGCACGACATCGGTGGCGACGCCGATGTCCGACGAGCCCCAGTAGCCCTCGAGCCGGGGGTCGAACGCCTGCCCAAGCCAGTGCAGGATCACCGGCCCGTCCACCCGGGACAGAACGCGGTCGTAGACGGCCCGATAGTGCTCAGGGGTGGTCGCAAGGGCCGCCAGCTGCCTGCTGGCCATGAGGATCACCTGGGCGCCGGCCTCCTGGACGACCTTCAGCTGCTGCTCGTAGCCTGCGGTGACCTCGCTGAGGCCGGACGGCGGGGACGACAGATGGTCGGTGCCGGCACCGGCGGCTATCCGGCCGCCGACCGAACGCGCCTCCGCGGCGCTGCGTGTGATGAGCTCCTGCGCCGTGTGCCAGTCGAGGCCCATGCCGCGCTGCGCGGTGTCCATCGCCTCCGCGACACCGAGTCCGTAGGACCACAGGTGCCTCCGGAATGCCAGCGTGCTGTCCCAGTCGAGGCAGACCGGTCTGCCCGGTCCGTTGTCGCGCAAGGGATCCGCAACGACGTGCGCGGCCGCGAACGCAATGCGGCTCTGCAGCGGCGTACTCGGCCGCGCCCAGGGGACCGGGTCGTGGAGCACGTGCTCCACGACGGTTCCGTCGCAGCGGGGAAGCATGACCGTGTCCATCAGACGAGCTGCTTCAGCTCGACCCGGCAGCCGGATGCCGAGGATTCCAGGCCGGCCTCGGCGAGCTGGACGCCACGCGCGCCGGCGAACAGGTCGTACGGGTTGGGTGCGTCCTCCACGACGTGGCGGACGAACTGCTCCCACTGTGCCTTGAAGCCGTTGTCCATGACAGCGTTCGCCGGCACCTCCTGCCACTGATCCCGGTAGCGCTGTGTCTCGACCAGGTCCGGATTCCATACGGGCCGCGGGGTGTGGGCGTGGGACTGTGCGACGCAGCGGTGCAGCCCCGCGACCGCGCTCCCCAGCGTGCCGTCGACCTGGAACTCGACGAGCTCGTCACGGTGCACGCGAACGCACCACGACGAGTTGAGCTGCGCGACGACCCCGCCGGCGAGTTCGAAGATGGCGTACGCCGCGTCGTCGGCTGTGGCGTCGTAGCGCTCGCCGTTCTCGTCCCAGCGCTCGGGGATGTGTGTCGCTGTTTTAGCCGTCACCGCCTCGACACGGCCGAAGAGATTCTCTAGCACGTAGTTCCAGTGGCAGAACATGTCCGAGACGATCCCGCCACCGTCCTTGCTGCGGTAGTTCCAGCTCGGGCGCTGCGCGGCCTGACCGCGCCCGTCGAACACCCAGTAGCCGAACTCTCCGCGGACCGAGAGGATCCTGCCGAAGAAGTCGCTCTCGACGAGCCGCCTGAGCTTCAGAAGGCCCGGCAGGTACAGCTTGTCGTGCACGACGCCGTTCTTCACGCCGGCGTCCTGAGCCAGGTGCGCGAGGCGCAGGGCACCCTCGAGCGAGTCGGAGGTCGGCTTTTCGGTGTAGATGTGACGTCCGGCGGCGATGGCCTTAGTGAGGGACTCCTCGCGCACGCTGGTCAGCTGCGCGTCGAAGTAGATCGGGTAGGTGTCGTCGGCGAGCGCGCCGTCGAGGTCGGTCGTCCACCGGCTGAGGCCGTAGGCCGCCGCGATCTCGGCGACCCTCGTCTTGTTGCGGCCGACGAGGAGCGGCTCCAGCATGATGCGGCTGCCGTCGGACAGCTCGACGCCACCCTGGTCGCGGATCGCCAGCACCGACCGCGTGAGGTGCTGGCGGAGTCCCATCCGCCCGGTCACGCCGTTCATGACGACGCCCAAGGACCGTTGAGTCATGTGGAATCCCGTCCTGGTTAGGAAAGCGCTCTCCGCCAACCGTAGGTGATACGCGGCAGAACCTCAATCACACTTGGGAAACTGGGTGTTGACAGAGGGGGTGCCGGGCGCCGGAAGGGGCGGGACGGGGGAGGCGATGCCCGAAGCAGCCGAGACAGGAAGAGCGATGTCAACCCAAGGGCCGCTGGTCGGGTGGGCTCAGGATGTAGGTGATGCAGCAGCGTCATCGCGGCGACAAGGGGCGTCCCGTGGGGAATGGCGGGGTGGGGCGGGGCGCCGCCTTCAGCGGGTGCGGCCCCGCGTCGGAGGCAAGCGCTTCCCGCATTTTGGAAGGCACTCACAGTCGCGACAGACGATCGACTTCGGGTGGCCACGACGCGGGCTGCTAGCCCAACGACGGGGTGCTCTCCCGGATCATGACCTGGCCCTCGACAGCATGGAGTCGGGGTCTCACGCCTTCGGCCCCGACGACCAGGGACAGGGCGGTGCTGCCCATCTCCTCGAGGGGGAACCGCACCGTCGTGAGTGAGGGTGTGACGTCGCGCAGCGTGACGATGTCGTCGAAGCCGGCGACGGCGAGGTCTGCGGGGCATCGAAGCCCGCGGGCTCGCAGGGCCGCCATCGCCCCGACCGCCATGACGTCGTTGACAGCCACGACGCAGGTGACATCCAGGTCCGCGTCGAGCACCTGTTGCAGCGCCTCGTATCCGCCGTCGCGCGTGAAGTCCGAGCGGATGATGTGCCGTGCGGGGAGCGAGACTCCTGCCCCGGTCAATCCTTGGCGGAAGCCGTCGAGCCGGTCCCGGGCGGTGAACAGCTCGGCAGGACCGGCGAGCACGGCGAACCTGCGGTGGCCCAGCCCGACCAGTGCTTTGGCCAGCGCCTTTCCGCTCGCGCGGTTCTCCAGCATCACGGTGTCGACGGGGAGCCGGTTCTGACTGATCATGGCCACGCGCCCCCCGCCGGCACGGTAACTCGCCACTTCGCGGGCGAGCTGGGCCATCTGTGCCGGCTCATCGACTCGGCTCCCGGCGATGATCACCGCCCGCGCGCGCTGACCGCGTAGGGCCCCGACGAACTGGAACTCGCGCGCTGGGTCCCGGCCGGTGCTGGCCAGCGTCACCAGGAGGCCCTCACGGTCGGCGGCCTGGATGACCCCGGCCGCGATGGAGGAGAAAAACGGGTCGCCGATGTCGTGAACCAACAGTCCGACGACGTCGCTGCGACCGCGGGCGACGGCTTGCGCGTGGGCGTTCGCGGTGTACTGCAACGCAATCGCTGCGTCGAGTATACGCTCCCGAAGATCGTCACGCACCCGGCGGGTACTGCCGTTCAGGGCGCGCGACGCCGTCGCCAAGGACACCCCTGCGAGCTTCGCGACGTCCTCCAGCCGGACCGATCCGTCCATCCGGTCAGTCATCGACACCTCCCCCGATCGGCATGACTGGCGCGGTCTCCGGCGCATCGATCGCCATCAGTGTAGCGCTTTCCTGCTGCTCCGCGCGCCAGGACTCGGCATCAGCACGCGGACGAGAGGTTTCGGCCGCGCGATCCAGAGCATCTCTCACCAGGACGTAACGCGCGTCATATCAGCAGCTGAGAGCCCCTATTTAGGCCTGACCTGCCCGGAAAGCTCGCTGAATCTGAGCGCTTGACGTCACACGTACCTGCTGTCACAGTGTTGGAAACCGCTTGCCTGAGAAAACGGGAGAGGGAGTTCGATGACGAGCCTGCTCGACGAATCGGCGGTGACGCCTACTCCGGAAGCGCACGATGCCGCGATCATCGTCTCATCCGACAGCCACGTCAGTCCTCGATTCGAGGATCTGCGCGACTACTGCCCGGCGGAGTACCAGGACGACCTCGCCGAATATATGCGCACGAACCAGGGCGACGGGAGCATGCAGGGTGAGTCGCCGGGTCGGCGGCGGCGCCAGGAGCTCAACGGACTGACGGCCGGGCACTACGACATGGCCGTGAGACTGGCCGACATGGACGCCGACGGCGTGGCGGCCGAGGTCGTCTTTCACGGCAGCTTCAGTCGCGACCCGTTCCCGTTTCACTTCGTTGGATTGTCCGGGGTGGCGAAGTCGTCCCAGACGGCCCGGTCGGCGCGGGAGTTCGAACTGAACGCGGTAGGCATCCGGCTCTACAACCGCTGGTTGGCGGAGTCGTGTTCACAGGCACCCGAGCGCCTGATCGGTGCGGGTCATCTGCCGATGTGGGACATCGAGGCGGCGGTCGCCGAGCTGGAGTGGCTTGCCGGGGTGGGGATCCGCACGGTGAACTTCCCCGCCATGGCGCCCTCGGACGGTCCGCAGTACGACTCGCCGGCGTGGACGCCGTTCTGGCGCGTGTGCGAGGAGTCGGGGATCGTGCTGAACACCCACGCGGGCGCGGCGGTACCCGGCTTTTCCGAGTCCCTGCCGCACTCTCTCGCCCTGGCTCAGCTCGAGCAGTGCGGATGGCCGTCGCGGCGGGGTATGCAACGCATGGTCATCGGCGGGGTCTTCGAGCGTCATCCGGGCGTGCGGCTGATGCTTACCGAGCAGCCGGGGAAGTGGTGGGGTCCGACGATCGCCGACATGGACACCGCGTGGATGGCAGGGCCGCCGATGATGCGGGACGCCGTTCCGCAGTTGCCCAGCGCTTACATGAAGCGCAACGTGTTCATCGGAGCGAGCTTCATGGCTCACTTCGAGGCCGAGGACGCCCTTGTTGAGGGGTACGCGGACAACGTCGTGTGGGGCCGCGACTACCCGCACCGGGAAGGTACGTGGGCCTTCAGTGAGGACCCGGCCGAGCCCAATCGCACGCATCTCGCACTCCGTGACGCCTTGTCCGGCCTGGACGTCGGGGTGGCCCGGGGCATGGCCGGTGAGAACGGGGTGCGTCTGTTCCGGCTCAGTCGGGAGACGCTTGTCGATGTGGCGAAGCGGATCGGCGCGCCGACGGCCGCACAGCTGAGCACCCCGCTCGACAGTTCCGAGCTCCAGGTCGCGGAGCGCTACCGCGACCATGACATCGACTACACGAGCGCGTTCCGCCGCTACGGCGCCTGGGCCTAGCGCTCTCTTCTTCCCGTCCCCCCGGGTCGCGAGTGCTCTCCGAACTCAGCGGTCGCGACCTCGTGCGGGGCTGTGCTCCGGTTGCCCGTCACGAGGTGAGAATGCTGCGCGCCGTCACCAGTCGAGCTCTCCATCTTCTCGGCGTCGTCTTCATCGTCAGCTTCGTGACGATGATCATGGTCGATCTGATCCCGGGTGATCCCGCGTCGGTCGTCCTCGGGGAGGGCGCCACCAGCGAGCAGTTGGATCAGCTCCGGCAGCAGTGGAACCTCGACGATCCGCTCCTCCTCCGCTACGTGGAGTCGCTGGCCGACCTCGTGCGGGGAGATCTCGGGACCTCCGTCATCACGAACGACTCGGTTCTCGACACGATCCTCGAGCGGCTGCCCGTCACACTCGAGATCGCGGCCATCGCTCTCGTCATCGCCCTGGTGGTCGGGGTTCCGCTGGGGATCTGGACGGCCTCCCGCGCGAACACCTGGGTCGACCGGGCAGGCCTCCTGGCGACGTCACTGATGATCTCCCCTCCCGCGTTCCTGACCGGCCTGCTGCTGGCGTACGTGTTCGCCGTCCGGCTCCATCTCCTTCCAGTGACGGGATGGGTACCGATCAGCGAAGGTCTGTCCGACAACCTCCGATCCGCGCTCCTGCCCGGCGTCGCGTTGTCGATCTACGAGACCGGCGTCGTGGCCCGAGTCCTCCGATCGGCCATGATCTCGACCCTCAGTGAGGACTACGTCTTCGCCGCGCACGCGCGGGGGCTCTCCCGCACCTACGTGCTTCTCCGACACGCACTGCGCCCGTCGCTGATCCCGCTGTTCACCGTCGTCGGGCTGATCCTCGCGCGGCTGATCGGGGGCACGATCATCGTCGAGGTCCTCTTCGCCCTACCTGGCATCGGGAACCTCCTCATCACGTCGATCCAGTCGCGAGACTTCACCCTGCTCCAGGGTGTCGTGGTCTTCGTGGCACTGGGCTACGTCCTGGTGAACGCACTGGTCGACGTGCTCTACACCGTCATCGACCCCCGACTCAGGAACAGGGCAGCGGCATGAGTGTCTGGACTTCCGCCGCACGGATCAGCCGGGCGGCGACGGTGGTGGGGCGTGGGAAGGCCCGTCGCGCGGGCGGTGCGCGGCTCCCCGTCGTGCTCGCGGCGACATGGCTGGCGCTCGTCGTCCTCGCCGCCGTTGTGGTCGACTGGCTCCCGCTGCCCCACTACGACATCCCGGTCGGACCGCCGAGACAGCCTCCCGGTGCGGATGCCGTGTACCTGCTGGGTACCGACGAGTTCGGGCGGAGCCAGCTCGTGCGGCTGATGGTCGGGGCCCGCGTGTCACTGGCCGTGAGCGTCGGGGCGGTGCTGCTCAGCATCACCGCCGGCTGTGTTCTGGGCCTGATAGCAGGTTTCTACGTCCGTGCGGCGAAGGTCATCGACCTCGTGCTCGATGCCGCCCTGGCCGTTCCCGGGCTTGTGTTGCTGCTGGCGATGACCGCGGTCCTCGGACCCGATCTGTGGACCCTGGGCCTGGGACTGGCGATCATCTCCGTGCCACCGTTTGCGCGGTTGGCGCGCGCCATCACCCTCTCCTACGCCGACCGTGAGTTCGTGGTCGCCTCCAAGGTGCTCGGTGCCCGCAGTGTGCGGACCCTCTTCCGGGAGATCCTCCCGAACCTGGTGCTCCCCGTCGGGTCGTACGCGTTCGTCGTCGTCGCCTGGCTCATGGTGACCGAGGGCTCGCTGAGCTTCCTCGGTCTCGGTGTGCCACCGCCGAACCCGAGCTGGGGTGGCTCGATCGCATCCGGCCAGGGCTACCTCGCCACCGACCCGCAGCTCGTCTTCCTGCCTGCTGCCGTCCTGCTCGCGACGATCTTCGCCTTCAACGTCATCGGGGACCACTTTCAAGGCCGGTTCGGGCTCGGGCGCCCCACCGACACCTGACCTTCGCCGCGTCCCAGCAGCGATTCACCCGGAAAGGCCGACGATGTTCTCTCCTCAACGCATGCGCGGGACGTTCGCCGTCCTGATGCTCGTCGTCGCACTCCTGCTCGCGGGGTGCGGCGGCGGTGAACCCTCCGACTCCCGTGCGACACAGGCGGGGGGTGAGCCCCAGAGGGGAGGATCGGTCTCGTACCTGACGGCGTTCGACGTCAAGAGCCTCGACCCGCTGCGGCTCACCGTCATCAACAGCCAGAACTACGAGGCCGTGCGCGCCCTCCCGATCTTCGACGCTCTCGTATACGCGGACGGTAAGACGGGTGAGGCCGTCATGCAGACAGCGGAGTCCTTGACGTCGAGCGACAACATCAGGTGGACCCTCACGCTCAAGCCCGGCATCACGTTCACCGACGGTACGGCGTACGACGCCGAGGCGGTCAAGTTCAACTGGGACCGGCTCCGTGACCCGCAGAACGCCGCAGGCAGCCTCGACACCGCATCCAAGATCGACTCGATCACCGTCGCGGGCCCCACTACCGTCAGCGTCGTCCTGAAGCAGCCCAACAGCACCTTCCCGTCGTTCGTCGCCGGATCGCCGCTGACCCTCATCGGGTCTCCGACAGCCATCCAGGCCGATGCCACCGCCTTCGGAAACCAGCCCGTCGGTGCCGGTCCCTTCGTGCTCAAGCAGTGGGTGAAGAACGGCACCATGACGTTGGAGCGCAACCCCGCGTACTGGAATGCGCCCTACCCGTACCTGGACGAGGTGGAGATCCGCACGGTCGCGGACGCCCAGCAGCGGTTCCAGACACTCGCTGCCGGACAAGCCGACCTGGACCTGTCCACGCCCCAGTACCTGGCACAGGCGAAGCAGACTCCCGGCGTCGTCACCCGGCTGACCGACCAGAGCGGAGGCCGGCTGCTGGCGCTGAACAATGCGAAGGCGCCGTTCAACGACGTTCTCGCGCGCAAGGCGGTGGCGTCGGCGCTGGACTACCGGACGCTCAACGACATCCGCTTCCAGAACGCCGACCTGGCACCGGGACCATTCTTCGCGACGTCGTCGCAGCTCTTCGATCCCGCCCTCTCATGGCCGCAGTTCGATCGGGAGGCGGCTCAGCGCATGTTTGACGAGTACGCGGCGAAGAACGGTGGACCCCTCACATTCACCATCACCTTCGATGCTCCGGACAGGCAGTCGGCTGAGGCCGTGCAGTCGCAGCTCGCCGGGTACCGCAACCTGGTGGTCGACATCCAGATCCTCGACGGCACGGCGTACGTCGCGGGGCTGCCGGGCGGCGACTACCAGATGTTCAGTCTCTACCGGCCGTTCATCTCGCCCGAGCCCAGCCTGTCCGACACCTACCAGTGCGGATCGGCGCGGAACTACATCAAGTACTGCAACCCGGAGGTCGACAGGCTGCTGGCGGCTGGGCGATCCACCCAGGACCCGGATCAGCGTCGCACGATCTACCAGGATGTTGCGAAAGTCATCATCGCGGACCAGCCCGCCATCATTTGGGCGCAGTACATACAGGTGCTGAACATGAAGGACGACGTGCAGGGCTACACCCCGGTGACCGACACCTGCCCTCTCTTCGACCGCATGTGGCTCGCGGGATAGGGACGGCGGGCGCCATGAGGAACACACCAGTCGCGGCCGACCCTGTGTCGCTGACCGACGACGCGGCCGCCGACGATTCGGCGCCGGGGGATACAGGTCCTCTCCTGCAGGTCGACGGACTCCGCACCGGATTCCGCTCGTCGGAAGGAACAGCCTGGGCGGTGGACGACGTCTCCTTTCAGCTCGAACAGGGCAGGACGCTGGGTATCGTCGGAGAGTCCGGCTCGGGCAAGACGATGCTCGCTCGCTCGATCATGGGGCTGCTTCCCCGTGCGAATATCGAGTGCAGCGGCCAGGTGCTGTTCCGCGGTCTACGGCTGGACCAGATGCAGCCGTCGGAGCTGCGCAGAATCTGGGGCACCGAGATGTCGATGGTGTTCCAAGACCCGATGACGTCGCTCAACCCGGTCGTGCGGGTGGGCCGCCAGATCACCGAGGTCTTGCGCGCGCATCGCCGGATGACGAGATCCGCGGCCGACGACGCAGCTGTCGAGCTCATGCGGTCCGTCCGGATCCCTGAGCCGGAGCGTCGCGCACGGGAGTACCCGCACCAGCTGTCGGGCGGCATGCGGCAGCGGATCGGTATCGCGATCGCGCTCGTCTGCGGCCCGCGGCTCCTCATCGCCGACGAGCCGACGACGGCACTGGACGTCACGGTGCAGAGTCAGATCCTCGATTTGCTCCAGCAGCAGCAGTCGGAGCGGTTCATGGCGATGATCCTGGTGACGCACGACCTCGGAGTCGTCGCAGGTCGGGCCGACGACATCGCAGTGATGTACGCTGGCCAGATCGTGGAGCAGGGTCCGGCACGGTCGGTGTTCCGAACGCCCCGCATGCCCTATACCGACGCACTGCTGCGATCGATTCCGCGGGTCGACGACCCGAGCCACACGCGGTTAGCGGCCATCGCCGGTCGACCTCCTGCCCTCCTCGACCGTCCGCCGGGCTGCCGTTTCGCGCCACGCTGTCCGTCGGCGCAGGACCGGTGCCGACAGGACGCACCTCCGCTGGTCGGAGGGGTCGACCCCGGCCACCGCTATCGCTGCTGGTTCCCGCTGGGTGCCGAGGCGGAACAAGCAGGGCCGCCCGGGAACGCCCATGACACCGTCTCGGGCCGCGTTCCGATGCCGTCGGCGACGACCTGATGGCCGGCAGCGGTACGGCGCACCTGCGTGAGGACGCGCTCCTGAGGGTGCAGGACCTGGTCGTCGAGTTCCCCTCGGCAGGTGGTCGAACGGTTCACGCGGTGTCCGGCGTCAGCTTCGACGTCCAGGAGGGCGAGACCCTCGGTATCGTCGGCGAGTCCGGCTGCGGCAAGTCCACCACCGGGTGGGCTGTGATGCAGCTCCGCCGCCCGACCTCGGGATCTGTGGTCTTCGAGGGGGAGGAGCTCACGTCGTTAAGGGGCCAGGACCTGCGCCGCGTACGGCCTCGCCTCCAAATGATCTTCCAGGACCCGGTGTCGTCGCTCAATCCCCGGCGCCGGATCGGGGACATCGTGGTCGAGGCGCTGAGAATCTGGCGGCGCGGGAACGCCGCCGGCCAGACCGAGAAGGTCTGGGAAGTACTGGCCGCAGTGGGCCTCGACCCCGACTCCGTGGTGTCACGTCGCCGGCACCAGTTCTCCGGTGGGCAATGCCAACGGATCTCGATCGCCCGCGCGCTCGTACTGGACCCGAAGCTGGTCATCTGCGACGAGCCGGTCTCGGCCCTCGACGTCTCGGTGCAGGCGCAGATCCTGAATCTGCTCGAGGATATGAAGGCGCGCTATCGCCTTACCCTGGTGTTCATTGCGCACGACCTGGCCGTCGTGAAGAACATCAGCGATCGGGTCATGGTGATGTACCTGGGCAAGGTGTGCGAGGTCGGACCGGCCGAGGCGGTGTACGCCCGCCCGGCGCACCACTACACCTCGGCTCTGCTTTCGGCCATCCCGGTCGCCGACCCGGGCCACGAACGGCAGCCTGTGCCGCTCGTCGAGGGTCAGCTGCCCTCACCGATCGCGCCACCGAGCGGCTGTCGTTTCCGTACCCGGTGCCCCGCTGCCCAGTCGCGCTGCTCCGAGGAGGAACCACAGGTAAGGGAGGTGTCCTCCGGGCACTTCACCGCCTGTCACTACCCGCCGATCGCTCCTGACGTTGCAGCGGCCGTACCGCAATCCGCCGGGAAGGCTAGGTAAGACGTGGCAGACGGGATGCGGGAGTCGGTCGCGGTCCGGCCGGGGGTCTGTTCAATCGCATTGCGGCAGCTGTCCAGCGACGAGGTGGTGCGTCTCGCCGAGAGCAGCGGTGCGGCGGGCATCGAGTGGGGAGCCGACGTCCACGTCCCACCGGGCGACGCTGCCGGTGCGGAACGGCTCGCCGAGCGGTGCCGCGACGCGGGCATCGAGTGCGTCTCCTACGGAACGTACCTGCAGGCCGGCACCGCCGATGTTCTCCACCAGCTGGGGCCCGTCCTGGATGTGGCCGAGGCGCTGGGCGTCGGCAACATCCGGATCTGGGGAGAGCTCGGGATCACCCCGGACGCGGCGTCGGACGAGCGCCGCCGGGTCGTGGACGGCGTCCGCGCGGTCGTTCCGCTGATCACCGGTCGGGGTTTCACGGCGTCGCTCGAATACCATCGCCAGACCATCACGGCGACGGCGGAGTCTGCCGCCGCGCTGTTGCGGCAGATCGACGACCCGCGCTTCTTCGTCTACTGGCAGCCGGATGGGCCGGGGTCGGTGGCGGACCTGGTCGCCGAGTACCGGTCGGTAGCGGCTCGGGTATCGCACCTGCATCTGTTCGCGTGGCGCAGCTACGAGGACCGCTACCCGCTCGTCGCGTGGCGGTACCTCTGGCGCGAGATCCTGCGGCATTCCCGGGAGCCCGGGTTGTGGGGCCGCGACCGCTTCGCGTTGATCGAGCACGTCAAGGACGACCGACCCGAACAGCTGGCTGCGGACCTCGCCACGCTGACATCGTGGCTCTCCGTCCGTCAAACCGAAGGTGAGAACCGATCGTGAGCACTGTGTCGTACCCCCGGCGGCTCTCCGACCTGGCCATCGCCGATCCAGATCGGCTCGCTGTCGTCTGCGGACCAGAATCACTCACACGGGCGCAGCTGGACGAGGCCAGCACCCGGCTCGCCCACCGGCTCCTCGCGCAGGGGGTCGTGGTCGGTGACGTCGTCACGGTGGCCTTGCCGAACTGTGTCGAGTGGTTCGTCGCGTACGTGGCGTGCTGGAAGGCGGGAGCGATCCCGCAGGCGGTCTCCGAGCAGCTCCCCCGGACCGAGCTGGAGGCGATCGTCGCTCTGGCGGCGCCGCGGGCCGTAATCAGCCGTTGGCCGGCAGGTGTGGCGGGGTGTCCCCATGTGGGGATCGACCACCGGGATCTCCTCGACGGGAGTCCTGTGCCGGGGCTGCCAGACGTGGTCTCGCCCGCATGGAAGATCGCGACCTCGGGCGGTTCGACGGGGCGCCCCAAGTTGATCGTCTCGGGAGACCCGGCACTCTTCGATCCCCGTGTCCCGAGGATGTGGGGCCGCGGCTTCCGTGATGGCGGTGTGGTCGTGGTGCCCGGCCCGCTCCATCACAACGGTCCTGTGCTGTGGGCGTGCGAGGCGTTGATCGCGGGCAGCCTCGTCGTCGTCCTCGAGCGGTTCGAACCGGAGCGCACACTCGCGGCCGTCGAGGAGTTCGGCGCCGAGGTGCTCTACACCGTGCCGACGATGATGAAGAGGATCATCAACCTGGACGACGAGGTCCGGCTCCGGTATGACATATCGTCCCTTGAGTCGGTTTGGCACATGGCCGAGCCCTGCCCCGCCTGGCTGAAGCGTCGCTGGATCGACTGGTTGGGGCCGGAGCGAATCGTCGAGATCTACTCGGCTACCGAGCAGCAGGCGCTCACTCTCATCACCGGGTCCGAATGGCTCGAGCGTCCGGGATCGGTCGGGCGGGTGGTCGTCGGTCAGATGCGGATCGGAAACGAGCGGGGCGAACCGCTCGGGACGGGCGAGCGGGGCGAGGTGTGGCTGCGGGGTGACCCGGCACGCGCGACACCGATGTACCGCTACATCGGCGCCGAGGCACGATCGACCGAGGACGGCTGGGAGTCTCTCGGCGACGTCGGTTGGTTCGACGACGACGGCTACCTGTACATGGCGGACAGGCTCCAGGACATGGTCCTGAGCGGCGGGGTCAACGTCTATCCGGCGGAGGTGGAAGCGGCGATCCTCGAGCACCCGGCGGTTCGGTCGGTGGCGGTCATTGGGCTGCCAGACGACGACCGCGGCAATGTGGTGCACGCCGTCTTGGAGGCCGATCCGCGGGAAGTCCCCCCAGAGGATCTGGCGACATTCCTCCGGGAGCGCCTCATCGCCTACAAGGTCCCCCGCAGTGTCGAATACGTCGACCATCCACTGCGGAGCGACGCCGGCAAGGTCCGCCGCGGGGAGCTGCGCAACGAGCGGCTAAACGGGAGGGGCGGGAAAGCCGTGGCGATGCCGCGCACTGGCCGGATGTCGTCGCCCTCCGGCGGTTGAGCAGATCGGAGGCCGGGCGGCCCCGGATCTGTTACCTCACTTGAGGAGAAGACCCGCGTCCACGCGGGGCTGCGGTCTGACTCGACAGAGGTGTGCTCCCCGTGTCGACGGAGCTGGAAGTCGGCATGTCGTCCGCGGTCCCACCGCCCGTCGCGCTGGATCGGAGGACGTCACGGTCATCATCGGAATCGACCCCCACACACGAACTCATACAGCGAGCGCGCTGGGCCCCGCCACCCACCGCGTTCTGGCGTCGCTGCAGGTCGACGCCACGTTGGCCGGCTACCGACAGCTGCTGCGATGGGCGACCCGGTTCGAGGCCCGTCGATGGGCCGTGGAGAACGCCCGCGGCCTGGGCCGACACCTGGCGCAATGGCTGGTCGCCCGCGAGGAACAGGTCGAGGACGTGCCGTGCACGGCCACCGCCCGGGTGCGGGAGCTGTCCCGCGGTGGACGACGCAAGAACGGTGTGAATCGACGCCGCCGCCGCGGCGAGCGTGGCCGCGCTGGCCGGGGATGCCCGACCCATCACCGGTAAGGACCTCTGCACCGCGCTGGCCCTGCTCGATGAGCGTCGCGCCAACCTGGTCTCGCACCGGACCCGGCTGATCAACCAGCTCCATGCGCTGCTGCGTGACCTGGGCATCGCGTTCACGGCACCCGCGGCCGGGACCGCGGTCACCACCTTGGGCTATCCCGTCCAGGCGCCGTTCGACGGGCGCAGCCTGCGGCGCTGCTGGACCAGCGCCATCGCCGTCGACCGCAGCAGCGCGAACGCGCTGACGATGCCGTGCGCGATGACCCCGGGCTCCTCCGGCGGGCCGTGGCTGACCGGCTTCAACCCGGCCACCGGCGCCGGGACCGTCGTCGCGATCACGAGCTTCCACGACGAGAGGGGCCTGCTCTCCGGACGCCAACTCGACGACGTCGGCTACGCGCTCTACCAGGCAGCCGACCGGACGAGTGCCTGACGACCTTCTGGTCTTCCGGTCTTCTGCCCGGAGGCCGTGACCACCAGAACAGGACCGGGAGGCCCTCTCTCCGAAGCGTCCGCCTCCGTTGCGGACGGGCTAGTGCCTCGATCGAGAACGTTGGCGTTGTAACCCGGCTGCGGTGATCGGCTGAGAGGCTGT
>NZ_BPRG01000038.1:0-54816 GCF_036984265.1 Pseudonocardia sp. D17 | reverse complement strand
GGGGGGGGGGGACCACGGGGGTCGGGGCCGGTCGCGCGGCCGGGCCGTACGCCGCGACGCGAGCGCACACCTTCGGCTGCCGGGGCACCGCGCGGGGCGAGATGTCCGGAGGTTCGGTGATGAAGACGACCGGTAGGCCACGATTGCACGAGATCGGCATGTCGCCGGGCACGCAGACGCGGCTGAAGCACGTCCTGCACGAGCACGGCCTGCGCAACGGAAACACACTGTCCCTGCACCATGACCGAGGTTCGGAGCACGGACCGCGGGACTTCGCCGCCAACCCGGCTACCTCCGATCCGCCGTACGTCCTGCGCCTGGCGGTCGAGTGGGGTGTCACCGGGATCGTGATGCGGGTCGGTCTCGCGCAGAAGTCGTGGGAGGACGCGGGGGCAGGACCGGTCCCTGCGATTCGTCGAGCGGCTCCGCGCGATCCTCGCCACGTACTCCGACGGCACGACCTGATGCGTCCGACGCCGAAGCCGGCCCGGCCCGGTTGTGGGGCGTCGCTCCCCACAGCGACATGACCAGGGCGCGACCCAGGCGTCGGTGGGGGCCGTGGCTCGCGTGGCCGTTGGTGGTGGCCGCGCTCGTGGCGCTCGAGTTCCTGCTGCTCGGCGACCGGATCACGGCGGACGTCGCGCTCGTGCTGGCCGCGCCCGGGGATCCGGCACGGGTGGAGGCTCCCGTCGCCGCGCCGCTGCCGAGCCTTCCCGAGGTCCCGGTGCCGGCCGTCGGCGGGCCGGTGCGCGCGGTCGATCTGCGCAGTCTTCCGGGGTGCACGAGTGGTGGGCGGTGTCTGGTCCGGGTCCAGGTCCTCGTCGACGCCGGGAGCACGGGGACGGTGTCGTGGGTCGTGCAGGCGCACGATCTCTGCACCGGACAGGTGCAGACGGTCGGCACGGGCACCGCGGCTCTGCCCACGGGTGCGGACCGCATCGACGCCGTGATCGCGGTGTCGGTGCCCGCAGCCGCCGCGACGGCGTTGACGGCGTCGACGACAGCGCCCGCGCCTGCGGCGGGGCCCCCGCTGCGGGTGTCAGCCGCCGAGCGTTGTGGTTCCTGATCGAGCACTCGGGGGGTGTGGCCTTGCAGGGGTTGCGGGGGAGCCGTACGCGGTCGTGGGGCAACCGGCGGGTGTCGGCGTGGGCGTCCGAGCGACGGCGGCGCCGGGTGCCGCGGTGGCGGCTGCCGGGGGAACCGACGTTCGACGTGCTGGCGATCCTCGCCGCCGGTGTGCTGGTCGTCATCGGCCTCGCGAACCTGGCGGCCGTCGGGGGCGTCGGGACCGCCGTGAGGCAGGGTGGCATCGCCGCGGCCGGGTTCGCGCTCCTGCTCGCGTCCCGCCGGGTGCGCGTCCGCGTGCTCGGGGTGCTCGCGGTGCTCAGCTACACCGTCGCCGTGGTGATGCTCGCCGCTGTCCCGCTGCTCGGGAACCGGACGAAGGGCGCGACCCGGTGGCTCGACGCGGGCGCGTTCACCTTCCAGCCGTCGGAGCTGGCGAAGCTGGGCCTGCTCCTGCTGGTCGCGGCCCTGCTGGCCTCCGCCCGGCCCGCCTGGCAACGGTTCGCAGGGTCTCTCGTCGTGGCGGCGGTCCCGATCGTGCTGACGGTCCTGCAGCCGGATCTGAGCACGACCGCACTGCTCGTGGTCGTCGTCGTCGCGCTCATGGTGATCGGGCGGGTGCCCGCCCGGTTCCTCCTGCCGGTCGCGGCCGCTGCCGCAGTGGCGGCCCCGCTCGCCGTCGGGCTGTTGCGGCCGTACCAGGTCCAGCGTCTCGGCAGCTTCCTGGCCGGCTCGTCCCAGGCGGCCGGGGGCGCCGGCTGGGCCGCGTCGCAGGCCCGCATCGCGGTGGCCTCCGGCGGGTGGTTCGGGCGTGCGGGTCATCCCCTCACCGATGTTCTCGAGCGCTACCTGCCCGAGCGTTCCTCGGACCTCGCGCCGGCGAGCCTGGTCGAGCAGTTCGGGTGGGTTGCGGGCCTCGCGGTCCTCGTCGCGGCGCTCGTCCTGGTCTGGCGGCTCGCGACGGCGGCGCGCGGAGCCCGCACGAGCCACGGTGCGCTCGTCGCGGGCGGGCTCGCGGTCCTGATCGGTGCCGAGGTCGTGGTGTCCGTCGGGGGCAACCTCGGCCTGCTGCCGCTCGCCGGTGTTCCGTTTCCCCTGGTCAGCAACGGCGGAACGGCGATGGTGGTGCATCTCGCCGCCATCGGCACCGTCCTGGGGGTGCGCCGGGACGGGGCGCGGCGCGCGTTGTGGGCCGCGCCCGGGCGGCTGCGCCCCCGACTCGTGCAGAGCTCCGCGCTGGTGCTCACCGGGGTCCTCGTGACCTTCGCCGTTGCGGGTGGGCAGGTCCAGGCGCAGCAGCGGCCGTCACTGGTGGCCGCGGGCCAGGAGCAGATGGTGCGCTGCCTGCGGGTCGCCGCGCCCCGCGGCGAGATCACGGCTCGCGACGGCACGGTCCTGGCGCAGGATTCCGCGGCGACCGATACGGGCTCCGCAGCCGTCGGTGTGGTCCCCGCGCTCGTGACGCCCGCGGAGCTCGAACTGGTCGCCGACGTCACGGGCCGTCCGCTCGACCAGCTGCGCGCGGCGGTCGCCGCGGCACCGGGGACGACGCTCGACCTCGAGGTCGGCACGGCTCCCGCCGGTCGAGCAGGGGTGCTGCGCGGGTCGCCGGACGTGATCGTGACGGACGAGGCGCGCCGCAGCTACCCGACGGGAGAACTCCTCGCGCCGGTGCTCGGCTTCGTCGGCGTCGCCACGGCCGAGCAGACGGCCCGGGATCCGTCTCTGGCACCAGGGACGGTGGTGGGCCGTCTCGGTCTGGAGGCGACCTACGACGCCGTGCTGCGGGGTGTCGACGGCCGGCGTTGCTGGTACGTGACCCCGGCCGGCGTGCCGGTGGCCCCGGGCCCGCAACTGCCTGCGGTCCCCGGCGCCGACCTGCGAACCGCCCTGGATATGCCGCTGCAGCGGCGGCTCACCGACTCGCTGCAGGTGTCGCTCGCGGGCCAGCCGGACCCCCGCGCCGTCGGGGCGGCCGTGGCGATGGATCCGCGGGACGGCCAGGTCCTCGCCATGGCGAGCCTCCCGTCGTACGACGACAACATCTACGGCCCGCCGGTGGACGCGTCCGCGCTCGCCGCCCTCGACGCACGCCCCGGCAGCCCCGGCCTGAACCACGTCACCCAGGTCGCCGTGCCACCGGGCTCCACGTTCAAACTCGTGGTGGGCGCGGCCGACATGGTGACGGGCACCATCCCACCCATGCAGGTCGTCCCGACCGGGGCGAGCTACACCCTGGGCGGCCACACCTTCGCCAACTGGCGTCCGATGGGCCCGATGAACCTGCCACAGGCCATCGGCTGGTCGAACGACGTGTACTTCTACCAGCTGGCGGCCCGGATGGGTCCGGGTCCGATCATCGACACCGCCCGCGCCCTGGGCGTCGGCGAGCCGACCGGGATCGACCTCCCCGGCGAGGCGGCGGGCTACCTCGGCAGTCCGGACACCGGGGAGCCGTGGTACGGCGGTACCACCGTCATCCTCGGTATCGGCCAGGGCCCGTTGCAGGTCACGCCCCTGCAGAACGCCCGCTGGACGGCGGCGGTCAGCACCGGTCTGCTGGTCACGCCGCACCTCGGACTGACCGTCGTCACCCCGGGCGGTGCGACGACGGCGGTGCCGGTGTCGCCGGCACGGCCGCTACCGTTCGCCGCCACGCTCGGGCCGGTGCGCGACGGCATGCGTGCCGCCGTGCGGTCCGGCACCGCCGGATGGCTCGCCCCGCTGCCGGTGGACTCGGGGGCCAAGACCGGCACGGCCCAGGACGGAAGCCTGCGGGCCGGCAGCTACGACAACTGGACGACCGTGGCCGCGCCGCTGGACGCCCCGACGGTGGTGGTGACGAGCCTGGTCCAGGGTCCGGGGCAGGGTGCCAACAGTGCGGGCCGGATCGTGGTGGACGGTCTGAGCGGGTACCTGGCGGCGCCGCCACCCTGACGCGAACCGCGTCGCCGGCAGCTGCCGGGCCTGCGGTGGCGGGCCAGATACAGCTGCGCGCGGCGCGGCCCGTCGGAGCGTCAGCGCGGGCCGAGCATCGCGAGTTCGAACAGGCGCTCGACGTCCTGTCCGGCATCGATGGCGCAGCCGAGCACGACGGCCGCGGCGACGGCCAGGAGGACCACCGCGGACCGGCGGAACCGGGGCGGGGGGTCGAGCAGCGCGGCCACGCGTGCACTGACGGCGGAGGTCCCGTAGCCGAGTGCGAGACCGCGGCTGAGCCCGATCTCGGTCGGTGACTGCCGGAGGACTGCGAGCCCCGCCTTCGCCAAGGCTCGCGCGGCGAGGCGGCGCTCGCCGACGACCTCGGCGGCGTGCTCGTCGGCGGCGCGTTCGAGGAGGTAGTCGACGGTCGCCGGGAGGCGTGACAACAGCGGGTTGACCGCCGCGGAGAACTGAGCGGTGAGCAGCCACCAGTGGTCGTGGCCGAGCAGGTGAGCGCGTTCGTGGGCGAACAGGGCGCGCCGCTCGTCGGGGTCCAAGGCCCTCAGCATGCCGCTGGTGACCACGACGTGGCCCGCACCGACGCTGCCGCCCCCGCGGGACCGCCGCTGGACGAGGCGCCGGCGTCCGGGGTCGGTGGTCCGTGGACCGGTGGGCCGTGGCCGACTCGACGACGTGAGCAGGCGTCGGAAGAAGACCGGGACGGTGAACGCCGGCAGTGCGAATGCCGGCAGTGCGAACGCCGGCAGTGCGAACGCCGGCAGTGCGAATGCCGGCAGTGCGAAGGCCTCGACGGCGTCGTCGGGCAGGACGATCAGGTCGCCGCGAGCGGCCGGAGCGAGACTCCGAGCGAGTGCGCAGCTGCGCAGCAACGCACGCGTGCGGCGCACCGTGGTGATCGCGACGAGTACGGTCAGTGACAGCAGGATTGCGATCGCGGCAAAGGCCACGGCCGGGTCGACGGGATCGACGCTGTGCAACACGCTGACCGACCACTCCCCGTAGCGGGCGACGGTCGGGATCTGCCCCAGGAGGGTCCAGCCCAGCAGGCCGAGGGCCCAGACCCAGCAGCTCGCGCTGACCAGTCCGGCGCAGACCAGCAGGCGCGCACCCGCGCGGGGCGTCCACAGCCGTGACAGCGGCCGGATCGCGACGCCGAACAGCAGCGCAGCGAGGACCGGCACGTACACGTCGAGTCGCATGAGGCGCTCCTGGATCAGGGCGAGGAGCTCCGGCGCCGCCGGGGGCGCGCGGTCTCAGGGGCCGGGTCGTGCGAGACCGATGAGGGCTGTGCCGAGCCGCCGGACTCACGCGGTGTCGACTCGGTCCGGCGCAGCAACTCCCCGAGTACGGCCTCGTCCTCGCCGCCGAGCTCGGCGACGAACCGGCGCAGTACTGCGGTCCGGTCGCTTCCGCGGTCGAGCAGGCCTCGCATCTGTCGTGCGGTCAGACCGTTCTGGTCGAGCACCGGACGGTAGGCGTGCGCACGACCGGCACGCTCACGCTCGACGGCCCCCTTCGCATGCAGCCGGGTGAGGATCGTCTGCACGGTGTTGTAGGCGAGCCCCGGACCCAGTGCGTCCTGCACCTGGGCCGGCACCAGCGCGGTGTCGGCGGCCCAGAGCACCGCCAGCACCTCGTTCTCCAGCTCGCCGGCCGGCCGGCGCGGCCCCGCCACCCGAGCGGACCGGGCGCGCCCCTCGGTGTCGTCGTCGATGACGTCTCCGTCCGGTTCGCGTCGTCCCACAGAACTACAGTAACGTAGGAGATGGCTCCTACAGTCACGTAGGAGAAGCTGTGGGATTGGGGGGTCTCGGTGGTGCGGGAATGACGTGGACGGACGCACTGTCCGCCACCGAGGTGGGACAGGCCGCGGGGGCTGCCGTCGGGGCGGCAGTCGTTCCCCTCCCGGTGCCTCAGGTACCCGCCGGCGCGTTCGGGTTGCCGGGCTCGGTGAACATCGAGTGGTTCGAGGAGATCAACCGCTGGGCGGCACACACCGGATGGGCGGCGCCGGCGGTGTCCGGGGTCGCCTCCTACGGCGTCGCCGTGTTCGTCGCGTTGCTCCTGGCGAACCTGTGGCTGGCGAGGCGCACCGCCCGGATCGACGGACTGGTGGCGGCCCTCTGGGCTCCGCTCGGTGTGCTGCTGGCGGTCGGGGTCAACCAGTTGCTCGTCGCGGCCGCACACGAGCCGCGCCCGTACACCGTGCTGTCGCAGCTCACCGTGCTCACGGCACGCTCGACGGACTACTCCTTCCCGTCCGACCACGCGGTCATGGCCGGAGCCACCGCCACGGGCATCTGGCTGCGGGCGGACCGCACGGTCGGTGCGCGGTGGCTGCGCTGGGTGAGCGTCGTGGCGGCGTTGAGCATGGCGTTCGCGCGCGTGTTCGTCGGGGCGCACTGGCCCGGGGACGTCGCCGCAGGGCTGGTCGTCGGAGCCGCCGTCAGCGTGCTCGGCTACCTTTGCGTGCGCCGCCTGCTGTTCGCCATGGTGTCGCTGGCCGCCGGCACGCCCGCCCGGCGCCTGCTCGGGGTGGTCCCGCCGGTCTCGCACCCCTCGGCGGCAGGAGCCGGGCCCGCACCTGACGGCGCGCCCGGACCGGTGCCGGATCAGAACCGCAGCTCCGCCGAACCCGAGGCGCGGCGCGGGGATGTCGGGGGGTCGCCCTGGACTTCTCACCACGGCCCCGGCTCGTGACGGTCCGATCATGAGCGATCCGATGCTGCCCGGCGTGTTCGGCGATCTCGCCCCGTTCCTGGACTCCTACGGCTACCTCGCGGTGGCGGCGCTGCTGTTCGTGGAGGACTTCGGCGTCCCCGCCCCGGGCGAGACGATCCTGATCGCGGCGGCCGTGTACGCCGGTGCCGGCCGGCTCAACCTGGCCGCGGTCGTCGCGGTCGGCGTGGTCGCGGCAACGGCCGGCGACAACGTCGGCTTCGCGATCGGGCACTTCGGGGGCCGCGCCCTGGTGCTCAGGTTCGGACGCCACGTCGGCATCACCGATGCGCGCCTCGACCGCGCCGAGCGGTTCTTCAGCCGCCACGGCGGAAAGGTCGTCGTCGCGGCCCGCTTCGTGGAAGGGCTTCGCCAGATCAACGGCGTCGTCGCGGGCCTGGCCAACATGCCGTGGCGGCGGTTCCTGGTGTTCAACCTCCTCGGAGCCGCCCTCTGGGTGGGAACCTGGGCGAGCATCGGCTACCTCGCCGGCGACCATCTCGGCACCATCTACGCGCAGTTCCACCGCTACGAGCGCTACGTGCTCGCCGCACTCGCCCTGGTGGTCGCCGTGCTCGTGACCCGCCGCATCCGCGCCACGGCTCGGACGTCGGCGCGCCGCGCGATGGTGCTCACCGCGACGTTGCTGGCCGCGTTCTTCGCCGCCCTGGCCGTCGCGGTAGGGACGCACTGGGCGCCGCTGATCGCGATCGATACGTCGATGGTGACAGCCGGGCATGCTGCGCTGCTCGCTCATCCCGGCGTGGCCGCGGCGGCGCGTGTGGTGACCGACCTCGGCAGCCCCGTCGCGGTCGATGTCGTGACCGTTGTCGTCTGTGTGGTGCTCGCCGTCCGCGGCCGGTGGGTCCCCGTGGTGGCCCTCGCCGTTGCCAGGCTCGGTGAGCTGGGTAGCGAGACCCTCGTCAAGCACCTGCTGGCGCGTGCCCGGCCCAGCCTCGAGCCCGCCCTGACCACCGCGAGCGGGTTCAGCTTCCCGTCCGGCCACGCCGGTGGCACAGCAGCGGTCTACGGCGCGATCGCCCTCCTCGCCCTCGGTCGGCCGCACTCTCCCCCGAGGGGAGCCCGAGGACGCGGCTCGCCCGGGAAGCGGATCGGAACGTGGGCCGTGGTGATCGCGGTCGTCGCGACGACCGCGGTGGCGTCGTCACGAGTACTCCTGGGCGTGCACTACCCGAGCGACGTCGTCGCGGGCGTCATCCTCGGGCTCGCCTGGGCCCTCCTGGCCTGCGCGGTCGCAGCGCCACTGACCGCTGCGCTCACGGAAGGTGGCCGCAGGCTCCGCAGAGCTCGAGCCGGCACGAACGACAGCGGTCCCACACTCTCGCGGTCCTCGTTCGTGGTCGGGCCCTGGTGGGCCGATGAGACGGAACATCGGCAGCGGGTGCGCGGGGCGATCAGGTCGGACCAGCGTGCGGCGGCGCATCCGTGCCCCGCTGCGGTCGGGTGACGGGGATCGAACGCGATGTCGGTGGTGCGGTCGCAGGTCCCGTCCGGAGACGACGCGCGTCGCGGTGACACCGGTCGTGAACGGGTGCTCGTCATCTCCGCGAGTGTGGGCGCCGGGCATGACGGCGCCGCGGCGGAGCTGACCGCTCGGCTGCAGCGTGCCGGGGTGGGCGTCGACCGGCGCGACTTCCTCGACGCACTTCCCCGGTGGGTCGGGTTCGTGTTGCGGCAGGGCTACCCGATCAGCGTCGGTAGGGCGCCCGGGTTCTTCGAGTGGTTGTTCAGGCGGCTGGAGCGTCCCGGATGGGTGCAGGCAGTGGCACTGGCCGTGTGCGGCTGGGCCGGGTTCCGGGTTCGGCGCTGGACGGCCCACGGCTACGGCGTCGTCGTCTCCACGTACCCGATGGCCAGCCAGACCCTGGGCCGGCTCAAGGCGGCCGGCCGACTCGACGCGGCTGTGGTCACCTTTCTGACCGACCCGGCGGTGCACCGACTGTGGGTGCATCCGGCGGTGGACCATCACCTCACGGTGACCGAGGCGACGGCTAACCTCGGCCTGCGGCTCTACGGCACCCCCATGCGCCACGTCGGCGCCCTGGTGGGACGGGCGTTCTCCGGCCCCTGTCCTTCGGTGCGCCGACGTCAGGTCCGAGCCGAGCTCGGGCTGTCCGCCGACGGGCCGGTCGCTCTGGTCTCGGCCGGGTCACTGGGCATCGGTGACGTGCCGGAGATCGTCAGGGCACTGCGCAGCCCCGGCAGCGACGTCGAGGTCGTCGTGTTGTGCGGACGGAACGCCCGACTCCGCCGATCACTGCGCGGCCGGCCGGGCGTCGTGGCGCTGGGCTGGCGGACGGACGTCGCCGAGATCATGGGCTCGGCCGACGTACTGGTTCACAACGCCGGCGGCCTCGCGGTGACCGAGGCGCTCACGATGGGGTTGCCCACGGTGACGTTCCGCCCGATCCCCGGCCACGGCCGGGCCAACGCCGGGGTGCTCGAGGCCGCCGGTCTTGCGGCGTGGCCACGCGACGGCGCGAGCCTGCTCGCCGAGGTCCGGACCCGGATCGGCCGGTCCGGGGATCGACGCGCCGTCCACGCCGGCTTCGACGCCGCCGCCGTGATCATCGATCTGCTGGCACTACGTGTCCGGGCGGAAGTGCCGACCGAGTGTGCCGAGCCGGCAGCCCAGCGCCTCGACCTCGGATGCGATCAGGTCCAGGGCGCCGACCGTGCCGCGCCACGTCCCGCTCGCTTCGGCGGTGACGTCGGAGTCGTGAAGCAGGATCGTGCCGCCGGGTCGTAACTGGCGAGCGACCGTGTCGGCCACCCGGCGCGCACTGATGCCGCTCGTCCAGTCCCTACCCCACGCGGTCCAGAGCACCGGTGTCAGGCCGACGTCATGAGCGCCCGACAGCGAACTCGTCGTCAGCACGCCGTACGGGGGACGGAACCAGCGCGGCGGCTCGCCGCCCACCGCGCCGATGATCTCCACGGCCGAGCGGATGTCGCGCCGCACCGCGGCCGGCGAACGGAACAGGTGGTTGCGATGGAGGTCGCCGTGGACGGCGAGCTCATGACCCGCGTCGCGCACCGCCGCGGCGACCTCGGGAAAACGTCGTACCTGCGCCGACAGGAAGAAGAACGTCGCCGTCACATCGAGCCGCGCCAGAGCCTCCAACACCGCGGGGGTCCCCTTCGGATGCGGCCCGTCGTCGAAGGTCAACGCGACGTGCCCGCGGTCGCCGCGGCCCGCCAGTCGCGGGAAACCGACCGTGCGGAGCAGCCGTGACCTCGTCATCGCGGGCGACGCCCAGGCGGCGGTCGCGGCCAGCGGCGCCGCGGCCAGCCCGATGGCTGCGGTTCGATGTGACACACGGCAAGCCTGCCGCACCCGGCACGAGCTCATCCATGCGGAGGACCTGATGGTGGCGTCCGCGCTCATCGCGCTGCTCGCCGCCGCCGCTTTCGGCGTCGGAGCGGTACTGCAGCACCACGGCGCGAACCTCGTGGCGCGCCGGTTCCCGTTGCACCCTGCGCTGGTCCGGGACCTGCTCCGGCAGCCGTGGTGGCTGCTGGGCGCCGTCGTCGACCTGGTCGGCGTCGGCCTGCATCTGCTCGCCCTGTCGGTCGGTCCGCTCACGGTGGTCCAACCCGTGCTGGTCCTGAGCCTCGTCGTGGGCCTGCTGCTGCAGCCGCTGTTCGGTCGGCCCGTTCGTCGTGGTCAACTTGTGTCGGCCTCGGTCACCGTCGTCGGCCTGGCCGCGTTCCTCGTGACGTTGCCGCGCGATCCGACGTCACCGACGGGCACGCACTGGGCGTCCGGGGTGGTCGCAACGCTCGTGCTCGTCGCCCTCGCGTACGGCCTGACGCGGTGGCCACCGGCCCGCGCGGCGGGCCTCGGCACGATCGCGGGCGCGGTTCTCTCGCTGTCGGCCGCGCTGGCCAAGGCGTGGCTGCCCCTGCTCGCCGCGGGCGCTCTCGGGGTACTGGGGAGAACGTGGCAGCTGTGGGCGGGCTGCGCGCTGGGTCTGGCGGGTGTGTTGATCACCCAGGTCGCCTTCCAGGCCGGCGCGCTCGGGCCCTCCCTCGCCGCCTTGACCGTCTCCCAGCCCGCGGTCGGGGTCCTGCTCGGCGCTCTCGTCCTCGACGAGGCGGTGCTCTCCGGACCGACCGGGGTGGTCCAGGCGGTGGGCCTCGCCGGAGCCCTGACGGGGGTCGCCCTGCTCGTCATGCAGACGAGCAGCGAGGCAGGCCCGTCGGACGGCCCCGGACCGTGACCGACGCCAGGGGGTGATCGGCCGGGTCCGGCAGTGTCACCGGATCGACGACGCTGCGCTAGTGCTCGGCCGGGCCGTCCGGGGAAGCCGCGGGTCGGGAGCGCGGGCCGCGCCGTCGATGCCCAGGCGGGCCAGGTTGTCGTGGGCGGGGTGCGCGAGGCCCGCGGGGCCGGCCGCGAACTGCTGCAGCAACCGAGTGCTGATCGCGGCGAGCACCTGCGCGACGCGGCCGCCCTCCCCACCGCCCTTGCAGTCGGGGTCCATCCCGCACACCCAGTCCTGCGTGCCGGTGGAGAACACGCCCGCGCCGCTCGCGGTGGTGTAGTACGTGGCGTCGGAGAACTCGCTGCGACGGGTGGTGCCGCACGTGACGGGGGAGTGGAACAGCACCTCCAACGGCCGCGGCGTGGGGACCGACAGGTTCACCCTGGCGTACTCGACACCGACGACGCCCGGCAGCCGTTCCCCGTCCCGGACGATGCCGTCGAGCAGCCAGTTCCCGGGCTCGGCCACGACCAGATCGGCCCGCCCCGGGAAGCAGCTGTAGTAGCCGCCCACGAGCACGCTCTCCGGGCGCGGGTCGGGAGGCTGGCGCCAGTCCTGGGTGGACTCGGCCGGATCCGTGTGGCTGACCGGGTCCTCACCGGCCGACTTGTAGTTGATCTCGAGCCTGTCGGCACCCAGTGTCGTCGGCGCCAACCGGATGTGCCGATACACCTCGTTGCCGCCGAGGAAGGCCAGGTTCACCCCGCGGTCGCGGGCCTGCGTCGCAGCCGTCCGCATCGCCGTCGACCAGTACTCGTCGTGCCCCGGCGTCACCACTGCCCGGGCGCCGTCGAGCAGGTGCGGGTCGGCGTGCAGGTCGATGTCGGTGGCGTAGCCGAGCGGCGCACCCGACCGTTCCGCGACCCGCACGAAGGCCAGCTCGAACTGCAGGAACTGCCCGGCGCCGGACATCCCGGACTCGTACGGGCGGTCGAACGTGACCGCCCGCGAGCGGCTCTCGCGCCGACCGTCGGGACCCTTGTAGAGGTTGTAGCCGCCCCACCGGTTGTAGGCCTGCCAGGTGGTCACGGCGTTGACCAGGACCACCCGCCCCTGGTTCGACGGGGTGCGCACGGTGAGCGGGACGTACTGCTGGGCGCCGCTGTCCCCGTCGAGCCGCAGCAGGTAGTCGCCGGGCGGCCAGCCGTCGGTGCCCACCGTCAACGAGGGGTTCCATGGTGCGACGACGGTGTCGGTCGACGGCTGCACCACCGCGGGCGCCTGCACACCGCCGGCCACGCGGGACGAGGTCCAGACCGCCAGCGCGTCGGAGGCCGCGTAGTCGCCGATCCGGAACGCCGTGACCTGGTAGCTCGACGCAGTGGTCGAGACGAACAGCCGCACCCGCTCGCCGGGCGTGACGCTCGTCCTGTCGGCGAAGCCCTCGATCGCGTGCTCCGGACCCGGGTGCGCCAGCTGCCAGCCGGGCGTGCCCGCGACCGGACCGACCGCCGGTGGCGCCGACGTGCCGGGGCCGGGAACCGCGCGCGTGCCACCACCGCCTGCCGGCGAGCAACCGGCCACGACTGCCACCAGCCCGAGGACGACCGCGAGGCGAATCAGCCTGCGCAGCGGCGACGGACCGTACGCGACCGTCGCGTCAGCCGGCCACTCCCGCGGTCGACTCCCGTCAGCCACCGCCGGACCCTACCGCCGAGCAGCCGACCTCAGGGCACGCCATCACCTCAGCGACGGCCGAAGACGGACCGGACGTCGGGAAGCAGCAGCGACCGCGCCGCACCCTCGGCGATGCAGGTGACGGGATTCTCGGCCTGTTTGACCGGGAGGCCGAGACCGGACTCGAGCGCCGCCTTGAGCCCGCGGGCGGGTGACGCGCCGCCGACGAGCAGGACGCCGTCGGCGGCGATGTCGTCGACCGCCTGTGCAGGCAGGTCGTCCAGGCAGCCGGAGAGCACCCCCGCGATCGCCGCGACATGCGGGGCGATCAGGTCCTGGAGCTCGGCGGCCGCTATCTGCACCGACCGGGGGCGAGCGTGTTCGATGTCGCGTCCGGTGACGGCGAGCTGCGCGTCGGCCTGGGCGAGGCTCACGCGTCGGGTCAGCGCCTCGGCCATGGCGGGACTCGTCAGCAGCCGATGTTCGACCCGCAGATGGCGGCGGACGACGGCACTCAGCGCCTCACCCGCCTGGTGCGTGGATCGCACGGCGAGTACCTCTCCGCAGCACACGGCCATGATCTCCGCGGTGCCGGCACCCACGTCGGCCACAATGTGAGCCCGCCGGTCGAGCGGGTCCAGCCCGCAGCCGACGGCGGCCGCGACCGGCGCGGCGAGTGCCACCACCCGGGTGATTCCTGCTTCCTCGGCCGCTTCGACGAGAGCACGCCGTTCCAGGGCGCTCGCCGCACCGGGTACGACGACGGCGACCGAGAGGCGGGTGCGCTGCCAGGGGCGGGGAAGGACGCGGCGCACCACGGCGCGGATGTAGCGGCGTGCGGTGTCCAGATCGGTCACCACACCGGCGCGCACAGGTCGGACCGCGCCTGCCGCGGACGGCAGTCGCTCCATCAGGTCGGCCGCGTCGCGACCGATGCCGGTTCCCCCACCGTGGGGCATCTCGAGCATCACCGACGGCTCGTCGAGCAGGAGGCCGCTGCCCGTGTCACAGACGACGGTGCTGCCGCTGCCGACGTCGAGACCCCACTGTGCCGCACTCCATCCCACGTCCGCACCCCCACATCCCCGGTCCGCGCCGGATCTCCGCGTCCTCTCCACGTTCAGAAGCGCGCCCGGGGCCGGGCCGGGACGGCGTTCCCCCTGAACGCCGTCCCGGCGGGGGCCACCCGTCCGCTCCCCAGGGCCGGGTGGTGGCCGGTGCAGCTCGTCATCGTTCTGCTCGATGGTGCGTCGTCCGCAGGCCTGGAGAGGAGGGTCTTACGGCCCGGGTCGTATGGACCGGTCGCCAGGAGTGCGGCTGCACCTGCGGGCTTCGCGTCCGAGAAATCCGCATGACGCCGCCTGCCCGATCTGCGCACCGATCGGATCGCGACAGACGGCAGCACCGCGACGGTGGGCGTGAGGTCGGCGTGGCCATCCGGACGGGCTACCGAGCTCGCGTATTCCCCCGGTCGGGTACCCGGATGCCTACCCAACCGCGTTGTTCGTCCGCTACGGCGTGATGCGACGCACGTTGTCGCTTCGGGTCGGCGTCCTGATGGCCGCGTTGACTTCGTTCAGTGGCGGCGGAACTCTGACGAGTCACAGAGATGTCGCGTGAGGGGTGCGATGGGGAGCGAAGCCGAGGGCGTGGTGCAGCGAGTTCAGGACGCACAGGACCGAGCGGTCGAGCTCGGCAGCCGGCTGAGCGACCTCGCGCACCAGTTCGGGCACACTTGCGAAGAACTGGCTCGCCAGAACGACCTCCTCGCCGAGAACCGGCGGCCGCCGATTCAGTTCGACCATCGGATGGCTGCAAAATCCTGGCGCGTCCTCGCTGACACGGCGACGAACCTCGCGGAGGCGGGTGCGGACGCCCGGCCGTGGTGCGACCGCCCCCCGAGGTGTCCACACTGTACCGAGCCGGTCGCGCCCCAGATGCTGCTCGAGGTGGCTCTCGGAGTCGCAGCGACGGCGCGCTGCGGTCGCTGCGGGAGCGAAGCGCACATGGCGCTGATGCCTGTCCCGCCGCGTGGCGGCAGGAAGGCTTCTGATCCCGTCGGCGATGCCATCGCCGCTGAGGATCTGCGTATCGCCACAGCTCTCAACGACGAGGTGGTCCAGAAGCTCTTCGCGGTCGGGCTTCGACTGGGCGCTGCACTGGACTCGACGAACGGGGTCGTCCGCCGGCGGCTCGAGGAGGCGATCGGCGAGATGGACGCGAGCATCGCGCTGGTACGTGCGATCGCGTTCGGCCTGGAGCGCGATCGCGCGGACCGCGAACCGTAAGGGCCGCCCCTTGCGTCGGCGCTGCTCGACCGCAGATATCAGTCATCGAGGGCGGTCGATGCGATCCATCGAGTCCAGTGCGGACCTGCTGCATGTCGGTCCTGCTCCCCGGACAGGCGGCGGCTCAGTTCTCGGTCAGCAGGCTGATCCACCCGTTCAAATCCGTCAGCCGCTCGTAGTCGTCTTCCTCGATCCGGCGACCGCTCCGCTCCGAAACCCCGGCGACGAGACTGCGGAAGTCCAACGAGTCCAGCCCGAGCGTCTCCCGCAGGTCGTCGTCGGGTGACAGCGCATCGAGCTGGGGCCCGGGGGCGATACTTCCGAGCACATCGATCACCATCCTGCGGGCGACGTCCGGGCTCAGGTCCTGGCCGGTCTCGCGCATCGTTGTGCCTCCTCAGCATCCGTGCTCCTGTCGCGGCCACGGCGCGGATGAAATGCGGCGGCTGCCCGGCCCGAGCGCTCGGCTGCGGTTGGGTCGTCGGGCCCCGAGAACCACCTCCACAGCGACGGTATTCAGCCGCGCGGACGCGCTCATGGGCCGAAGGTCCGTCGAACCGCGGGAAGGACGGCACGTGAGCTCGTTGGCGACGACCGGGACACCGCCCGTGGCCAACCCCGGACGAGCGGGCGAGGACGGGCGGGTCGGGCGCATCCGCGAAGGTCCGTCGGGCTGTCCGGTGGGGCCGTCCGGCCCCTGACCGACGGTTCGCCGCTTCCTACCGTCGAACGTGTGAGCGACGCCTCGAACGACGGACCGACGACACCGTCTCCCGGCCGCAGCCTGACCGTGGACCTCGGCGGGCCCGTGCACTACGTCGACTACGGGGGAAGGGATGGTGCCGCGCTCGTCCTGGTGCACGGACTCGGGGGGTCACACCTCAACTGGGACCTGGTAGCGCCGACCCTCGCCCTGAGCCATCGCGTGGTCGCGGTCGACCTGCCCGGGTTCGGGCTGTCCGCGCCGGGCGGGCGCCTCGCCACCGTCGCCGCCAACGTCCGGCTGCTCGAGAGGTTCGTCGACGCCGTCGTCGGCGGACCGGTGGTGGTGATCGGCAACTCGATGGGCGGAATGATCGGCATCCTGATGACCGAGCGGTCGCCGCAGTGGGTGGCCGCGCTGGCGCTCGTGGACCCCGCGCTGCCGTCGCGCCGCCGCCTTCCCGCTCCGGTCGACGCGGTCTTCGCCGTCTCACTGCTGCCGGGGGTGGGGGAGTTCCTGACCGCCGCCCGGCGCCGGCGGATCGGGCCTCGATCCATGGTGTACGGAATGCTCCGACTGTGCGGCGTCGATCCGCGGCAGGTGCCGACCGACCTGATCGACCGTTCGGTGGCCATGATCACCCGCCGGCAGGACGTCGCCGGTGTCGACCGGGCCTTCCTCACCGCTGCGCGGTCCCTCGCGTGGGTGCTGATCCGGGCGGGCGAGTACCGCGCGGCGATGGCGACGATCGAGGTGCCGGTGCTGCTCCTGCACGGAGACAGGGACGCGCTCGTACCGGTCGGCGCCGCCCGGGCCGCAGCAGGTGACAACCCGGGCTGGACGTACGTCGAGCTCGCGGGTGTCGGTCATGTACCGCAGCTGCAGGTGCCCGACCGCTTCGTCGACGAGGTGCTGACGTGGCTCGCCGAGTTCGTCACCGCGGAGGACGTCACGCGGGACGCGGGGCGCTGACGTCGGGCTGGGCCGGCGGCCACCTGGTCGACGCCGTCGTCGAGGCAGGACCATGGCGTCGCCGCACGGTGTCCTTCGACCCTGGGAGGGCCGCGTCGGTCCGACGACCGTGGGGACGATGACACCGACACGAATCCCGATGACGGCCGACGACGCGGTCTGGCTGCGGCTCGACCGCCCGGAGAACGTCATGTCGGTGGTCTCCGTGCTGTGGACCGCAGCCCCGGTGGACCGTGCCGATCTCCGAGCCGTCCTGGTCGAGCGGATGCTTGAGCGGCACCCGGTGTTCCGGTGCAGGCCCGTGCTGAGGGCGTGGCCGTTGCGGTCGGAGTGGGAGCAGGACCCGCACTTCGACCTGGCGCACCATCTCGACTGCAGTGGCCCGTCGTGCACCGAGGCGGGCCTGCAGGCGCTGGTCGGCGGCCTGCGGTCGGAGGGCTTCGACCGGCGCCACCCACCATGGCGCGTCCGGATGGTCCCGTACGGCGACGGCAGTGCCGTCGTACTGCAGGTCCACCACTCGGTCGCCGACGGAATCCGGTTGACCCAGCTGATGGTGGACCTGCTCGATCCGGCCGAGCCGGACGAGGACCTCACCCCGGCCGGGACCCACCTAGCCGACACCACGTGGAGCGTTCACGATCTGCTCGACCCACGACGGGCATTGCAGGCGTCGGTCGACCTGACACGTACGGCTCTCCGGACCGCGTCGTGTGTCGCGACGCTGCTGTCGTGGACCAACCCGCACACGGCCTGGACGGGACGCGCGGGTACGGCGAAGTACGCCGCTTGGGGCGCGCCGATCCCGCTCGCGGCACTCGCAGAACTCGCCCGACGCCACGACGCGACCGTCAACGAGGTACTGCTCGCGATCCTGGGTGGTGCCGTCGGTCGGGTGCTCGACCGGCGAGGTGGCAGCCCCGACGATCTCGCCTGGATGGTCCCGGTCAACCTCGACCCGTTCGATCCTGCGCTGCCGACCCGGCTGGGGAACCGGTTCTCGCTCGTCCTCGCGGTGCTCCCGCTGCACGGGGACCTGGCGGAACGGGTCGGCGTCGTCCACGAGCGGGTCAGCCGGATCCGGGCTTCGTGGGAAGCGCGGCTGACCGCGGGCACTCAACGCGTCGTCGGGACGGCGCCGGCTCTCATCGGTGATCCGATCGCCCGCTTCTTCGCCGACAAGGCGATCGGTGTGCTGACGAACGTTCCCGGCCCTCCTTGCCCGATGGACCTGCGCGGTACCCGTGTGCTGGGCAGCGTCGGCTGGGCACCGTGCAGCGGCGACCAGGCGGTGACGGCCTGCGTGTTCAGCTACGCAAGGCAGGTGTTCGTCGGCTTCGGCACCGACGGTCGGCTGGTCGGTGACGCCGACGTACTGGTGCATGCGTTCACCGCGGAGGCGGCGAGAGCGGCCGGAATGCCCGCGTCGGGGTCCACGCCCGACGTCGAGAGGAGCGGGAGATGACTCTGAACCTGGCGATGATGCTGCGCGAGTCCGCGCAGGCCCACCCGCACAGGACGGCGATCGTGCTCGACGACGAGCGGCTGAGTTACGCCGATCTCGACGCCGCGACGGACAGGTTTGCCGCCGGGTTGGTGCGGCACGGAGTCCGCCCGGGTGATGTCGTCGCGATCCAGCTGCCGAACGTGCCGCAGTTCGCGATCGCCCACTTCGGCATCCTCAAGGCCGGCGCCGTCGTCGTGCCGGTGAACGTGCTGCTCAAGGCGCGCGAAGTCGCCTACGTCCTCGGCGACTCCGCAGCCCGCACGTTGATCACGTGGGGTCCGGTCGCGGCGGAGGCCGCCAAGGGAGCTGCGGACGCGGGCGTGAGCGACGTGGTGGTGCTCGGCGACACCGGCGACGGGGCGGGCGTCGGTTCGGCGTTGCCGTTCGGGGCCTTCCTCGTCCACGACGACGGCCCCGTGCTCGAGCAGCGCGAGCCCGGCGACGTCGCCGTGATCATGTACACCGCGGGCACCACGGGCGCGCCCAAAGGCGCGGAGCTGACGCACTTCCAGCTGTTCATGAACGCCGACACACCCGGGCGGCTGTTCGGTATCCGCGACGACGACGTCGTCCTCGTCGCACTCCCGCTCTTCCACGTCTACGCGTTGTCGAGCCAGCTGCACGTGTGTGTCCGCTTCGCTGCGACGATGACGTTGCTCCCGCGCTTCGACGCCGGACGGGCGCTGGAGGTGGTGGAGCGCGACGGCGTAACGGTGTTCGAGGGCGTTCCGGCGATGTACATCGCGCTTCTCGCCCATCCGGACCGGGACGCCCGCGACACGTCGTCGCTGCGGGTGGGGATCTCGGGCGGCGCCCCCATCCCGGCAGAGGTCCTCGACGAGTTCGAGCACGAGTTCGGGGTCGTCGTCCTGGAGGGCTACGGGCTGACCGAGACGGCGTCCACCACCACCTTCAACGTCAGCGCCGAGGAAAGGCGGGTCTACAGCGTGGGCAAGCCGGTCTACGGCGTGGAGGTCCGCATCTGCGACGACGCGGGCCGGAGGCTGCCTCCCGGACACGCGCACGTGGGGGAGATCCTCGTGCGCGGCGTCAACGTGATGCGCGGGTACCGCGGCCGACCGCACGCGACGGCAGAGGCGTTCGCCGGCGGCTGGTTCCACACCGGGGATCTCGGCTTCGTCGACCCGGACGGCTTCCTGTTCGTCGTCGACCGCAAGAGCGACCTGATCATCCGCGGTGGCTACAACGTCTACCCGCGCGAGGTCGAGGACGTGCTCCACACCCATCCGGCCGTCCGGGAGGCCGCCGTGGTCGGGATCGCGGACCCGCGCCTCGGCCAGGAGGCCAAGGCGGTCGTCTCGCTCCGCGAAGGGATGAGCGCCACCGAGGACGAGATCATCGAGTTCGTCCGGGAGCGGATGGCGACCTACAAGTACCCGCGCTCGGTCGAGTTCCGCGACTCCCTGCCCAAGGGGGTCGGGGACAAGATTCTCAAGCGTGCGCTGTGAGCCTCGACCGGATGACGCCCCTGGACGCGGCGTTCCTACAGGCCGAGGACGCCGAGCCGACGGCGTCACTGGCCATCTCGTCGACCGCGGTGTTCGCCGGACCGGCACCCTCGTTCGCGGAGTTCCGGGACCATCTCGCCGGCCGGCTCCCGCGCATTCCGAGGTACAGGCAGCGGGTCGTCCCGGTGCCGTTGGATCTCGGGCCGCCGGTGTGGGCCGACGACCCGGACTTCGAGCTGGATCGGCACCTGGTGCGGGTCGCCCTTCCCGCTCCGGGAGGCGACGCCGAGCTGGCGGCATTGGTCGGCCGGGTGATGGGCACCCGGCTCGACCGTGACCGCCCCCTGTGGCGGTACTGGTTCGTCGAGGGGCTCGCCGACCGGCGGTGGGCGCTTCTCTCGACGGTGCACCACAGCATGGTCGACGGGGTGTCCGGCACCGATCTCTACCGCGTGGTCCTCGATCGGGAGCCGACCCGGGCGTCGACGGCTCCGGACGACTGGCAACCTGCACCGTGGCCCTCGGCCCCTGCGCTCACGGTCGCAGCGCTGCGCGACCTCGCGATGCTGCCGGTCACCGGAGCGCAGGCGGCCGCCGGAGCCCTGCGTGATCCGCGCCGGCTGGTGGCGGCGGGCCGGGGAATGCTCGCGCTGCTGGCGAGCCTGCCACCCGCGCCGCGGACGTCGTTGTCGGGGCCGTTGTCCAGGCCACGGCACGTGACCTGGTTGCGCTGCCGGATCGCCGACGTCCGCACGGTGCGCCGGGCGTTCGGGGGCACGTTCAACGACGTCGTCCTCGCGGCCGTCACCGGAGGGCTGCGGGAGCTGCTCCTCATGCGCGGAGAGCGAGTGCCGCCGGGTGGCGTGCGCAGCCTGGTACCGGTGTCGGTCCGCGCACCCGGACAGGAGGACGTGCGCGACAACAGGGTCTCGCTGCTGCTGGCGGACCTGCCCGTCCATGTGGTCGACCCGGTCGCCAGGTTCCTCGCCGTGCGCGACGAACTCGGTCGATGCAAGGCCGTCGGTGAGGCCGAGGCCGGGGCCGCCGTGGTCGGGATCGCCGGGCACGAGCCGTTCCCGCTCGTCGCGGCCGTGGTCCGCAGCGGCTGGCGGATCCCGCAGCGCACGATCATCACAGTGACCACGAACGTCCCCGGGCCGCGGCACACGCTCTACGGCCTGGGCCGCGAGCTCCTGGAGATCATCCCCTACGTCCCGATCGCCAGCACGCTCCGGATCGGGATCGCGATCATGAGTTACCGCGACGTCGTCACGGTCGGTCTCACCGGCGACGACACCGTGGCCGATCTCGATCTGCTCGCCTCCGGTATCGAGGGCGATCTGAAGCGCCTCGTCGCGCTCGCGGAGGCAGATCGGCAGGAGCCGGGCGGGCTCCGTTGACATCGACACCGTGGCCTCACGTTGCTGCTCCTCCTGCGCTCGGCGGATCGGTCTCGGCGTGGAACGCGGCGACCGCGGTCGGGATCGTCGGATAGAGCCGAGCCGCGTCGACGGCCTTCAGCACCGCGCCGGCTTCGAGGTCGGCCACGAGCTCCCGTTTCGCCCGGGCCGCCGCGAGCACGATCCCGTCCTCGGCGAGCTCGCGGGCGACCGCGATCAGCGCGTCGGCCGCGGTGACGTCGAGCTCGGTGACCGCCTCCAGGTCGAGCACGACCCAGCGGACCGGGGCGGTCTCGGCTGCCTCGGCGACGGCCCGGTGCACGCTGCGACGGAAGTCCTCGGCGTTGGCGAAGAACAGCGGTGCGTCGTAGCGGTGGACGACGAGGCCCGGCACCGGCTGTGTCCCGGGCAGGTCGGACAGGTCGTGCATGCCGGCGACGCCGGGGGCGAAACCGAGCGCAGCCACGTGCGGCCGAGCAATGCGCCGGACCAGGTCCAGCACCGACAACCCGACAGCGACGAGCACCCCGTAGAGGACCCCGAGGCCGAGGACCGCGGCGACCGTGGCCAGGCTGAGCAACAGCTCCGACCGTCGGAACGCGGCGATCCTGCGGAACTCGGCCACGTAGACGAGCTGAACCGCGGCATAGACCACCAGCGCGCCGAGCGCGGCCCGTGGCAGAGCCTGCAGGACGTCGCCACCGACCAGCAGCACGGCGACGACGACGACCAGTGCGACGAGCGAGTGCAGCTGGGTGCGGGCTCCGGTCGCCTTGGCCAGCGCCGTTCGGCTGCCGCTGCTGCTCACCGGGAAGCCGGCGAGCATGCCGGACGCCATGTTCGTGCCGGCGAGGGCCAGCAGCTCCTGGTCGGGGTCCGGGGCGTCGTGCGAGCGGCCCGCGAACGCGCGACCGGTGAGGACGACGTCGGTGAACGCGACGACCGAGACCCCGAGGGCCGGCCCGATGAGCGAGGTGTAGTCCGCGAGGCCGAGCCGGGGTGGTCCGGGAACGGGCAGACCGGCCGGGACGGGACCGACCGTCGCGATCCCGGTCGCGGTCGGACCCAGGAGGGCGATCGCCGCGGCGGCAAGGAGAACCGCGATGAGCGGGATCGGGAGGCGTGGAGCCACTCGGGCGCCGACGAACAGCAGCGTGAGCGTCGCGAGGGACAGGAGGAGCGTGGGGAGGTGAGCGCCGCCGAGGCCCGTGACGACGCTCCGGATTTCGCCGAGCGGCCCGTCACCCTCGACCTGGACGCCCGTCAGCGGGCTGAGCTGGCCGACGATCATGATCACCGCGATGCCCGCCATGTACCCGACGAGCACCGGTCGGGAGAGCAGGTCGGCGAGGAACCCGAGTCGGGCCAGCCTGCCGAGCGCGCAGACGGCGGCGACGACCAGTGCCAGGCCGGCGGCCATCGCTGCGTACCGGGCGGGCTCACCGGCCGCCAGCGGGCCGATGGCGACGGCGGTGAGGATCGCGGTCGTCGACTCCGGGCCCACAGACAGCAGTCGCGAGGTGCCGAGGAACGGGTACAGGACGAGTGCACCGACGGCTGCCCACAGGCCGGTGACAGGCGGTAACCCGGCCAGTACCGCGTAGGCCATGACCTGGGGTACCAGGTACGCGGCCACCGTCAGTCCACCGACCAGGTCGCCACGCAGCACGTCGGCGTCCTTGCGGCGTAGGGCCTGCAGCCCGGGTCGCAGCCCCGCGGCGGGGGTGCGGCCGGCCGGCTCCGCCATGGCCTCTCCTCCGGGTCCCGGTGCCGATCCTGGCGGCACATCCGCGTCGCGAGCAGGGTCGGTGGACCTGTGGCCGGGTCCTCGGGACCCGGTCTGGCCGGGCCGGACGCCCCTTCTCGGCACGGCGGGTCGGCGGCTACACCGTGAGGTGACAGGAGGATGCGATGCGTCGGCAGGATCAGAAGTACGAGTCGGGGCTGGTGGAGCGGATGTGGCTGGGTGAGTGCACACGGTGCGGAGCACGGGTCCATGTGCACCGTCGCGAGCAGGCGAAGGCGTGGGAGGTCGCGCACGCCCAGTGCGGCTGCGGGCGCACGCTGGTGCCCGACGAGTCCGGCCGCGGTTGGGTGCCGAGCCACTGGTGACGGCGCCGAACCGGTCCGCTCGCCGCAGGGTGCCTCGTCGAGCTCGGGACATTCGGTCCGGATGGCCGGGTCGGACAGCCGCAGCGGCGCAGCCGGTGTGGCGCGATGGTGGCGACATGGCAGCAGAACCTGTTCAGCAGTCGCCACGCGCGTCCGGCCTCGTCGCAGAGGACGGCTGCCTCCGACCGCTCGCGCTCGTCCGCGCCGGGGACGCGGCCCAGGTGGGGGGCAAGGCCGCACAGCTCGGAGAGCTGCTCGGCGCCGGCTTCCCGGTGCCGGACGGTTTCGTGGTCCCGGCGACCGCCTACCTGGCCGCGATGGATGCCGGCGGGGTCCGCGCCGAGATCGCCGCGCTGCACGAGGAGGCTCTGCGACACGCGGGGGCCGAGGACGGGAACGAGGAGCGGTGTGCACGGATGGCATATCTCGTCCGCGAGGCGGGTCCCGGAACGGTCCTGGCAGGACGGGTGGCGCGGGCGTACGCGGCGTTGGCCGGGGACGCTCCAGGCCCCGTGACGGTCGCTGTGCGGTCGTCCGCGATCGGCGAGGACGGCGACCGGATCTCGTTCGCCGGCGTCCACGAGTCCTTCACCAACGTCCGGGGAGACGCCGAGCTCGCCGCCGCCGTCGTCGAGTGCTGGGCCTCCGCCGTGGCACCCCGAGCGGTCGCCTACCGCACCGAGCGCGGGGTCTCCGGCGAGCCCGCGATCGCCGTCGTCGTCCAGACCATGGTGAACGCGCAGCGGTCCGGGGTCGCCTTCACCGCGGACCCGACGACCGGACGCCGCGACCGGGTGGTCGTGGAGGCCGCCCTCGGGCAGGGCGAGACGGTCGTCAGCGGGGCCGTCGAACCCGACACCTACGTCTTCTCCGCCCCCGACCTGCACCTGGTCTCACTGCGGGTGGGCCACCAGACCCACGAGGTCGTCCGCGGCCCCGAGGGCCACGACATCTCACTGAGCCTGGACTCCGAGCACGCCGCGGCACGAGTGCTCGACGACGCCGAGGCCGAGGCCGTCGCCAGGTTGGCGCTGCAGGTGCAGGAGCACTACGGCCGTCCGCAGGACGTCGAATGGGCGATGGTCGCGCGGCAGACATGGCTGGTGCAGACCCGGCCGATCACGACGCTCCCCGACCACGACGCGACGACGGCGCCCGGCAGCGCACCGACGACGGCAGCCGCGGCGGGCCCGGCCACGGGCGTCGTGCTGGCCTCGGGACTGCCCGCTGCTCCGGGCCGCGCGAGCGGACCGGTCCGGCTGCTCGACGACCCGCGCGACGGGAGACTCCTCCGGGAGGGGGACGTGCTGGTCGCGCCGAGAACCGACCCGGACTGGCTCCCGACGCTGCGGCACGCCGCTGCCGTCGTGACCGACCAGGGCGGCGTGACGTGCCACGCGGCGGTCGTCGCCCGTGAGCTGGGGATTCCCTGCGTCGTCGGCACCCGGTCGGCGACGACCGATCTCTCCGCCGGCGAGCCGGTGACGGTGGACGGCACGCTCGGGGAGGTCCGCCGGGGTGCCGAGAACGCGATCGTGGGTGCATCCCCGTCGCGAGGCGAGGTGGTCGGGGCCCCGGCGTCACGGCTCACGACAGGGACGCAGCTGCACGTCAATCTCGCGCTTCCCGACGCGGCGGAGCGTGTCGCGGCGCTCGACGTCGACGGTGTCGGGCTGCTGCGCGCCGAGGTGGCGCTGACCGCGGCGTTGAACGGGCGCCATCCGCGCGCGATGCTCGCCGCGGGGGAGGTCGACGGCTTCGTCTCCGCGATGGCGGCCGCCGTCGGCCGGATCGGGGCGGCGTTCGCGCCACGGCCGGTCCTCTACAGGACGACCGACCTGCGCAGCAACGAGTTCCGCGGTCTCGCCGGTGGCGAGGAGTTCGAGCAGGTGGAACGCAACCCGATGATCGGCTTCCGCGGCGCGTTCCGGTACCTGCGCGAGCCCGAGGTGTTCGCCGTGGAGCTGCGCATGCTCGCCGCGGTTCGTGAGCGGACGCCGAACGTGCACCTGATGATCCCGTTCGTCCGCACCCGGTGGGAGCTGGCCGCGGTGCTCGAGCTCGTGGACGCGAGCCCGCTCGGCCGCCAGCGGGGCCTGCAGCGCTGGTTGACCGCCGAGGTGCCGTCGGTCGCGCACTGGCTGCCCGAGTACGTCGGGCTCGGCATCGACGGTGTGTCGATCGGCAGCAACGACCTGACGCAGTTGATGCTCGGGGTCGACCGCGACGCCGAACGGCTCGCCGAGCTCTACGACGAGTCCGACCCGGCGGTACTCGACGCGATCTCGACGATCATCGAGCGCGCCACCCGGCTCGGCGTCCCCACGTCGCTGTGCGGCCAGGCCCCCAGCCGGATCCCGGGCTTCGCGGAGTTCCTGGTGCGCGCGGGGATCACGGCCGTGTCGGTGAACCCCGACGCGGTCGAGCGGACGCGAGCCGCGATCGACGGCGCCGAACGCCGCCTGCTCCTCGAGGCGGCACGCCGACCGACGCCCGCCCGGACCGGCTGAGCCCTGGGCGCACACCGGGCAGGCGGAGCGACGACCAACGGCCCGGGGAGCAGTGACCTCCGCCCCTGACGCGACGGGACGGCGGCGCTGATCGTGGGCGTCCCGATGACACCGACCGGGCCGGCCCCGGTGTCCGGGCCGACGAAGGAGAGCACATCATGAGCGAGACGACGAGCCGCCCGCAAGCGCAGTCGGGCGAGCGCTCACAAGGCCAGGGGGCCGACCGGTCGTTCCGGGTCCCCGTCACGACCGAGGGAGGAACCGGCGCCGCCTCGGGGCCGGTCGTCTTCGCGGGCGTGACCCTGTTCCTCGTGGGAGCGTTCCAGATCATCGAGGGTCTGATGGCGCTGCTGCGGAGCAGCTACTACGCGGTCACGAGCGACCAGCTCGTGGTGAACCTCGGCTACCCCGTCTGGGGCTGGGTCCATCTGGCCCTCGGCGTGCTGCTGGCCGTGGTCGGTGCCGGGGTGCTCGCGGGCAACACCGCGGCGCGGATCGCCGGGATCGTCCTCGCCGCGCTGAGCGCGGTCGTCAACCTCGCGTTCATCGCTGCCTATCCGCTGTGGGCGACGATCGTCATCGCCGTCGACGTCGTGATCATCTATGCGCTGGCCACCGCCGGCCGCCCGGCCCGCGGGGCACCCTGACCGGCCGCGCCCGGCGACGCGACCGGACCGACGGCAGGTCAGCTCTGCCCGGTGAGGAGGAGTCCGGGCTGTCCCAGCAGCCGGCCGATCTCGCGCAGCAGCCGCGATCCCGTCGCGCCGTCGCTCGCCCGATGGTCGGCGGCGAGCGAGATGTCGACGACGGATCGCGCGACCACGCCGCCGTCGACGACCCAGGGCCGGGAGCGCACGGCTCCGATCCCGACGAGGGCGACCTGGGGTGGATGGATCACGCCCACGACCGTGTCGACACCGAGCTCACCGAGGTTGGTGACGGTCGCCGTCGCGCCGCTGACCTCCGACGACCGCAGGTGCCCGGTGCGGGCGCGGCCCGCGGCGTCGGCCAGGGCCCGCATGAGCGCGTCCAGGTCGAGGGACTCGGCGTCGCGGAGGACCGGTACCACGAGGCCGCCACCGCGCAGCGATACCGCGACCCCGAGGTGAACCGCGCTGCACGGTCGGAAGGCGTCGTCGACCCAGTGTCCGTTCAGCTCCGGGACGGCACTCAGGCCGAGCGCGACGGCGCGCAGCAGCACCGCGGCGGGCAGCACTCGGTCCGGAACGGGGACCGCACGGTTGTGGGCCCGGAGGGCGTCGAGGGCCGGGGTCAGATCGACCTGTGTGCCGAGGTAGTAGTGCGGGATCTCGCGCTTGGACCGGGCCATGAGCATCGCGGTGGCACGGCGCGGGTCGGCGTCGGCGGTCGCGTGACGAGCCGGCGCGGCGCCGGTCCGGGGCAGGTCGCGGGCGCGGACGAGGCCCTCGGGTCCCGAGCCGCGCACCGTCGCGAGGTCGATACCGCGTTCCGCGGCGAGCCGCCGCGCGTACGGGGTCACCCGGAGCCGGGCGGAGGCGACCGGTGGCGCGGCGGAGTGCAGCACACGATCCAGGTCGGACTGGGTGATCTGGCCGCCGGGGCCGGTCGCGGTCACCGTCCGCAGGTCGACCCCGGCGTCTGCCGCATGCATGCGTACCAACGGCGACCTCACGCGTGGCGACCGTGCACGATCCCGCGGTTCGGGCGCCCCGACGGCCGGCCCCGCCGGGGCGGCGGGCGGTGGTCCGGCCGGAACCGGCGTCGCCGGTGGCGCCGCGGCGTCGGAGACAATGACCGCCAGGGGCGTCCCGACGGGCACCTTCTGGCCGACGTCGACGAGGATGCGGCCGAGCACGCCGGATTCGAAGCATTCGACGTCGATGACGGCCTTCTCGGTGTCGACCACGGCGATCACGTCGCCGCGATGGACCACGTCCCCCGGGGCGACCAGCCATTCCACGACCGTGCCCTCGGTCATGTCGGCGCCGAGTGCCGGCATCGTGAACTCGGCCACGATCAGCCCACCGCCCGCCGGACGGCCTCGACGACCCGGGCGACCGACGGTAGCGCCGCCTCCTCCAGATGCCGCGGGTAGGGGATGGGGACCTCGGCCGCCCCGACCCGCTCGACCGGCGCGTCGAGCTGGTCGAGGGCCTGCTCCGCGACCCTGGCGACGACCTCGGCACCCGGCCCACCGCTGCGCCAGGCGTTGTCCACCACGACGAGCCGGTGGGTGCGCGACACCGAGTCGACGACCGCCGCCGAGTCGAGGGGACGCAGCGTCCGCAGATCCACGACCTCGGCCGACACACCCTCTGCCGCCAGCGCCGCAGCGGCGTCGAGGGCAGGCGCGAGCGTGCCGCCGTAGGCCACGACCGTCACGTCCGCCCCGCGCCGCCGCACGGCGGCGCGGTCCAGATCGACCGGACCGGCGGCGGCAGGGAGCTCACCGCTGACCCCGTAGAGCGCGATCTGCTCGAAGATGAGTACCGGGTCCGGGTCGGCGAGCGCGGTGGCCAGCATGCCGCGGGCGTCGGCCGGTGTGGCTGGAGCGACCACCCGTAGACCCGGGACGTGCGCGAACCAACCCTCGAGCGTGTGGGAATGCTGTGCACCGAGCTGGCGGCCGGGACCCGTCGGGATCCGCAGGACGAGCGGGATGCTGAACTGGCCACCGGACATGTGGCGCAACGTCGCCGCGTTGTTGACGATCTGGTCCAGCGCGAGCATCGCGAAGTTGACGGTCATGATCTCGACGATCGGCAACGTCCCGCCGAGGGCGGCCCCGATGCCCGCCCCGACGAACGCCGACTCCGACAGCGGGGTGTCACGCACGCGTTCCTCGCCGAACTCCTCCAGCAGCCCCTGGCTGACGGCGAAGCAGCCGCCGTAGCGGCCGACGTCCTCGCCCATGAGGAAGACGCGGTCGTCCGCGGCCAGGGCGTCACGCAGTCCCTCGCGGAACGCCTCCCGGAAGGTGACGGTCCGGGTGCCGGTGGCGGTGGTCACTCGGTCGCCTCCGTCCCGGTGGTCACGAACCGGGTGAGGTCGTCGACGGGCTCGAGCGGTGCGGCGTCGGCCGCTGCGACGGCGTCGTCGATCTCTCGGCCCACGGCCTCCTCGAGCTCCTTGCGGCCGGCGCCGTCGAGCAGGCCGTCGGCGACAAGGCTGCGGGCGGCCAGCTCGAGCGGGTCCCGGGCGCGCCACGCCTCGACCTCGGCGGGGTCGCGGTAGCGGTCGGCGTCGTACATCGAGTGGGCCCGGAAGCGGTAGGTGCGCAGCTCGACGAAGCACGGGCCGCTACCCGCGCGGGCGGTGTCCACGGCCAGGTCCGTCGCCTCCTGGACGGCGACCGCGTCCATGCCGTCGGCCGCCCACGACCGCACGCCGTACGACCCGGCGCGCAGCGCGAGGTCGGTCTCGGCGTGACTGCGGGCCAGGGCGGTTCCCATCGCGTAGCGGTTGTTCTCGCAGAGGAACACGAGCGGCAGGCGCCACAGCGCGGCGAGATTGATCGACTCGTGGAACTCGCCCTCGGCGACGGCGCCGTCGCCGAACAGGCAGGCGGTGACGCGAGCCCGTTCCTGCAGCCGGTCGGCGAGAGCGAGGCCCACGGCCACCGGGATGCCGCCGGCGACTATCGCGTTGCCACCGTAGAACCGCCGGCTCGCGTCGAACAGGTGCATCGATCCGCCGCGCCCCCGGCTGCAGCCGGTCTCCCGGCCGAACATCTCGGCGAACAACGACGGCATCGGGATGCCGCGCGCCAGCGCATGTCCGTGCTCGCGGTAGGTGGAGACGACCGCATCCTGGGGCCCGAGCGCCGCGAGTGTGCCCGCCGCGACCGCCTCCTCACCGACGCACAGGTGCAGGAACCCGCGAATGGTGCCGGCGCTGTACAGCTCGACGCACCGCTCCTCGAACCGGCGGATACGCAGCATCGTCGCGAACAGAGCCCGGCGGTCGACCTCGTTCATCGCACACCCACCTCGACCTCCGCGCTGTTCTCCAGCGTCGACAGGTCGCCTTCGGGCAGGCCGAGCTCGCGAGCCCGCAGGAGGCGACGCATGACCTTGCCGCTGCGGGTGTGCGGCAGTGCGGGAGCGAAGGCGATCGACCGCGGAGCGACGGCTCCGAGCTCGCGGCGGGCGAACGTGAGCAGTTCGCGGCGGAGGTCCTCGCTCGGTCGCCTGCCCGCGCGGAGGGTGACGAACGCCTTCACCACCTCGCCCGCCGTCGGGTCCGGGACGCCGATCACGCCGACCTCGGCGACGGCGGGATGGCGCATCAACGTGCTCTCTACCTCGAACGGCCCGACGAGGTGTCCGGCGGACTTGATGACGTCGTCGGCGCGTCCGACGAACCAGTACCAGCCGTCCTCGTCGCGATGGACGACGTCGCCGGTGAGGTACCAGCCGTCCGCGAAGCAGGCCGCGTACCGTTCGGGCTCGCCGAGGTAGCCCCGGAACATCGAGGGCCACCCGGCCCGCAGGGCGAGCTCGCCCTGTGCGTCGCCGTCGAGCACCGTGACCCGGCCGTCGGGACCGATGAGGGCGCGCCCGTCGGGACCCTGCGCGAGCACCCCCGCACGGATGCCCGGCACCGGACGGCCCATCGCACCCGGCCGGATCTCCGAACCGACGAAGTTGGCGATCATGATCGCGCCGGTCTCGGTCTGCCACCAGGTGTCGTGGACCGGACGTCCGAGCGTCGCGTCCGCCCACACGACGACCTCACCGTTGAGCGGCTCGCCGACGCTGGCGATCACACGCAGCGCGGACAGGTCCTGCCGCGCGGCCTCCTGCGGGCCGGCGGCCATGAACATCCGCAGTGCGGTCGGCGCGGTGTACCAGACCGTCACGCCCTGCTCGGCGAGCACCCGGTACCAGCGCCGGACGTCGAAGTCCCTGGCGTCGGCGACGACCGTGGCGCCGACCACGAGGGGAGCGATCACGCCGTATGAGATGCCCGTCACCCAGCCCGGGTCGGCCGTGCACCAGTAGACGTCGTCGGGTCGGAGGTCGAGGACGGCCCGGGCCGTGGCGAGATGGGCGACGACGGCCTCGTGGACGTGCAACGCCCCCTTGGGGGTGCCGGTCGTGCCGCTGGTGAAGTGGAGCAGTGCGGGGTGCCTGGGGTCGGTCGGGACGATCGCGTGGTCGGGGTCCGCGGAGGCGAGGAGGCCGTCGAACGAGCGCTCGCCGGCCGGGTCCGGGCCGACGACCAGGACGTGTCGCAGACCCGGCAGCGAGCTCCGGATCGGGGCGACGGTCCGGCGGAACAGCGCAGCCGTCGTCACCAGCACGGAGGCGGCACCCAGTTCCATCCGGCGGCGCACCGGCTCCGGTCCGAACCCGCCGAACAGCGGTGCGAGCACCGCCCCCGCCTTGAGCGTCCCGAGAGCGGTGACGTAGAGCTCCGGGCTCGGTCCGAGCAGGGTGAACACCCGCCCGCCCGTGCCGACTCCGAGGGAGTGGAGGACGTCGGCGAACCGGTTGCTGCGCTCCGCGAGCTCCGCGTAGGTGAGCTCCTGCGTGGAGCCGTGCCGGTCGAGCACACGGATCGCGGTGCGGCTGCGGCGCGCGGGGTGAGCGGCGTGCCGGTCGACCGCCTCGAAGGCGATGTTGAGACCGCCGGAGGGGAGACCGGTGAGGTCGTGGCGGGCGTTGTCCCAGCTGAACTCGCGGCAGGCGTGGGCGTAGTCGCCCATGAGCGCGGCGCGTCGTTCGTGGTCCGGCTTGCCGATCGTGGGATAGCCCATCGTTCCAGGCTGGCGTGGACCCCGCCGCGCCGTCAGGGCCCTGCGTCCCGCGGCTGCGGGACCTCCGCCCCGACGGCACCCGGTCCCTCGGGTTCGGTCCCGGGTCAGGTGCCGGGTTGTCCCGCCGTCCCGTCGCGCGCGGGACCCGACGACGAGCTGTCCTCCAGGCTCGTGAGGATTCGCCGCGCGTGGTGCGCCGCGTCGGCGACCGTGCGTGGGACGGCGGTGCCCGGCTCGGTGGTCGGCGCCGTCAGTACGCGATAGGCCTGGGGCACCTGGGCGTCCGCCGTACCGAGCGAGGCGTTCTCGAGTGCCTGCACCAGGGCGGAGAGCGCGTCGACGACCCCGGCGAGGGTGTGCTCGAGGGCGGCGACCCGTTCCGTCGACCCGGTCGAGCTCGACGGGGGCGACGAGGTGGCCGCAGGCACGGGCAGGGTCGTCGGTCCGGATCGCGCCGGTGCGACCGAGGTGCGGTGGCCGGGAGCCACCAGCCCGCGCACGGATGTCGGCAGCTGCGTGAGGAGGTGCTCGGTCTGTCCGGGTGCCCACCGACGGTCGAGCGCCGCGGTGACCAGCGGGATGACACGCCTCGCCTCGTCGGGGGCGACCCCCGCGTCGTCGGCGACCATCGTCACGAGCTGTTCCGGGCCGAACTTCACCGGTACGACGGCGGGTCGCCACCCGTCGTACCAGATGCCGCGCAGCAGGATCGGGAGCTGGCCACCGATGTGAGCCGTCCCGTCGACCTCGAGCCGGTCGCGCACCGCGTGCAGCCAGGCACGCAGCACGCGGAAGGCATAGGCCCTGTCCCCGGTCCCGACGGACTCGGCGACGGTGTCGATCCAACCGAGCGCGGTCCGCTCGGCTCGTGCCACGGCATCGATCCCCGTGCCGTGTCGTGAACGGGTGTCGGCGGACATCGTCACACTCCCTTGCGGTACGTCCGGGCTCCGTCGACGGGTCGACGGGAGTTCAGCGAGCAGCTCGCCGGCGGCGGGCGCGTCCTCCTCCGAACAGGATCGTCGGCAGCGGGATCACGCACGCACCGATGACGAAGCCGAGGTCGTAGAGGTGGCCCGAGTTGGGTACGGCGTACACGGCGACGTGGTCGTCGAAGAGCGAGACCAGGAAGGTGATCGGCAGGATCATCCCCTGCCAGACCCCGAGCCAGAAGCCGGGTGCGCCGGCGATCGCCGGGGCGGCTGTGTTCGTGGCCGCGCAACCGGCGAGAACCAGGGCGGCGGCGACGATGACGGCGACCAGCGCGGCGGTCCGTCGCCACGAGCGCACTGCCGGTCGTCTCACCGCCCGGGCCCCATCCGGAGCGCGGCCCCGGCGGGACGTCGTCCTCATCGCCCGGCGCGATGGTCGCCGACGGACCCGGAACCGCCGGCGCGCACTCGGTGTCCCGGCAAGCCGTGGCCGGCCTCCCGACCCGAGCGCGAGAGGTGTTCGAGCCGGTGCCCGAGTCGTTTCAGGAGCAGGTCGACGGCCTCGCGCGGGCGTGCGGCGTCGACGCGCACGACGACCGTGGTCCCGTCGAGGTCGACGACGGCGCGGGCGACGACCGGTCGTTCGACGGCAGGGTCGTGGTGGCGGAGGACGCGCATCCTCGCCCGTGCCGTCGGCCGGCCCCGCCGCGCGAGCAGATCACGGAGTTCGTTGCGGGCGTAGTCGGCGAGATCGGGCGCGATGCCGCTGCCGAGTTGCACGATCGGTTCGCCGTCCGGCTCAGTGGTCCGTCGGTTCGCAGGGTGCGGTTCGGTCATGACAACCGAGCCTCGCCGTGATGCCGGGGGCCGACCATGGGTCTTTGGGACCCGTCGCCACTACCAGTGGTCCCGCCTGCCGGTGCGCCGGTCACCGGGCTGCCTCGTCGACGACGCGACATCGCCGGCACGGCGTCGCCCGATCAGCGCGCCGACAGGGCCGTACGGTCCGGCACACCGGGAGGCGTCGAGCTCGGCGCGCATCTGCGGTGGCACGGTCGCCTCGATCTCGGCGAGCAAGGACGCGTGCGCCTCGACGAGGCGGGAGCGGCCCGCGTCGTCGAGAGGCTGCGCGTGAAGCTCCTCGAGCAGCTGCCTGACCATGCCCCCCACTCGCAGGAGCTTGGCCGGGTCGCCGATCAGCTCGTCGAGTGTGGACCCGGTGTCGTCGTGGTCGAAGTCGTCGCGTGTCACGGCGCCCGACGCCAGGGTCGCACCGATATCCGCGGCATGGTCTCTGGTCCCGGAACGCGCCGCCAACCGTCCCGGCGCCCCCGGGCAGCGATGCGGAGGGCGGCGCGCGGGGGGTGGGTGAAGATCGCACTGGCAGTCCCCTCTCAGCTGCGTGGCCAGGTATCCGCACGGCAAGGAGCGTCGAGCACGTCGAACGGGTCCTCGCACCGGTAACGCGCGGCCACGCGCTGCTCGTGGGCTGCGACACTCCGCGACCGCGCCGCGTGCGCCAGGAGCTCGGCCGACCGGCTCGGGCAGGTCGCCGCCCGGGCCTCGAACGCCCGGACTTGTGCTTCTCGCACCGCGCACGGACAGCGCCGTCCGCACAGTGCGCCGACCGGTGGCAGCCGGAGCGGACCGCAGCGCGACCCGAACGGCCGGGCGCTGTCCGTGTGACCTCCGCGCTCGGGCGACGTCCAAACGGCCCACAGGAGGCGCCCAGCCGCACGACCGGAGAAATGACCGGCCTTTTCGCACCATGCTCGGTCGGAACCCCGGTGCACAACGCCTCACCGCGTCGAGGGCCTTCGGCCCTCCCCGAGCTCGTCCGGTGCGACGACGCTCGACATACGCGGTGACAGCCGCGGCGCCTGCCGGGATCGGGCAGTGCCCGTACTCGTCGGGGGACGGGCACCGTCGGGTCCCGGCCGGCTCTGGAGTTCGCAACCGAGGACCCCAGGCAAGCGCACCCATGACCGGCCTGCGCCCGGGCGCGGCCGACGAGTCCGGGACCCGCCGCCGACGTCCGCCTCAGGACGGAGGCCGGCGATCACGCCGTCCCGCGCGCGTGGCGTCGTCGGTCGGGCGGGGTACGTCCGACGTCGGCTTTGCGAGGGCGAAGTACTCTTCCTCCTCCTGCGCGAAGTGCAGTCGGAGGAGTGCGTGCAGGCCGTACACCGTCGCCAGCAGGTCGTCGACCTGGCCGTGCTCCAGTTCGCCGGCGGCCGCCGCGAGGTCGAGGTGGGTGCTCAGGCGGCGGGCGAGGCGGTCGATCTCGACATGCGCTCTGGTCATCGGCGCGGTGGCGTCCGTGCCGCCCAGGGGAGCGGTCAGCGCGGGGTAGAGCTGGGCCTCCTCGGCGTGCTCGTGCGGGAGCAGCCGGCTGGTGAGCACCTGGTCCGCCTCGCGGAGGGCGTCGAGCGCGACGGGCGTGGCGCCCTGGTCGGCCAGCAGATCGGCGGCGTCGCGCAGCGCCGGCAACGCATCGGCCAGGTCGCGGTGCTCGGCCTCGAAACGGTGCACGAGCGCCTCCGCGTCGGCCGGCAGGGTGACCGTGTCGGGACGTCCCGGTCGTAGCGCACGCAGGGCGTTGAGGATGACGGCGACGTCGATCCCCTCCTGGAGCAGGGCACCGGCCGCCGGCGGCAGGAGGCCGACGGCCGCGACGGCCATCGCGAGCAGTGACAGCCCCATGCCGACGAGTGCACTCTGGACGGCCAGCCGGCGAGAGCGGCGCGCGATACCCATCACGTCGGCGAGCCGGTCGAGGCGGTCCACGGTGAGCACGACGTCGGCCGCCTCGGACGCGGCCGTCGCCCCGCGAGAGCCCATCGCCACACCGACGGTCGCCGCAGCGAGGGCCGGGGCGTCGTTGACCCCGTCGCCGACCATGACGGTGACGGCCTCCTCGCGCTCCGCGCGAACCGCCGCCACCTTGTCGGCCGGTGACTGTTCGGCGCGGACGTCGTCGAGGCCCAGCATGGCGCCGACCTCGCGCGCCGGCGTCGCACGGTCGCCGGTGAGCAGCACCAGCCGCCGCAGCCCGGCCGTGCGCAACCGGCGCAGCGTCCGCGTCGCGTCGCGGCGCAACGGGTCCCGCAGCAGGATCGCGCCGACGACGTCGTCGCCCTCGTCGTCGGCCTCGTCGTCGGTGCTGTCCTGGTGACCACCGCGACCGACCCACACGACCGTCGCACCGTCGAGCAGGGCCCGTGCGGCCACGCTGCGCGTCCAGGACGCCGAGGGCGGCGCCGACCGCCTGCCGACCCGCACGAGGGAGCCCTCGACGACGGCGGAGACCCCGCGGCCGGGCTCCTCGACGACGGCGCTCGGCACGGAGAGCGTCATGCCGTTGGTACGCGCGTGCGCCACTATCGCGGCTGCCAGCACGTGCGGTGACACCTGGTCGGCCGACGCCGCGAGCCGGACCACCTCGCTCGGGGTCCATCCGGGCGAGGCGGCGACGTCGATCACCCGTGGCCGGCCCTGGGTGAGTGTGCCGGTCTTGTCCAGCACGAGCGTCCGTGCCCGGCCGAGGCTCTCCAGCGCCGCGCCGCTGCGGACGACCACCCCGCACTTCGTCGCGCGGGACAGACCGGACACGATCGCCACCGGGGCGGCCAGCAGCAGCGGGCACGGAGTGGCGACGACGAGCACCGCGACGGCGCGCACCGCGGACCCGCCGACGATCCAGGCCGCGGCGGCGACGGCCAGTGCGAGCGGGACGAACCACGCCGCGTAGCGGTCCGCGAGCCTGACGATCGGGGCGCTCTCCGCACCCGCCTCCTGCGCGAGGCGGACGAGCCCCGCGTACGTACTGTCGGCCGCGATGCGGTCGGCGTGGACCTCGAACGCGCCTCCCGCGTTGACGACACCGCTGCGAACCGACTCGCCCACTGCGCGGTCGACCAGAACCGACTCGCCCGTCAGGACGGACTCGTCGAGCAGGGCCGCCGAAGTACGGATCCGTCCGTCGACCGGAACCACCTCACCGGGGCCGACGACGAGCAGGTCACCGACCTCGACGTCGTCCAGCGCCACCACGTCGGCGACGTCGCCGACGCGGCGCCGCGCGGTCCGCGGGACGTGCTCGGAGAGCGCGCGAAGATCGCGCGAGGCTCGCCGCTCCGCGGCGGACTCCAGCGCCCGTCCCGTGGCCACCATGACCGCGATGAGGGCGCCGGCGAGGTACTCGCCGACCAGGAGGGTGCCCACCAGCGACAGCACCGCGAGCAGGTCGACACCGACCCGCCCGCGGCGCAGCGCCGCCGCGACCCACACCAGCGACGGGACCAGCGCGGCGACCGTCCCGGCCGCCCAGGTCAGCTCCGCGGCCCGTCCGGCGCCGGCCCAGGTCGCCACCAGCCCGCCGAGCAGTGCCAGCACCGTCGCGGGCAGCAGCGACCAGGCGAGCCACGTCGTGGGCACCGCCGTGACCGTCCGTCGTCGCCCCTCTCCCGGCGCCACCGGGCTCATGACGTCTCCCGACGAACCGGGTTCCCGGTGCTCACGGGTACCTCGGTGGCTCGTCGTCGAGGGCGCCGCGACCAGGCCGGTCTCCCAACTCTGCGTGCACCGTTCCTCCCCGCCGCCTACCGGACGCCACAGGCTTTCGGGCCGGCCCGGCTGGGCGCGCGAGGCTTCCGGCTCCGTCGCCGAGGACCTCCGGCCCGATCGTGACGTGCCCCGCTCCGGTGGTGCCCGCTCGATCGGTGCCCGCTCGATCGCTAACGGCCGTGCACTCCGGAACGAGCCATGGGCGGGGACGAGCGGACGGGGGGAGTGGACGTGCCGGCACCGAGGACGACGTGGACGGCCTAGCCGCGTCCCGGGCCTGGTTGCGCAACCGCGTCGACCAGGACATCGAACGCGCCCTGCGCGAATTGCTCACATCGATGACGGAGTCGGCCGCGACGGCCTCCGGGAACGCCGTCACCGTCCGAGAGCTCTCGGACGACGGGTTGTGGCTGCGGGCGTTGGCCGCGCACCATGTCGACCTGACGATGAGCCGGGCGATGGCCGCGATCATGGACGAGACCGCGCAGCGTGCCGACATCGGACTGTGGCGACCGGTCGTCGAGGACGGCCGTCCCGTGCGCTACCGGCTCGACGGCCGGCGCCGCCCGGTCGAGGCGTCGGACGGACAGGCCCGGTTCCTCGACCGGTTCCCGGTCACGGCGGTCGTCGCGGTGCCGCTGCTCACCGGGGGCCGCGTGGTGGGCGGCGCATCGCTGGTCCGGTTCACCGTCGACCGCGACTTCTCCGACGGGGAGGAAGCTCTGCTCGTCGAGTTCGCCGACCGCGTCGGCATGGTTCTCGGGTGGCTCAAGGAGCTCGCTGGACCTGCCTGAACGACGCGCAGGCCTTTCGACCCGAGGGAGGGGGCCGGAGCGCAGCGGCGTCCCGTGCGACGAGCGACCACCCTGGGCGGGGCTCGTCGACCACCTGGAGGGGCCATGGCGGCAAGGGGTGCGGACTCGGTCGTCGCGGGTCTCGACGGCTCGGACGAGGCGATGGAGGCGGTGCGCTGGGCGGCCGCGGAGGCACGTGACCGCAGAGTGGCGTTGCGTCTCGTCGCCGCCGTCGAGCCACCGCGCTCGGACCTCGTGCTGCCGCCCAGAGGGGTGGAGTTCGAGCTGCTGCTGGGCCGGACGCGACCCCGGCTGGACGCGGCCGAGGCGGCGGCCCACGAGGTGGCGGCGGACCTCGAGCTCGACCGGGAGGTGGTCAGCGGTTCCCCCGCCGCCGTGCTGGCGGCCGCGTCGCGGACGGCGTGTGTGGTCGTGGTGGGCCATCGCGGGCGTGGCGGCTTCAGCGGACTGCTGCTCGGGTCCGTGGGCCTGACGCTGCCCACGAAGGCGGCGTGCCCGACGGTGATCGTGCGTGGTCGGGCCGACCGGCGGGCGGCGGTGGTGGTCGGCGTGGACGGCACGCCGCGTGGTGGCGCCGCAGTCGGGTTCGCCTTCGAGGAGGCCTCGCTGCGGGGTGCCCCGGTCGTCGCAGTGCGGGCGTGGAGCGAACCCGGCCTCGAGCCGCTGCTGGAGCCGCTGGCGGTGGAGCGGGCCGTCATGGAGGAGACGGAGCGGCGGGTACTGGACCGGGTGCTGCGGCCCTGGCAGCGGCGGTACCCGGAGGTCGAGGTCCGGCCCCTCCCGGTGCGGGCCAACGCGGCTCGGGCGCTGGTCGAGTGTGCGGCTGACGCCGCGCTCGTCGTGGTGGGGTCCCGAGGACCCGGCCTGGTCCGGGGAATGCGGTTCGGGTCGGTCGGTCAGGCGCTGATCCACCACTCGCCGTGCCCGGTCGCCGTCGTCCACCCGCCGATCGACGAGGAGCCGGACCCGCCCCCGGACGACAACGACCGCGCGACGCACATGTCGGATGTGGCCGGCGTGCGGTGATGTGTCCGGCTCGGGGAGGTGCTGGCGTCGATCAGTACCCGGTTGCCGCAGCACCTCGGGGGCGGCCCGTTGGTCTCGTGCACCCTGCCCACGACAACCTCCCGGGTACCCCGTGCACACGCCGGGGCTAAGGAGTTTCCGGGTGATCCGGAGAGCCGGGCGGGGCGGTGGGGTGGGCGCCGTCGCCCGTGCGTCGTACCGCTCGGCGATCCCACCGACGCCGGGTCGCTGCAGTCTCCCGCTCGATGCGCGCCTGTTCCCTGCTCGCGGCGTCGGCCCTGCGCTCGACCGCTGCGTCGGCGCGGGCACGGCGCTCGCGTTCGCGCTGCTCCGCGGTGCCTTCGCGTTCGTCGGCCAGCCGCTCCCGCTCGTCGGCGGTGAGCTCTCGAACGTCTGCCAGCCGCTCGCGTTCGTCGGCGAGCCGCTCGCGCTCGTCCGCCAGGTGCTCGCGCCGATCCGCGGCCGCCGCCCGCTCGACAAGGTGCGTGAACTGCTCCCCACGAGCATCGGTGAGTTGCTCGCGCCGCAGCGCGAGCCTCTCACGCTCGGCGGCGACGGCCTCGCGTTCCTCGGCGATGTGTTCCCGCTCGAGGGCGACCCGCTCCCGTTCCCGGGCCACCTCGACGAGCTCGCGCACCTCGTCCTCCGCCAGGAACGGCCCACCGTGCCGGGCCGGGTCTTCCGCTTGCATCATCGTCGTCGCGCCTCCTCTCCACCCTCCACGATCAACCGCGGCGAAGGTCGGGAGCAGGGCCATAGGTCACGGCGCGGCAGCGGTGCCGCCGTCGCGGCGAGGACGGACTGCCGGCGCGGGGCGCCACAGCATCGCGTTCACCGGTGGGCGTCGTTCTACCGGCCGGCTGACGCCATCGGGACGCGCGGCCCCCACCTGTTGTCCGCCGCGGCGGCCGTACGGCGGTCGTCTGGCGAGATCCAGGGCGATCCGGCGCGGACTCCGCCTCACGGCGTCAGGTCCGCTCGCCGTCCGCTCTTCTGCGCAGAAACGCTGGTTGCGCAGTTCGCTCACGGATATGACCGTTGCATCAGGGGCGCGCCGACCCGACGACGCGGGACGACACGCACAGCGATGACAGCAGGGGAGCCGAGCATGGCCGACCAGGACAACCCCTCGCTCCGGATACGCGTCGACGGCGTGGACCACGGCCGCGCCACGACCAGCCTGGTCCTCGGACACAGCCGCGACCCGGTCGCCGACGACGCGCTGCGCGTGGCCGCGGACCTGGCCCGCCGCCTTCACGCGCACCTGCACGTCGTGCACGGGGTCGACCTGTCCGACTATCCCGTCGACCCGGACCGGCCCGACTGGGAGGAAGAGGCTCGCCGCGCGCTGGCTGCCCAACGACGCCGGGTCGCCGCTGTGCTGGCCGGCTCCCCGGGCAGTTGGACCTACCACGCCGGCCACGGCGACGCCGCAGGGCTGCTGATCGACGTGGCCGAGGAAACCGACGCACTGATGATCATCGTGGGCTCGCACGGCGAAGGCGTCGGCGCGACCTTCGAACGACTGCTCGGCGGCTCGGTCTCGCGCGCGGTCCTACGCCGCCAGCACCGCCCGGTGCTCATCGTCCCCGGCTCCGGCACCCATCCGGAACCCGAGCACGGCGGCCCTGGGAACGACGGTCCCGGGAACGACGACCCCGGGAGCGACAGCATGGTCTGAGGTCATCTCCTTCCGACACCGACCCGGCTGCGGATCGTGGCGCCGGACGACACCGAGGTCGGAGCGGTAGGGCGCCACATTCCGTCGCGCCCGGTCCGGCCACACGACGACCTGGGGACCTTCGACCCGGCTCGGGCCCGCCGACGGCCCCTGCCGGGTTCAGAACCGCTCCGCGAGGCTGGAACGCACGGATCACGCGTCGCCATGGAGGCCGTCGAGATGTCCAGCCAGCACCGTTCCCGGCCCGTCGTCGTCGGTGTCGACGAGTCCGCGTCGTCGCGGGTCGCACTGCACTGGGCGGCCGAGCTCGCTGCGGCGACCGGGACGCCGCTCGTGCTGCTGCACGCCCGGATCCACGGCTCCGCGGACGTGGCCTCCGCGCCTCTCCCGCCCTACATGCGCGAGCTCGTCGCCGACGCGGAACGCTGCGGCGTCGCCCACGCATCTGTGGAGATCGTGAGTGGCAACACCGTGGACCTGCTCCACGACCGTGCGCGGCACGCCTGTCTGCTCGTCGTGGGCAGCTACGGCGACGGCGCCTGGTCCGGGACGCTCGTGGGACACATCGCGTTGGGTCTCGCAGGCCGGGTGGGATGTCCGGTCGCCGTCGTCCGGGGCGCCCGGCCGGGCATGCCTCCCGCACGGGGCGGTCCGATCGTCGCTGCAGTGGACGACCTCAGGACCGGGCCGGGCGTCCTCGACACCGCATTGCTGCTCGCCAGGGCGTCGGCGGCACCGGTGCTCGTCGCCCATTGTGCCGCCGATCGGAGCCCGTCGGGAACGATCTCGCCCGACGACGACGCCGCGGCACACCGTCTCGTCGACTGGGGGATGCGCTGGATCACCGACCAGGCCCCGGACGTCGCCGTGGCCGGCGAGGTGATCCAGGACGGGGTCGGACGTGGCTTGGGCGACCTCGCCGTGTCCGCGAGGGCGATCGTGGTCGGTCATCATCCACAGCCGGCGACGGCGCGGTCCACGATGCGCCGGCTCATCGAGTTCGCACCCTGTCCGATCGTCGCCGTCCCGGCGCGACTGGACCCCTACGTGCCGGCCGGTCCGGAGCCCGGTCCCGCGGACGTCGCGACGGCCCAGCCCTCGCGGTGAGTCCGACGTCCGGCGTGGGGCTGTCGGGTCGCGGACCTGCGTCCGAGTCATCACGGCGGCCCGTCGACGCGTGGACGGTCGTCTTCGAGGGATTCGACCCGGGCGACGAAGGGCGACGCGAGGCCTTGTGCACGTTGGGCAACGGCTACCTGGCGACCCGCGGAGCGGCCCCGGAGAGCTCGGCCGACGGCGTGCACTATCCGGGCACCTACTCCGCGGGGGTCTACAACCGGCTCGACGACGAGCTCGCGGGCCGGACCGTCACCACCGAGAGCATGGTGAACCTGCCCAACTGGCTGCCGACGCGCATCGCTGTGAACGACGACCGAGCCGGAGAGTGGCTCGATCCGCTCGGCCGGGCCGGACGGCCGGCCGAGCACCGGGTCGCCCTGGACCTGCGCCGAGGACTGCTCACCAGGCTGGTCCGCTTCGCCGACGCAGAGGGGCGACGGTTCACGCTCCGGCAGCGACGCTTCGTCCACATGGGACGGCGGCACGTCGCCGGGCTGCAGACCGTCGTCATCGCGGAGAACTGGTCCGGGCGGCTGCGGGTGCGATCAGAGGTGGATGCGACCGTGACCAACGCCGGCGTCGCGCGGTACCGGCAGATGGCCGGCCGGCATCTGCAGGTGGACGAGCAGCGCGAGGTCGACGCCGAGACGGTGCTGCTCACCGCACGGACGACCCGGTCCGGGATCCTCGTCGCCACGGCGGCGCGGACACGCGTCGTCGGCCGCCACGACCGGACGCTGGTCGACGACCGCGGACGGATCGGGCACGACGTCGTCGTGGATCTCGTCGAAGGAGCGCCCGTGACGATCGAGAAGATCATCACGATGGTGACATCGCGCGACGTCGCCATCGCGCACCCGGCGGGGGCGGCCGTGGACCTCATCCGGGACGCGGGCGGCTTCGACGAGCTGCTCGCCTCGCACGAGCTGGCCTGGGCCCAGCTGTGGCGTCGCTTCGACGTGGAACCGGCCCCACGCGGCAGCGTCACGATCGACGACACCCTGCGGACCCTGCGCCTGGGCCTGTTCCATCTGCTGCAGACGGTGTCGCCGCACGACCTCGATCTCGACGCCGGCATCCCTGCGCGCGGCCTGCACGGCGAGGCCTACCGTGGACACGTCTTCTGGGACGAGCTGTTCGTCTTCCCGGTCCTGACGCTGCGGATGCCCGTCCTCGCCCGCGCGCTCCTGCACTACCGCGTCCGCAGGCTCGACAGCGCGCGCCGGTCCGCGAGGGCCGCCGGCTTCCGCGGCGCGATGTTCCCGTGGCAGTCGGGCAGCGACGGCCGCGAGGAGGCACAGACGGTGCATCTGAACCCGCTGTCGGGCAGGTGGCTCCCCGACCACAGCCACCTGCAGCGACACGTCGGTCTCGCGGTGGCCTACGACATCTGGACCTACTACCAGTCGACGGCCGATCTGGAGTTCCTGGCCGAGCACGGCGCCGAGACCATGCTGGAGATCGCCAGGTTCTTCGCCGACCTCACCAGCTACGACCCCCTGCTGGACCGGTTCCGCATCCGTGGCGTGGTGGGGCCCGACGAGTACTCCACGCGCTACCCCGGCGCCGACGAGCCGGGCGTCGACGACAACGCCTACACGAACGTGATGGCCGTGTGGCTCTTCCGCCGCGCGCACGAGGTGCTGGAGACGCTACCGAGCACTCGGCGCCTCGAGCTCGTCGAGCGGCTCGGGCTCACGCCAGCCGAGCTCCTGCACTGGTCGACGCTGACCCGGCGGATGTACGTGCCGTTCCTGCCCTCCGGGATCATCGAGCAGTTCCACGACCAGCACCGCCTCGACGAGCTGGACTGGGCGGAGTACCGCCGTCGGTACGACGACCTGCAGCGGCTGGACCGGATCCTCGAGGCGGAGGGTCGCTCGGTCGACGAGGTCCAGGTCTCCAAGCAGGCCGACGTGCTGATGCTGTTCTACCTGATGTCCGCCGACGAGTTGCGGGAGCTGCTGGGCGGGCTCGGCTACCCGTTGCCACCCGCCGTCATCCCGCTCACCATCGACCACTACCTCGCTCGCACCGTGCACGGGTCGACGCTCAGCGCGCTGGTCCACGCGTGGGTGCTGGCCAGGGCGAACCGGGAGGCGGCCCTGGACCACTTCGAGCGGGCGCTGCGCAGCGACGTCGCCGACGTCCAGGGGGGTACGACCGCGGAGGGTGTCCACCTCGCCGCGATGGCCGGTTCCGTCGACCTGCTGCAGCGCTGCTTCGCCGGCCTCGAGACCCGCCACGACGCGCTCTGGTTCAACCCGCACTGGCCCGAGCGATTCGGTGCGTTGGAGTTCGCCGTGCAGTACCGGGGACTGTCCGTGCAGGTCCGGGTCAGCGGCCGGGAGGTGCGCGTGTCCGCCCCGGCAGGCCCTGGCACAGCCATCCGGGTGGCGTGCGGCGGGGACTTCCGGACCCTCGGACCCGGTGACTCGGTCGTGTTCCTGGCCGGCACGACGCCGCGGTCGGCGTCGGTCCCCGAGAGCCCGGGACTGGCGGTCAGCGGCAGGCGCACGGACGGGCACCCGGGGGCGGACACGTCGTCCGACCCGGGAACCGGAGTCCTTCGACCCTGAACGAGGCGCCCCGATCCGACGAGCGTGGCCGGAAACCGGGGATGGTCGGCGAACTCGTCGCGACCGCCGTCACGGCCTGGAGTGGTCGGGGTGACTCGAGCAGGGACCTTCGATGTCGAACAGGAGGAGACCATGAGCCGAGAGCACAGTGGGGCCGTCGTCGTCGGTGTCGATGGCTCGCGGTCCGCGACGGACGCGGTGGCGTGGGCCGCAGCCGAGGCCGCGTCGACCGGGGCACCGCTTCGGCTCGTCGCCGCACTGGGGCCGCCGCCGGCTCGTCCCGTGGAGGAGGGGGAACCGCGCGAGGTGGCGGCACGCCACGTCGTCGTCTCGGCGCGGGCCGCGCTGGACATGGCCGCCGAGCAGGCCACCCGGGTACACCCGGGGCTCGACGTCGACACGCAGACCCGCGACGGGTTCGCGGTCCCGGTGCTGCTCGACGAGTCGCGGCACGCGTCCCTGCTGGTGACCGGTAACCGGGGGCTGGGCGGCGTCCCCGGACTGTTGCTGGGATCGGTCTCGATGAGCGTCGCGGCGAAGGCGGACTGCGCCGTCGTGGTCGTGCGCGGCGTCCCCGGCCACAGTGGTGACGACCGACCGGTCGTCGTCGGCGTCGACGGGTCCGCGCGCAGCGATCCCGCGCTGGAGCTGGCGTTCGCGAAGGCCGCGGAGCGCGGTGCGCCGCTGCTCGCCGTCCACACGTGGTCGGACCAGCTGCTGGTCGAGCTCGGACCGATCGTGGATTTCGACGCGATCAACGCGGATGAGCGGCGTCTGCTGTCCGAGCGGCTGGCGGGATGGCGTGAAAAGTACCCGGACGTCGAGGTCCGCACCCTGGTGCGGCGCGCCAGGCCCGCCGAGGCGCTGCTCGAGCTGTCGGCGACGGCACAGCTGCTCGTCGTGGGATCACGCGGGCGGGGCCGGGTGTCGGGGCTGCTGCTCGGTTCGGTCGGCCACGCCCTGCTGCACCTCGCCGAATGCCCGGTGCTCATCGCCCGGTCCTGACCGCGCGGCATCGGACCGCCCGCGGGACCGGTGCCGATGCGGCGTCAGGGCAACTCGGTCAGGGAGGCGGCGGGGTGTCACCGTGGACGACCAGCACCGCACCCGCTGCGTACTCCGCGCACGCCGCGCTCACCGAGCCGAGCAGCAGAGCGCTGAACCCGCCGTGTCCCCGGCTGCCGACCACGAGCATGCGCGCGCCTGAACTGATCTCGAGCAATGTGCGCGCAGCCCCGCCCTCGACGACCCGCTCGTGGACGGGTGTGTCCGGGTGCTCGCCGAGCGTGTCGACGACGGCCTCGTGCAGCACCTGCGCGGCGTCCGCGGCCGGGTCCCAGTCGTCCGGCCAGTTCGGGGCGCCCGCACCCACGGTCGGGAACGTCCATGCCGTGACGGCCTCGATCTCGGCGTCGAACGCCCGGCTGAGGAACCGTGCCCAGCGCAGGGCCTGCCGCGACGGTTCCGACCCGTCGACGCCCACCACGATCCGGCTCCGGTCTGCGGTCATGCTGGTTCCTCTTCTCCGACGGGGCAGCAGCCCTGGTGGGAATGCCCCGGCCTGAAGGACGCGATCGCTCTGCCGAGGACCGGTCCGCTGCCCGCTCACGATGTCGAGGGCCAGCTCGCGTCGCATCGGGCCGTACGACGCCCACAACGGGGGTCGTGGGGCCCCATGTCACCGGCCGAGACCGGCGTCGCGTTCCGGTCGTGGCGTCCGCAATGGAAGGCCAGGACCTTCGGACCTCGACCGGTGGGCGGTTCGCACCTCCTCGGTGCCGTCCTCCGAGGGCAGTCTCGAGACGACGAGGCGGACCGGCAGAGGAGACGCGATGAGCGCGGCGTCGCACGCGTGGCGGGGCCCCGTCGTCATCGCCGCCTTCGTGGTTGTCGTCGCCATCGAGCTGATCGTGGCCGGGCCGGCCCTGCTCCGCTCTCTCAGCGTGCTGTCGGTCGCACGCACCGGATGGCTCGCGGCGGCGGTGGCACTCACGGCGGCGTCCTTCGTCGCGTTGGCGGCGGGCAAGCGGTCCATGCTGGCGGGAGCGGGGAGGCGGCTGGGTACCGCCGACGTGCTGGCCGGGGTCCTGGTGACGAACGCCGTGCACAGCAGCACGCCGGCCGGGGTCGCGGCCTCGTCGACCTACGCCTACCGGTGGGCGCGCGAGCGCGGCGTCGACGCCACGGCCGCGGTCTGGCAGCTGGTCGCGAGCGGGGTGCTGGCCACCGTCACGCTCGCGGGCCTGGGTGCCGCGGGTGCCCTCCTCGTCGGGGCGGCCGTGACCATCGGGTCGGTGACGACGGGCGCTGCACTGCTCGTCCTGGTGGTGCTCGGCTCGTGGTGGTTGGCGACACATCCGGATGCTGCCGTCGCGGTGCCGGTGCGGATGTTGCGTCGTCATCCCGGAACGCGCACGTCCCGGGTCGAGCGCAGGCTGCACGGCGTCGCGGCCGACCTCACCAGGATCCGCCCGCACGCCTCGACCTGGATGGCAGCAATCGCCTGCGCCCTGCTGAACTGGCTCTTCGATCTCGGCTGCCTGGCGGCGTGCCTGGCGGCCGGCGGGGTCGCTCTGCCGTCGGCGGGTGGGCTCGCACTGGCGTACACGGCGGGCATGGCGGCCTCGGGTCTGTCGTTGCTGCCGTTCGGAATCGGCACCGTGGACGTCGCGCTGGTGGGTGGACTCGTCGCAGCCGGCGTCGGGCCTCGTGCCGCGATCTCCGGGGTAGTGCTGTACCGGGTGGTCGCCGTCGGCGCGCCGGTCCTGTCCGGCTGGGCGCTAGGTCTGCGCTCGGTCCGGCGGCGCCACCCTGGTCCGACGGCGCGGTCCGGAAATCGAGGCGGTTCGGATGCCGCGCGCCGGGCCACGTCGTCTTCGGCCCTGGTCGAGCCCGCCGACGGGGCGGACCCTCGTGAGGACGCGAAGGAGGAAGCGACACCTGTCACCGTCACGAGGAAAGGGGACCCGCCGCGGAAACCGGTGCGCGAGTGCTCGCCGACGCCGACCGCGCGGTGCGACCGATGACCGAGCCGGTCGCAGCTGCGGACGCGGTGGTCCGCGCGGTGCCGCGGCTGTGCCGGGCGGTGCTCCGGCGGCCGTCACGGCGGCCGCGGCGGCACGACGGCGACGTCGCGCGCCTGGCCGTGCTGGCGGTTCCCGTCGCGGTGCCGGTGACGATGGCAGGGGTCTTCGCGCTGTTCGGCCGTCTGCTGTCGCCGCGCGCGGCCCACCTGGCGGGATTCGCGGTGTACTGGGCTGGGTGGTGCGGAGCCTTTCCGGTGTGGGTGCTCGGGCTGCGCGGATGCCGGGACGTGCTGGGCGCGGGACGTCGACCCCGTCCGGCCGAGCTCGCTGTCCTGGCGCTTCCGGTCGTCGGTGCCGTCGCCACCGAGCTGGTGCCGAACCGCCGCCTGGTCGGCCTGCGGGTCGCTCTGGTCGCGGCCGGGACCGCGGCGGTCAACGCCCTGGGTGAGGAGCTGTTGTGGCGGGGTCTGTTCCTGGACCGGTTCCCGGGCGACCAGATGCGGGCCGGGATCTGGCCGTTGGCCGGGTTCACCGTCTGGCACCTGGCCCCCCAGCTCGTGCGGCCCTCCGACCGAGGCCGGGGTGGCTTCCTGGCGGGCGCCGCGACGGTGGGCACCGTGATGACGGTGGTGGCGTGGCGCGCCGGTGGGGTGCGGGCCGTGCTGCTGCCGCACGTGCTGGTCGATGCGTGCGGGGTGCGGGTAGCTCGGTTCTGGACAGGTCGCTGAGGGACTCGCGCAGACGGGGACTCCGTCTGGTCGTACCCGGCGCTGCTGACCGCCCTGCTCGGACTCCGAGGACGACGGGCCCGCAGGTAGCGGGTCGCCGGACCCTACGGAACCGGTCCGCTCGAGCGCATCGTCCCGGTATGACCGACACCGACCGCGAGACACGGGGCGCGAGCACCGGAGGACCGACGGCGCTGCTCGACGCGATCACGAACCTCGCGCGCTTCCACTCCGAGCACGAGCGCTTCTACTCCTCGGCCCCGCTGGAGACCGCGTTGCGCCTGCAGCGCCACGCCCGGACCCTGCATGCTCTCGCCGACCGCTGGGCGTCCGTCGAACCCGTGACCGACGTCGTGGCCAGCCCCTACCAGGGGCCCGATGATCTCAACAGCGAGGCGGCCATCGCGCTCGACGGCGCGTTGTTCATGGAGGGTGAGGGCCGGCCCGTCGAGATCGAGGCGATGATCGCCGAGCTGCGCGCGGCCGGTGCGGGATTCGCCGCGGGAGGGGACTGGCTGGCTACGGCGATGGAGAGCAGCTGGCATGCCGCCGGGAGTCTGTTGGAGTTCGACGTGCTCGCCGACGTGTTCGGGGAACGGCACCGCATCATCGCCAACGACTGGCTCGCCGCTCGGATGCAGACCCTCATCGGGCGACTGCTGGAACGTGCCGCGGAGATGCTGGACTGCATCGACTTCACCCCGGCGGCGCTGCGCGTGGATCTCGCGGGCGATCGCGTCGTCCCGCGTCGCCTGCGATCGACGACCGAGCTGCTCGCCCGGGCGGCCGACCTGTGTGGCGAGTCCGCCCGGTTGGTGCACGACAACGAACGGCGCTGGCGCGTCTTCCGCGAATGCGCCGCAGACCTGCTCGAGACCGTTCGCGGTCAGGTCCCGACCACGCCGGCCGGTTGATCGTCCGAGGTGTCACGCCTCGGCGGCAGAAGGGAATCCGTCATGAGTACCGACGACCGTTCGACCGACGAACCCAGGACATCCGAGGATTCGGCGGACCTGCGTGAGCTGGCACGTCGGCGCGTCGAGCAGAAGCGCGGCTTCTGGTTGCACCTCGCCATCTACATCGCGATCAACGGCCTGCTGATCGCGATCTGGTCGTGGACGGGGGCACCGTTCTTCTGGCCGGTGATCCCACTGGTGTTGTGGGGGGTCGGGGTGCTCGCCAACGCGTGGTCGGCGTTCGTGGAGCGTCCGGTGACGGACGAGCGGATCCAGCGTGAGATCAACCGGATGCGCCGGTAGGGCAGGGGCCGGCGCGGCCGGGCCGTGGCTCGTCGCCCCGGCCGGCGGGATCACGACTCCCCGACGCGCAGGAGCCGGAACTCGCGGCGACGAAGCAGCCGCAGCAGGACGCCCGGCACTCCGCGGAACGCCGCGAGACCGTCGTCGGTGCTGCACGGTTCGACGCCGTCGACGGTGTAGGACCGGCCACGATGGACGACGGTGCACCCTCCGGCCGCGGCGATGTTGCGGTACCAGTCGACGGCTGGCCCGTAGGTGAGCTCCGCGACGAAACCATCGGACGTCCGCGCCAGCAGCAGTGGCGTCTCGTACGACCGGCCACTTCGCCGCCCGACATGGCGGACGAGGCTCCAGGGCCCGTGGCCCGACCTGGCGAGGGATGTGGTCAGGCGGTTGAGCGTGTGGCTGATCAGCCACAGCCACACCCGGGTGCCGCGCTGCGTGGCCGTCACGCCGGTGTCCCCCGGCGGAGCCGGGCGTCGACCGCGACGACCGCCGGGGCCGGGCCGGCGGACCGCAGCCGGGTCTGGCGCCGGTCGTACGACACACCGGCCGCCGGTGACGCGGGGCGCACGTTCTGCCGGTCTGCTCGCGCTCGGTCGTAAGGCATGCGGTCATGGTGACCGTCGCCGGGCATCAGGACACGGGACCACCGGTCCGATCAACCGGGACCAACGGGAACCGCAGCCGAGCGAGGCGACCCCGAAACGGTCACGAACCCGATCGGGCGCGCTCCGAGGCAGACGCGTCGAGCGGCGTGGCCGGTTCCGGCACGACGATGACCGGGCATCTGACAGCGGCCACCAGGTCGCCCACCGGGATACTCGCGACGGTCCCCGACGCCGTGCCCCGCGAGGAGCGCCCGAGGACAAGCAGCTCCGCATCCGTGCTGAGGGCGATGAGCAACGGTGCCGCGTCGTCCCGAACGGTCAGCAACCTGAACCGTCCGCCCGTCTCCTCGGTACGCCACCGGTCGACCGACCGCTGGAGCTCGCGGCGGGCCCGCTCCAGGCCGCGGTCCCATCTCATCAGGGTGTCGGGCAGGATTCGGCCGAGGTCGGAGTCGGGACCGGCCCACGCCCGAACCGCGACGAGCTCCGCGCCGCGTGCGACCGCCTCGCGGACGGCGACGTCGAGGACGCATGGCGCGGTCCAGGGCGCCACCCCGACGATGACGCGGCCGACGGGAGGAACCGTCGGGGGCACGGTGGCGACCGGGCAGACCGCGTCACCGACGACGCGCGAGCCCGACACCGCGGCGACGACCATCAACTCCGCCGAGGCGCCGACCCGTGACAGGTCGGCGCCGAGCGGGTCGGCCACCCGGCGCGACGTCACCGCGGCGCCGGGGAAGGAGGCGCGCAGCAGGCGCGTCACTCGGGCCCGGGCGATGTCGTCGCCGGTCCCCACCACCTGCAGCGCTGCGTGCAGGCGCTCCGCCTCTGCTGCCGCCCATCTGGCCGTGACCAGGTCATCGGCGGCGAGCACGACCCGGGCGCTCACGGCCGCGGCATTCGGCGACCGGACCGTCGAGAAGACAGCTCCCGCGGGGTGGGTGATCGGCGGGGACGGAACCGGCTGCGGCCCGTGCCGTCGTGCCGGACCGCGCGAACGCGCCGCCGGCCGTTGCGAGCCGCCGGGGCCGGCGGCGGTGTCCCCGTCCTGGTGGTCACCCTTGCAGCGTCGGCTCCGGCACCACCCGTTCGACAGGGGCCGCCGGTCCGTACATTCGCGCCGAACGGCCGTGTCCGCCGAACCGATCGGCCCCGGTCGGCTGTACGTCCCGGTCACGGACTGTGGGCACGCTCGCGGGGTCTTGGGAGGTACGACCCCGCTCACCTCCCGGCCGACGTCGCCCTCGACCCGGACGTCGCGCGGAGCACGAGCTGGACGAGATGGGCCCGGTCACAGGTCGTGCGGACGTCCTCGTGTTCACCGACGGGTGACCAGGAGTTCCTCGAGCTCGTCGTTACCCCCGGCGCAGCTCAACGACCTGCTCGTGGAACGACGAGTACCGGACAGGGCGCATGGAACAGCGCAGCGCGGGCGGTGGGCCCGAGCTCGGCAGCACTGCCGGGACGAGGCCCGCCGACGACGAGCAGATCGGCCTCGAGGGTCTCGTCGAGTACCTCGTGCGGCCAAGCCCGCACCAGCTGCCCCGTCGCCGTGATCCCGGAACGTGCCACAGCAGCGCCGACCAGCTGCCTGCCTCGATCTACGGCCTCGGCGAGCCCGACACTGCGCTCGCCGAAGGCGCGCGGCACGGCGTGCAACACCCTCAGCCGCGCATGACACAGGTCTGCGACCGAAGCCGCGGTGTCCACGACAGGCCGATCCCACGCGTCGTCCTGCACCGCTGCCACGACCAGCTGTGGCGTCTCGGCGCCGCCTGCACACGACGTGGCGCGAAGGATCAGCACCAGGCCCTCGAGCGCGCGGCCGGCGGCGGACACCGCGGCGGCGGTGCCGTTGGCGGCGGTCGTGTGCAGCACTGTGCCGAGATGCCTTGTCCAGGACCGAACCCAGCTCGGCACGGTGTCGGGCTCGCGTGCGATGACCACGACCGGGTGGGAAGGGTTGCCGGACGAGTCGGGTGTGCTCATGGCGCCTCTCCCCGATGGTCGTACGGGTGGTCCTCCCGTCCTCGGCAGCGTTGGACAGGTCGCGGGTGTCGCGGCAGAGGCGGACGACTCTGGCCCCCGAGACGATCGTCCTCGGCATACGCCGCCACGCCCGAGGGCGCGCAGCCGTCAGCTCACGTGAGAGTTACGCGGCGGTCGGTCGGCCGTAGCCGCTCGGGCCGTTGGGCCCCTGTCCGCTCCCGGCCCTCGGCGTCGAGGGTGGGAGCCGACAGCTGCGCAGCGACGGGAGTCCGGTGTGAGAGCCCGACTATGGTGCGAGGTCCCTGCTCCGCAGGTGTATCTCATCGGAGTGGACGGCTGGCTGGACGCCGTCGCAGGGGTGCGCCTGGTGCGCCTCCTCGACGGACGCCTGTCGATCAACGCCCCCGGGACGCCCCCCGTCCAGCGGGTGGTGATCGACCTCAGGGGTCTCGACGGGATGGACGGCGCAGGGGCCCGTGCCCTGGAGCGCGCCCGCCGCACCGCCGAACACCACGGAGCGGCCGTGCAGCTCGTCGCCGACCACGCGCTGCGGGGCCACGAGCCGATCGGCGACCGGCCCCAGCTCGCCTGGCTCGCTCGCTTCCCCACCGTTGACGAGGCACTCCGCGCCGACCCGGCCACACCACAGCTCCTGACCCACATGACCAGGCCCGAAGAGACCGTGTACTCCCGAACGACCAGGTTGACACGGTTCCGTTCCAGGAGAGCCCGAGCCAACTCACGCTGAGGAAGCCATGCAGATCACCAAGATCGCCGCGCAGCTGGTCGAGTCGGTGTTGTCTTTCGCGGGCATCCGGATCGGCACGGAGGAACCGCACTTCCTCCGTCGGCCGTTGACGGCGACGATCGAGATTCGCCAGTACGGACCGCGAGTCGCGGCGGAGACCACGGTCGCGGACGACGAGGAACGCGCTCGTAATCTCGGATTCCGCCGTCTCGCGCGCTACATCTTCGGTGGCAATCATCGCAGCGAAGGAATCGCGATGTCGGCCCCTGTGGCGCAGCAGCAGGCCCGTGGCGACGAGATCGCCATGACCGCACCGGTCGCGCAGTCGCGGAAAGACGATGGTGGGTGGACGATCCGGTTCTTCATGCCGTCCAAGTGGACCATGGAGACACTGCCCATACCTGACGACGACGATGTCAGGCTCGTGACGGTTCCAGGGGAGACCGTCGCCGTGTTGCGCTTCAGCGGAGACCGCAGCCGAAGAGCCGTCGCAGCCCGAACCGACGAACTTGTGAAGGCTCTGAGCGACCAGGGCATCGAAATCGTCGGAGAACCGGCTGCGTGGTTCTACGACCCCCCGTGGACGCTGCCGTTTCGGCGTCGCAACGAAATTGCCGTCCCGATAGCGGATACGCGGACCGAGCATCGAGGAACGACGTGACCACACGTCACACGGCGGGGCCGGAGTTCGTGATGTCGTCCGGGCCTCGGACGGTGTAACCGGCGTCGACCAGATCGTCCGTGCGCCCGAGAGGATCCGGAACGCCGCCGTCGGGCGAGCGCCACCATCGATGGCCGGCGTCGTGCGGCGACGGGATCGACTGGATCGCAGGTTCCGGCGCCTGTACGGGTTCCTGCGCGCCGCCACCGCGGTTCTCGAAGAAGCGCAGCAGCTCGACCGGGAACGGCATGACCAGCGTGCTGTTCTTCTCCGCCGCCACGTCGGACACCGTCTGCAGGAGTCGCAGCTGCAACGCACCCGGAGTCGCGGACATCCGGCCGGCCGCCGCTGCCAGCTGCTCGGAGGCCTGGCGTTCGCCGTCGGCGGCGATCACCCGGGCGCGCCGTTCGCGCTCGGCCTCGGCCTGGCGCGACATCGACCGGGTCATCTGCTCGGGTAGGGAGATGTCCTTGAGCTCGACGAGCTCGATCCGCACGCCCCAGGGTTGCTCTGTCGGCGCGTCGATCACGGTCTTGAGCTCGGCGCTGATCCGCTCCCGGTCGGAGAGGAGGGTGTCGAGGTCGGCGCGCCCGATCACGGTCCGCAGAGACGTCTGGGCCACCTGCGACACCGCGTGCTTGTAGTCCTCGACGTTCACGATGGCCTTGACCGGGTCGACGACCCGGAAGTACACCGCGGCATCAACCTTCACCGTCACGTTGTCGCGGGTGATCGCCCCTTGGGCGGGCACCGCCAGGACGACGACCCGGGTACTCACCTTCATCATCCGGTCTGCGATCGGCACGAGTACCCGCAGACCCGGCTCGCGGACCCTCTCGACGACGCGACCGAAGCGGAAGACGACGCCGCGCTCGTACTGCTGTACGAGCCGGAGGGTGAGCAGTCCGACGAAAACGACCGCGACGGCCGCCCCGATGAGCCACACAAGTGTCGTTGTCATACCGCGACGGTCCCGTCGGCAGCGCCGGGCCGGAAGATGTCGAGCGACCTCCTCCAGAACACCATCGGGCCCGGGCCGGGTCCCGGGCCTTCCGGCCCCCGCCGGGGAGGAGGGAGCCTCTGCCGGGTCGTTGCCGGGCGCTGGACCCTCGAGCGCATGTGCAACTCTCAGCAGCCGGTCCCGGTCACCGGTCGCCTCGACCCCGGACCCTTGCCCACCGAGCGCGCCGCGGGCATCGTCGGCGCGGCGTCCATCGCCAGGCGGGGAACCGCGGAGGCAGCCCGATGATGTGGGGTGGTTGGGACGTGTCGCCGACGGTCTGGATCGTCGAGTTCGTGCTGCTCCTGCTCGCTGCCGGGGGTGGCGCCGCTGCTGCGGTGCTGGTCGTAGCCCGTCGGCCCGGGACGTGGACGAGCGGCCCGGACGGCGACCGTCCGCGCAGCATCCTCGACGAGCGGCTGGCCGCCGGCGAGATCGACCTCGACGAGTACCAGCGGCTGCGCACCGCTCTGCAGGACGGGCAACGACACGCCCCCTGAGTGGCCCTGCCCTGCAACCCTCGGGACGAAAGCCCCCGTTCGTTGGGCCGGTTCGCCGCACCCACCGCCACACCGTGGTGGAACGCTCGGTCGCCGAGACCCAGGGGGTGGTCATGGCTGGTTCTGAGGCGTCGCCGCATGTCGAACGATCGGTCGTGGTGGGTATCGACGGGTCCCGCCACTGCCTCGACGCGGCCGTCTGGGCCGCGCGCGAGGCGGATCGGCGTGGCCTCCGGC